>NZ_JAJSOZ010000002.1:0-387753 GCF_021282335.1 Bacillus sp. G16 | reverse complement strand
GATGAGATTTCCCATTCCGCAAGGAAGTAAGATCCCTGAAAGATGATCAGGTTGATAGGTCTGAGGTGGAAGTGTGGCGACACATGGAGCTGACAGATACTAATCGATCGAGGACTTAACCACATTTCTAATCATGATGTCACACCTGTTATCTAGTTTTGAGAGAACACTCTCAATTTGTTTGGTGGCGATAGCGAAGAGGTCACACCCGTTCCCATACCGAACACGGAAGTTAAGCTCTTCAGCGCCGATGGTAGTCGGGGGTTTCCCCCTGTGAGAGTAGGACGCCGCCAAGCAAGGTAAAACCCAGCTCATTGAGCTGGGTTTTTTTGTTTTATATCTGTACTGATTTGCTTTCTTCAGTATTCATTTTATCGAGCTTTCTGCTTTTCAAGTTCTCTAATATTTTTAATACTAATACAATCCCCAGCATGATCAACATGAGAGTCGTAAATAACCAAAATGCAGTTTGTACGGGGAACTCATCTAGACTCCATCCGACTGCGATTGGCAGGATAGAACCGCCTAATCCATTGGCAGCGAGCAACATGCTTGTCGTTTGTTCTGTTTTTCCAGGGTAGAATTGATTGGTGATAATTAAAGCAATGGCAAACATACCAGCCATAAATAACCCTAAAAAGAAACACAGAACAAATCCTGCAAAAGCCGTATTACTAATTGCTAAAATACAAAGTGAAATGAGGCCGCCGATGTTAATCAGCCTTAGATAACGATGATAGGTTAGTTTTTCGGAAACCGGGCCAGTCAGTAAACGGCCAATGATCATGCCGATCCAATATATTGTTACCGTCAATGTTGCTAAGGAGTTAGAGATCTCCCACTTTTCAGCGAAGATGGAAGGGATAAAGTGAACAATCGATACTTCACTGCCTCCATAAAAAAAGAAGTAAGCAGCTGCTAAAGAAATAAACAGTAAGCCATGTTTTCGAAAACTGATAGGTGCTTGTTGTTTACCATTGCCCGAAGTGTTTGTTTGACGGATGAGCAAATCGTCTAAACTGCCAAAACTCATTCGGCTCCAAACAAGCATCAAAAGAAATGAACTTAACCCCAAAACAAGAAAGGCCAATGTCCATACATTATTGCTGATTAAGAAACCAGACAGCAACGGCATGAAAAGGGCTCCTAAACCGTACGCTACTTCCATCTTACTCATGGCAATTGCTTGTTTTTCTTTAATTGCTGTTAGGATAATTGTTCCTACACAAGATTCTACGAGTCCGGCGCCAAGTCCAGCCATACTGACAAGAAGAAAAAGCAGAGGCCATGGAGGAAGGAAATAAATAAACAATTCGCAGCTGATCATGGCAAGTCCAATAACAACTACTTTTCTTCGGCCCAATCTCTTTACTGCATAAGGCATTCCCAGTACACCAATTAAAAACCCCATAAATTGCGAAAATACTAATACTCCGCCGTTACTGTAGCTTTGTGCGTAATGGGAAAGCAACTCCGGCAGGACAGCACCGAGGATAACGAGAGTAAAGGCGATTGATCCGTAAGATAAACATCCAATCCACAGTAAACGAGTTTTCATTCATTAATCTCCTTTAATAAAAATAATACTCACCTAGGATTTACATAATAGGACTGGTAGTAAAAATAAGCTTTTTACTCTGTTTGTATTTAGTTTTTTTACAATAAACCCATTTATTTCTATCATAACATATGAAGTTTGAATAGAAACCCTTCATGCAAACGTTAACAAATAGTTAACAATTTTTACTATTTATCTAGTTGACATTAATTTCTAGAATTTATACGATGATTAACGAGTTTTACATATTTTATGAATAGGGGTGTTGGTAGTGGGGACTAAAGAAATTACGAATCCAGACAGTTTGTATTACAAAGTGGATGACGTTGTCATGGAAAGAGGTGAAGGCATCTATTTGTACGATTCAGAGGGCAATGAGTATATTGATTGTGCCTCTGCTACTTTCAACTTAAATTTGGGTTATACCAATAAAGAAGTTATTGATACAGTCAAAGAACAGGCTGACCAGCTGATACACGTCACTTCTTCCTACCAAACCAACGCCGTTAATAAACTAGCTGAAAAACTTGTAGAAATCTCCCCCGACAATCTCACTAAAGTTCACCCTAAGGTTAGCAGCGGCTCTGCTGCGAATGAAGGAGCTATTAAAATGGCTCAAAACTATTCTGGAAAAACAGATGTCATTTCTTTATTCCGAAGCCACCTTGGCCAAACGTATATGATGTCTGCGTTATCCGGAAATTCATTTCGAAGAGAGCCATTCCCCCCTCAGTTTTCTTTTGGCTTACAGGTGCCTGACCCCTATTGCAACCGTTGTTTTTACAATCAGAAGCCAGATTCATGCGGAATGCTTTGTGTAGAAAGAATTAATGATTTTATTGAATATGCGAGTAACGGAAAAATTGCCGCGATGATTATTGAACCGATTTCCGGTAACGGAGGAAACATCGTTCCGCCTAAGGAGTACTTTAAGCAATTAAGAAAGCTCTGTGATGAGCATGATATTGCACTTATTTTTGATGAAATTCAAACCGGATTCGGTCGGACAGGCAAGATGTTTGCCGCTGATTACTTTGATGTGAAACCGAATATGATGACTGTTGCAAAAGGATTGGGAGGCACGGGATTCCAGGTTGCCGCCACCCTCACAGAAGAAAAATACATGGGATTAGCCGGCCACAATCACTCATTTACTTATGGCTCGAACGTGATGGCTTCGGCAGCTGCTTGTAAGACAATCGAAATCATGCAGCGGCCGGGCTTCTTAGAAAATGTAACAACTGTCGGGAATTACATTATGGATTCCTTAGAGCATATGAAGAAAGAATTCACATTTATTGCTGACGTCAGAGGTGTAGGTTTGATGATCGGTGTTGAAATTGTAAAAGAGAATAATGAGCCTGATGTAGAGCTGACCAATTACATTGCGAAACGGGCTATGGATTATGGGTTAATTTTACGGACTTCCCGTTATGGATTCGGAAATGTATTTAAAATCCGTCCGCCTCTCACGATTACATTTAGTGAGGCTGAGGTGCTTTGTTTCAAACTTCGTAAGCTATTGGAGGATATCAAGTGAAAGAATATATTATAGAGCTTGGAAAATTTGTTTATGAAGAAGTGAAGGGACAGAAAGGAACACTGAAAAACCGGTTAGTTAATGGGTATTCCCCAGGCGGAGATGCACAGTTTAACATTGATGCCGCTGCCGAGAATGCAGTGCTGGAATATGTGAATAGCAAAGAGGAATCAGTTGCGTTTTATACGGAAGATGGCGGCCTGAAGGTATTTGGGGACAATCCTCAATATATTTTGATCGTTGATCCGATTGACGGCACCCGCCCGGCAGCTGCAGGACTTGAAATGTCTTGTATCTCTATCGCATTAGCTGCATACAAGCCTGATGCAAAGATTAAGGATATTGAATTTGCTTTTCTGCTTGAGCTGAAAACTGGTGCCTATATGTACGCGGATGTTTATTCTGAAGGGATTTATTATGAAGGCTATCGTGGCACCCTGCCAAATCTGAGCAAAGTGACAGACATTAAACATATGTTCTGGAGCCTTGAGTTTAATGGGCATCCCGCGCACCTGATGATTGATGCGTACGGTCATTTGATTGATCAGTCAGCGAATAATGGCGGCGTATTTGTTTTCAATAGCGCTTCTTATTCAATCTCCAGGATTATTACAGGGCAGATGGATGCCTATGTAGATATCGGCAATCGTTTATTAAAAGATGATCCTGTGCTGCTGAAAGATTTTCAGGATGTGGGGAATGGACAGGTCCTGCATCTGTTTCCATATGATATTGCCGCAAGTGTGTTTTTGGCGAAAAAAGCAGGTGTGGTGATTACTGATGCGTATGGAAAGTCCTTGGATGATACACTTCTGACGGATCTTAGCTACAATAACCAGCAGTCATGCATCGCTGCATCAACGAAGGAGCTGCATCAGAAGCTGCTGGATCAAATTCGCTGGGACAGAAAGGAAGAGACATATGAAAGCGTTGGTCTGGACTCCTAATGATCGGCTTGAAATGCAAGAAGTAGAAGAACCTCAAATCAAAAAAATGAACGATGTGAAAGTTAAAATATACGGGACAGGCATCTGCGGAACGGATTTAAATGTTCTAAAAGGAAAGATGCATGCGACTCACAATATGATCCTAGGACACGAATCTGTGGGAGTGGTGACAGAAACAGGGCCTGATGTTAAAAACGTTAAGCCTGGTGATCGCGTGGTAATTGATCCGACTCAGTTTTGCGGGAAGTGTTATTATTGCCGGAAAGGTTTAACTTGTTATTGTGAAACGTTTGAAGACTGGCAGCTGGGATTAGGGGCGCATGGCACTTTTGCCGATTATTACGTAGGCGAGGACCGTTTTATGTATAAAATCCCGGACAATATGGAATGGGAACGAGCCACTTTAATTGAGCCGCTTTCTTGTGTATTAAATGTGATAGAGCGGGCTGCAATAAAACCTGACGATTCTGTACTTGTATTAGGGTCAGGGCCGATTGGGCTGCTTGTTCAAATGATGGTGAAAAAACTATCAAGGCTGACCGTTGCGACCGAGATCGGAGAGTATCGGTCAGAAGCGGCACGCCGGATATCTGACTATGTTTATCACCCGCAGGATTTAACGGCAGATGAGGTCAGGCGGATTAACCAAGGAAGAACATTTGATGTGATCTTTGACGCGATCGGCAATCAGCTGGATTGGGCATATCCGTTAATTGACAAGGGCGGAAGGCTTGTGCCGATGGGGTTTGATGATACGTATGAAATGAAAATCAGGCCTTTTCAGCTGCTTTCTAACGGGGTGACGATCGTCGGAACCGGAGAGGCTCGGCAGATTATGGAGAATGCGGTATCATGTGCCGCGGACATGCCCCAGCTTTCTGAACTGATTACGGAGAAAACCCCGCTTGAGAACTATGAGGCTGCCATCCAGGAATTGATGGGAATAGATCCGTTGTCAAATGAGAGAAAAGATATTGCCGCAGTTAAAACGATTCTTGTTTCCCATCCGGATATGATATAATGCAGCGAAATGGCTCAAACTTAGTTTGAGCCATATTTTTCTTCAGCATTCACCTTGCGTATTTGAATAAAATTTAATATGATACTCTTTGTATAATAACTCCTTGCCTCAATACAATATACTCAACGTTTCCCCTTTTTCTCCGATCGTTTTCCTTTTCATTTTCTCCCGTAAAATAAAGAAAGCTCCCAATACAACAGATACGGTGCGGATTTATTTTTTAAAAAGGAGTCGTTATATTTGAATAATAGTTTTACATTAAAACAGCAATGGTTCGGAAATATCCGAAAAGACATTCTTGCTGGCATTTTAGTTGCATTAGCGTTAATACCTGAAGCGATTGGCTTTTCTATTATAGCCGGTGTTGATCCGATGGTCGGTCTTTACGCGTCATTTTGTATAGCCATTATTATTTCTATTTTTGGCGGCAGACCAGGCATGATTTCAGCTGCTACTGGCTCAATGGCGGTCGTTATGGTGTCGCTGGTTGCTGATCATGGGCTTCAGTATTTATTTGCGGCTACGATTTTGACAGGAATCATTCAGGTGATTTTAGGCATCAGTAAAATAGCGAGATTAATGAAATTCATCCCGCGTTCTGTGATGATCGGGTTTGTAAATGCGCTGGCGATCCTTATCTTCTCTGCGCAGCTCCCTCAGTTTGAAGGTGCTTCTTGGAGCATGTATGCGATGCTTGCCGGGTCGTTGGTTATTATTTATGTGCTGCCGAGGTTTACGACTGCGGTTCCGTCTCCGCTTGTCGCGATTATTGTGATGACGATTATTGCTGTCACTTTCCATGTGGATGTGCGGACGGTCGGGGATATGGGGAATATTTCTAGTTCATTGCCTCATTTCTTAATCCCGGATGTTCCGTTTACCTTCGAAACACTGCAAATCATTTTTCCTTATTCCATCGCTTTAGCGTTTGTAGGGTTGCTAGAATCTTTACTGACAGCACAGATTATTGATGAGATGACGGACACGGATAGTGACAAAAATAAAGAGAGCCGCGGACAGGGAATTGCGAATATCGTGACCGGGTTCTTTGGCGGTATGGCTGGCTGCGCTATGATCGGACAATCTGTCATTAATACAAAAGCGGGTGGACGAGGACGCTTGTCAGCATTTGTTGCCGGTGCATTTCTGATGTTTTTAATTGCGGTGTTAAGTCAGGTTGTAGTGAAAATTCCGATGGCTGCGTTAGTGGCTGTTATGGTGATGGTTTCTGTCGGCACATTTGATTGGTCTTCTTTAAAAGGCCTCAAAAAAGCGCCGCTCACCGACTCGATTGTCATGGTTGTGACTGTGATGACGGTTGTTGTGACGGATGACTTATCTAAAGGCGTATTCGTCGGCGTTCTCTTAAGTGCCGTGTTCTTTGTGGCAAAAATCTCGAAGCTGAAAATTGTTTCTCATGCAGAGGATCAAAAGCTGAGAACGTATCAAGTGAAGGGGCAAATCTTTTTTGCGTCAGTGACTGATCTTACGAATGCGTTTATTTATCAAGAGGATATTAAACGGGTCGTGATTGACTTAACTGAAGCTCACGTTTGGGATGATTCAGGAGCGGCAGCGCTTGATAAGATTGTTGCGAAATTTAAAGAACAAGGCATTGAAGCTGAGTTAAAAGGTTTGAACAATGCGAGTAAAGCCCTTATGAAACAGATGGCATAAAATAGGGAAGTCCAGATGAACGAGATCTGGGCTTTTTTATATAACATACGGTTGAACAGCATTGATATAATAGAGAGAAGAGAAATTTTAAATAGGGGACTTGCATATGATGCTTCAGAAGCTGAACCGTGTATTGGGGAGAGTGATGCCGCTTTTAACGCCGACTAGTGTGGTGTTGGGCGTGCTGCTGTCTCAGTTTTTAAATGGGTATGAATGGGCTGTGCCTTGGATCTTTGCTTTTATTACGTTTGCAGGCAGTTTGAGCGCTAACTTTCAATCTTTGAGACACGCGTTGTCTCATCCTCTACCTATGATTCTTGCACTATTTGTTCTTCATATTTTTATGCCGCTTTTTGCTTGGGGCAGCGGCCATCTTATTTTTAAAGGCGATCCTTTGACGATCACCGGTTTAACATTGGCTGTTGTGATTCCTACGGGGATTACAAGCTTGATTTGGGCAGCGATGTACAAAGGGAATGTCGGTTTGACGCTTTCAATTATCTTAGTTGATACTGTGCTGTCACCGTTAATCGTACCGCTGAGCCTTTCATTGCTTGCCGGCGCTCAGGTTCATATGGATGTGTGGGGAATGATGAAAGGGCTGATTGTGATGGTCGTGATTCCTTCTTTTCTGGGCATGCTGTTTAATCAGCTGTCATCTCCCGAAAGAACTGCATCTGTGAGCAGTGCGCTGTCACCTTTTTCAAAGCTTTGCCTGATGGCTGTGATTGCGATTAACAGTTCAGCGATTGCCCCTTATTTCAAAGCGGTTGATTTGAGATTTGTAGGTATAGCTATGACGGTTTTCTTTATCGCGTTAACAGGCTATGCCGCTGCTTGGCTGATCGGAAAAATGATGAAAAGGCGCCAGGAGGAAATTGTCTCTCTTATTTTTACGGGCGGCATGAGAAATATCAGTGCCGGCGCAGTTCTTGCCGTTACGTTCTTCCCGTCTCAGGTTGCCGTTCCCGTTGTCATCGGCATGCTGTTTCAGCAGATACTGGCTGCTTTGTTTGGCTATATGCTGAATCGCTTTGAATTAAAACCTGTATTGCAGAAAGCATGAAAAAAACCGCTCATAGGGTTGAGCGGTTTTTTCCGTATAGCCATTTGAGCGCGATGATGAACTGTTGGCAGAAGTGCTTACGGTGGTGCACCGCCCCTTTTTCAATTGAAAGACACAGTTGCTCTTCAGTGAAGCCTTTTTCTTTTAAACTTTGGTGCACTTGCTTTGTATTCTGCAGCATATTCCGCTGAATGGATTGTTTCTCACGGCCTTCGTTACTGCCGACAGACATAAAAACACTTGAAGTGCCGGGCTTTAAAGAAGATAAATGAACGGTTTCCGGTGCGTTCTCGTACCAGTATGAACCTGAGATAGAACCTATTTTTCCAAACACCGACGGGTACTTTAATAAGGCGAACATTGAGATGAGGCCGCCTAATGAGGCACCGATCATTCCTCTTGATTGCGGTTCCCTGGTGACGTTCCAGTTTTCTTCGATAAGCGGAATGAACTGTTTCGTTATATTAGACAGATAGTGGTATCCCATTCCGCCGAAGTCCGGGAACCGATCACTAAGTGATGCAGCCGGCCAAGGCGTGTATTCATTTAGCCGGTTTTCGGGTTCGATACCGATCAGCACGAGTTCAGGCAGCCTTCGCTGTTGAAATGCGCTTTCTAATAATTCGATTTGGTCTTGAAACAAAGAACTGCCATCCTGCACGTAAACAGCAGGAAATGCCCTGCTGCCTGGACTGTAGGAAGGAGGGAGGTACAGCGTGAACCTCCTTTTCCCGGCTTTATGCTCTGAAAGGGATCCGTTCAAGCATTCTCCCCCTTTTTTTGCTTAAAAAGCAGATATAAGAAATAAGGAACACCGAGGATCGCCAAAATGATGCCTGCGGGCACTTCCGCGGGCTGGAAAAACAGTTTTCCGGCAAAGTCTGCGCTTATTACAAGCAGCATGCCGATTAAACCGCTCAGTGGCAGGATGTAGCGGTGTTCGACACCAGCCAGTCTCCGTGAAATATGGGGAGCAATTAAGCCGACAAACGCCATGCTTCCCGCTACGGAGACACAGGCGCTGATGATGGCTACACAGGCAACGAGCAGGATGGTTTTTTCTTTATTTGATGAAATACCGAGGCTTCTGACTGTGTCTTCATCAAAACGAATGGTGTCGAGCAAGCGGGACTTGGCGATAAGAATCGGTATAAACAGCAGCATCCATGGGAGAACGGCTGTGATGTACGTCCAGTTGGCAGACCAGATGCTTCCGTTTTTCCACACCATGGCCATTTGATAGTCTTGCGGGTCCATTTTTAATGATAAAAACAAAGACAGTGCGCTGAATCCTGAATTGATCGCGATTCCTACCAAAATAATTCTTCCTGAATCTAAATTGCCTCTGTGCCATGCAAATATGTAAATCAGGATCGCCGCAATCAGTCCGCCTATCAATCCGAAAAACGGCATTCCCATCGCTGCAGCAACGGATGTCACTTCTTTCTGGCCTTGGAACAAGAGCATGAATGCAACAATCCCGGCTCCCGCCCCTGCGTTGATTCCGAGAATTCCCGGGTCTGCAAGTCCGTTTCGTGTGATGGCCTGGATGACCGCGCCTGCAATGCCAAGACCGAGCCCGATAATGGCTGCCATGACGATCCGCGGCAGTCTTAAATCGAACAGCAAAATTTCATACTGCGGATTCGGATCGATCTGAAAAAGAGTGGAGAGCAGCTCAGCCGGACGAACAGAAAATGATCCGCTCGTTAAGCTGAAATAGCTGACAACGAGAATCAAAGCGATGAACACGGCATATTTTTTAGCCATTTTGCTCCCCTCCTTTTCGTTTAATCAAATAAAGGAAGAAAGGCACGCCGATAATGGATGTCACGACTTCAATCGGTGTTTCAAACGGATAATTGATAAATCTGCTTGCGACATCACACAGGGTTAAAAAGATTCCGCCCAAAATGCAGGAACACGGAATCAGCCTGCTGTAATCAGAGCCGACAAGAAATCTCGTGATATGCGGAACAACCAATCCGACAAACGCTATTTTTCCGGCCAGCGCTACAGCACTGCCGGTTAAAATGATGACTGAGAGCATCGCCATGATTTTAATGGTTTTTTTCTTTTGCCCCAAACTTTTAGAAATGTCGTCACCTAATGATACAGCGGTCACCTTTTTGCTGAGAGAAATGGCCATTACGATGCCAATCAGGAAAAACGGAGCGGCTAGCTTCAGGAAATCAGGACTCATTTGATGAAGTCTGGCGCTGTACCAAAAACTGAGATCTTGTGAAATTTGAAAATAAATCGACATGGCCGCTGATAAACTGCTGAGCAGCATGCTTGTGACTGTGCCGATGATGGCAAGCTGCACGGGGGTAAACCCGTTAGGCATCATGGCGGCAAGGCTAAATACTAACACAGCTCCTAACGCTGAGCCGATAAAAGAGTAAATGATCATTTCAAACGAAGACGATTGCGGGAGCAAAACCATACAAAGCGTGATGATAAACGCGGAACCATCTGAAACGCCCATAATGGAGGGCGAAGCTAAATAATTGCGCGTTATGCCTTGCATAAGCGCTCCAGAAACAGCAAGGGCTGCCCCTATGAGCAGAGCGCCGGCAGCCCTTGGAATCCGGGAATGCCATATAATTTGATGGTCTGTGTTTCCCGGATCGAAATGAATAAGAGATGTAAAAACAATATCTGTGCTTAGATGCTTTGCGCCATATAGGATTGAAAGCATCAGCGATAGTGCAATAGCAAATGGAGAAGTAATCAATATGATACGTGTCCACTGTTTTGAATACATAAAAAAACCTACTCTGAATTAGTTTTGTGTCAATTTTTCAGAAGCCGCTTTCAGGAAGCGGACTTTGCTCCAAGCTGTGCCGCCTTGTGCGAGAGGATCTACTGAGTTGACGTATACATGATCTTCTTTGACTGCTTTAAGGCTTTTCCAGATTGGATTTTTCTCTAAATCTTTTAATGCTTCAGGTTTGTCTGCATTTTCATCATCAGAAAATTGGACGAAGATATGGTCAGGATTCATTTCACTTAATTTTTCTAATGAAATCAGCTCTTGCGCTTTTGCAGCTTTTACTTCATTCGGCGCTTTAAGGCCTAAATCACCATAAAGTGTGGAGTTGAAGTACACCTGTTCAGGGTAAATGTAAATGTTGCCTTGTCTGATTCTGATGACAAGCGCTTTTGAATCTTTTGCTTTTTCATTGATTTTTGTTTTTGTTTCTTTTAGATCTTGTTCATAGTCTGCGATGATTTTTTTCGCCTTTTTCTCTTTTCCAGTCAGCTGGGCAAGCAGCATCATGTTTTCCTTCCAGTTTGAAGAGATGTGAGAAACTGGGATCGTCGTGCCGGCTGTGCTTATTTTTTGCAGTGTTTTTTCTGGGAATTTTGTTGAAGCAAGGATGACGTCTGGCTTCATTTCAAGAATCTTTTCAATGTTTGGCTCCATTTTTTCTCCGGTTGCTTCGGCTTTATCAGTGATGTCTTTGAACATTTCAGGGAATTTGCCGGAGAATGAAATCGCGCCTTGCGGATGAACGTCAAGCAGTTTCGCGTCTTCCATCGATTCAACGCTTCCCGTAATGGCAATTTTGTCTGTCGGTACAGTTACTTCATATGTTTTATCAAGGTATTCAATTTTCTTCTTCTCAGATGCTGTGCCGCTTGCCTTGCTGGCAGTCGATTCGTTTTTGCTGCCGCAAGCTGCCGCCGTAAGCGCGAGAAGCAAGATTAATAAGGTAAGAGATATCTTTTTCATCTATAGAGCCTCCTGTTCAATTGATAACTATTATCAATTGGAATTATAGAGAATGAACAGATATAACACCATGGACAAATTCCATATTTATCATGGACTATCACCGGATAGTAAAGAAATGGTTTGTTGAACGATCCGTTCGTGCCCGCAAGCTGAGTATTCATTCCACGGGTCAAAGGATAGAAGATAAACACGGTTATTCCGCACCGCGCTTAGGTTTTGCCACGCTTCTGTCTGCTGCAATTGCTGGTAATAAGCAATGGTTTCAGGCTCTTTAAATAGAAAAAGCATCATGCAGTCAGCTTGGCAATTTGCGATATTTTCTAACGAAATCGCTTGCTCTGAGGGCGTGTCTGCCGTTTTTGCCGAGCGAAATCCTAAATCTCCAAAGAAGACTTCGCGGACGCTCCGATTATGTGCCAGGTAAAAGTCTTGCTTATGCAGCCTTAAAAAGAGAAAACGCAGCCCTTCGGCGTGCTGAAGTGTTCTTTTGGCGGCCGCCGTCTGCTGGTCATAAGCCGCGAGCCACTTTTCTGCTTCGGTCTCTTCCTTTAAGAATGAAGCTGTTTGCAGAAAGTGAGTTCTCCAGCTTTCTTCTGAAGGAAGATAAATCACTTCTGCAATGCGATTCAGGCGATTTTGTTCTTCAGAAGTAATAGAATCCATGCTCAAAATCACATCTGGTTCAGCCTGAGATAACGTGTGCAGGTTTTCTTTCCACTTTTCATTAAACCGGTATGCGCTGAGCTGGACGGGGATATCTGTCGAATAATGCTGATAATAGTAAGACGTCCATTTTGGATGCAGCGCGGCCGCAAACGGTATGTGATGAAGAGGGATGAGATGTCCCATTGTGCCCCTTCCGTATGCAGCAATTTTTTTTTGGCGTTTTTTCATATAGCTTGTAGGTGAACAGCCTGTATGTTTTTTAAAGATTCTGCTGAAATAAAATTCATCCTGATAGCCGGTTTGATGAGCGATTTCTTTCAATTTGCAGTTTGATCTTGACATGAGCCGTTTTGCTCTGGTGATTCGCGTTTTTGTGATAAATTCTGTTACGCTTTGACCTGTCCATTTTTTAAAGGTTTCGCTGTAGTGTTTGGCGCTGATTCCTGCCATTTGCGACAGCTGGGCAAGTGTAATTTTTGTATCGGCATGGGTTTCGATGTATTGTTTTGTTTTTTCGATTGCTGAATGTGTATCCGTCTGGTCAGCTGAACTGGCAGTGAAGAGGTCATAAATCAGGCTTTGTACTTCAATCACACATTTTAGCTGTGAAAGCTGAGACGATTCATTCCATAGCGCTGCAAGCTCTTGAAGCCGGGCTGTAAGGTTTTCGATATGTGAAACATTCACAAGCTTCAGTTTGGCTAATTCCGTTTCTGTACATGGTGTTAAGATATCTTGCCCGGTTTCCTTTATGTAGCTTTGAAGCCTGATCAGACAGGCATCTATATGTCCTTCGCCTGCGGGCGTAAAGCCGAAGGTCTCGTGAGGCGGACAAACATAAAGCGTCTTTTTTTGCAGAGGACTGATGTTTGTTCCGATCGAAATATGGCCGTTTCCTTTTAAATGAAAGATCAGCACGTATGAATCGGTTAATTGCTGTTCTGAGAAGAGATCACTTGTTTTTTTCAGATATTCAATTTGTATGGGATGATAAATCACTGTATTTTGCAAGAGTAGACCACCTTTTCAGAAACATTCAATTGATAATCATTTTCAATAAGATTGTACCAAATAAATGAAAGTTTTCCTATATAAAGCGGGTGGTTTTTTGTCATGAAAAAACCCTTACTCAGATGTGAAAGTAAGGGTCTTTTGTTCGGTAAGAATATGTTACACGTGTAACATACGATGCTTACGTCTTAATAGATGACATATTTTTTTCTTGTTTTGCTGAATTGTTGGAGTGGTTTTTCATAGCTGTCAATGATGTCTTCAATAGAAGCGCCGTTTTTAATTTTTGTCCTGATCCAGCCGTTGCCTGCCAGTTTATCAAATGAACCTGTTGATAGGAACTCAAAATCCTCAGGATAGAGGTCGTGTATTGTTTTAATGAGTGACAGACCTGTTTTTACTGCTTCAAACTTTTCTCTGTCTGTCACATAGAGCTGCACACCGTGGCAAAGCGTTCCTTGATGTTTAGAAAATGTCGGTGTAAAGGAAGCCGCCCTGAATGTCACGCCCGGCAGATTAAGGCTGTTTAATGCTTCTTCAAGTTCTGTGCTTTTGATAAAGGGAGCCCCAATCAATTCGAATGGCTTTGTCGTTCCCCGCCCTTCGGATATATTCGTTCCTTCAATCAGCCCGGTTGTGGGATAAACAAATGTGCTCTCCACCGTCGGCATGTTAGGTGAAGGGAGGACGAAAGGCAGTCTGGTATCGTCAAAATCCATTTTTCGTTTCCAGTGTTTCATTTTCACCACTGTCAGATCTGCATCAATGTCAAATTCCTTGTTGAATAGTAAAGCCAATTCGCCTATGGTCATTCCGTGCTTTAACGGAATGGGATACAGTCCGACAAATGAGGCGTACTCAGGCTCTAAGATCGGTCCTTCAATATGTTTCCCGCCTTGAGGATTCGGGCGGTCCAGCACCATAAAAGGAATGCCGTTTTCTTTAGCGGCCTCCATTGCGTATGCCATTGTATAAATGTACGTGTAGTAACGGGTCCCGACATCCTGAATGTCAAACATAAGAACATCGACATTTTTCAGCATCTCTGGAGTCGGTTTCTTCGTTTTTCCGTAGAGGCTGTATACAGGAATCCCGGTTTTTTCGTCAATGTAAGAGCCTACTTCGTCTCCCGCCTGAGCGTCGCCGCGGACGCCGTGCTCAGGACCGAATAAAGCTGTCAGCTTGATATCAGGGTTCTCGTAAAGAATATCGACACTGCTTTTCAGAGCTGCGTTTACGCCGGTTGGGTTGGTGATCAATCCAATTCGTTTTCCTTTGAGCTGCTTTTTATAATCCGGGAAAAGCGTATCTATGCCGGTCTGGACTTTAGGTTTTTTAGCCGTTTGATTCCTGGAATCGGGTGATGCTGAGGCAGCTGTTATCGTTCCGAACATCATGAGACCTGTAAGAAAAGCGAATATTGTTTTTCGCATGTGCCCCTCCTTGTTAAAGCCGTTTTCCCGTTTTGATATTTAACCCGTAGCCATATGGGTAAAGGATGTCTCCCGGTTTCGTGACTGTTGGAATGTCAACTGGAAGTGTGCCTTTAGGTTTTGCTTGGCCGAATATCGCCATAACCCCGGCCGGAATATTAGGTTGAAGATAACGCCCGTTTGCGTATCCTTTAAAGCCATAGACAGCAATGAGTGCCTTAGCTTCTTCAAAATTGGCGGCATCATATGGGTTGCGCAGGCTCATTAAGACAAATTGTTTGTTGTGCTGCAGTGCGGCTTTCATCATAGCTCTCGGAAAGACGGTGGCCCATTTGCTTGAATCTGATATGGTGTCGTCGATAACACCGTCGTTAACGACAGGATCATTTTTCACGACGTAGGAGCCAGTAATGATATAATCAGCCTCTTTTACTTGTTTTTCATGCTCGGCATTAAATACTTGGTTGGCAAAATTGACTTTGCTGAGGGACACGGGTTTGATTTTCTTTCGCTTGATGAGATCGCGAATGGTTTGTTCAATCGAAGCAGTTTGTTCTTCGTAAGGCGCGACAATTAAGATTCGGCTGTCTTTTTTAGGTTTGAACGGCAAGGTGTGCTGTTCATTTTTTAATACGGTCACTGCTTTTTCAGCTATTTTTTTCTCGGCTTTCAGGTGACGCTTGCTTCCTACGATTTTCTGGGCTTTCGCTATTTTTTCTTTTAGGCTGTCGTCATTTCGAGCTGGATACATACCGCGTTTTATTTTCAGGGAAATGATTCGTTCAACCGATTTGTTGATTTGATGTACAGGAATGTCTCCGTTTTTCACGGCTTCTTTTAAGGCTTGAATAACACGTGCGAATTTCTGTTCTTCTTTCAGCGAAGTAACTGAGGCAGGCATTAATGCAATATCGACGCCGGCTTTTATAGCCATGACTACCGCATCTTCCTGGCCAAAATGATCTGCAATTGCTTTCATATTGAGAGCATCGGTAACGATGATGCCATCAAAGCCCATTTCCTGACGAAGAAGACCTGTCATCACTTTTTTCGAGAGTGTAGCCGGAACCAAAACGTCCGATCCATCGAGTTTGCTTTTGTATGTGGTGTCGTCAAAGGCAGGAAATTGAACGTGAGCTGTCATTACCATATCAGCACCGGCATCAATTGCTCTTTGAAAAGGATAGAGTTCGACCTCACGAAGCCTTTCTTGATTATGGGAAACGAGCGGCAGTCCGTAATGGCTGTCAACGTCTGTGTCTCCATGTCCCGGGAAATGTTTGAGGGCAGAGGCGATATCTTGCCGCTGCAAACCCTTCATCGTATATAAACCGAGTCGTGCTGTCAGTTCTCGATTGGAGCTGAATGACCGTACGCCGATTACTGGATTATCAGGATTATTATTAATGTCCATAACAGGGCTGAAATCTGTATTAATGCCTAAGGCAGAAAGCTCCTTCCCAATAATGGTGCCGGTCTGATAGGCATTGATTCTGCTTCTGGCTGCGCCCAGCGCCATATTCCCTGGGAAATTAGTGCCCTCCCCTAATCTCGTTACGATGCCGCCTTCCTGGTCAATACTCAGGATCAGCGGGATTTTAGGGCTCGCCTTTTGGTAAGCGTCTGTCAGCTGTACAGTTTGCTTTGTTGTTTTTACATTTTCTGCAAAAAGAATGACGCCGCCGAATTGATATTTTTTGATGAGGCCGGCGACTTCCTCATTCATTTCTGTAAAGGCTTGCGGAGAGGACTCGCCCTCCTTTTGCCAATTTCTGAAATCGGGCATCAGCATCTGGCCGAGTTTTTCATCTAATGTCATGCGATTGACAATCTGCTTGGCGTCGGCTGAGCCACTGGATGAAGTGGCTTTTGTCTGACTGGCGCCGAGAAAACATGAAAGAAAGAGAACGGCTGAAAGGATAAGCGGAAAGACAGGTTTCATAGAAACTTCCTCCTATCGTTGAATCATTCATTCCATCGCTTCATAAATCGCGGTAATGACGCTCCCATAACTGCCTGTTGAAAATTGGTCACCCTCAAACACGTTTGGATTTTCCTCTGGATCAGCTACTGGTGAATGCTTTTTATTTGTTAACAATGCGATGCCTAAATTGTAGGTTGGATCAATGACGGTAACTGTCCCTGTCCAGCCGGTATGCCCGTAAGCTTTTTCGCTGGCATAAGGGCCAAACATCCATTCCATGCTTTTACTTCCGTTTCGTCGCCAGCCAAGTGCGAATGTCGGATCTGTTGCTGAAGGTGCTGTAAATAGGTCGGCTGTTTTTTGATCAAATAAAGAAACGCTGCGGTATGAGCCTTTGTTTAACATGACTTGCAGCAGAATGGCCATATCATCAGCATTTGAGAACAATCCGGCATGGCCGGACACGCCGCCCATTGAGTAAAACGCTTTTTCGTCATGAACTTCTCCTTGCAGCGTGTTTGTGCGGATGTTAGGGAAATGAATAACGCCGTCGCGCGTATTGCCCATACGTTCAGTAGCTGCGAACTGCTTTGGTTTAAAGCCTTTTTGCAGCGGATTGTACATGGTATGTCTCAGTCCCAGCGGCTTGTAAAGTTCTTGCTCCGTGTAGATATCAAGCGGTTTACCGGTGAGTTTTTCGACAATACAGCCGAGGAGCATATATCCGATGTCACTGTATACGTGTTTTGTCCCTGTTACATAATCGAGCGGGATTTTTGTCAAATATTCAATCGTTTTGTCCCGATCCTGAGAATAGTACATGCCGGCTTTTTCCGGCGTGTAAAAGTAAAAGCTTGAGGGGAGCCCGGACTGGTGCTGGAGAACATCGATGACACGAATCTTGTTTTTTCCTTTAATAAGGTCTCCCGGCTGATCTTTGAAATCAGGCAAATATGCAGAAACCTTTTCATAGACGTCGAGTTTTCCTTGGCTGACTAAGCGCTGCAATGCAAAATTAGTTGCGTACATTTTCGTATTTGAGGCTAAGTCAAACATCGTGCGGGTTTTCATTTTTACCGGACGGCGCAGCAGTTCTGATCCTTCGTACTTTTTACTGTAGCCGTATGCTTCTTTTTTTATGATGCGGCCATCCTTCACGACGACAAGAACGGCGCCTGGAAATCCTGCTGCAATATCCCGTTCAATCATCTGATCAACCTTCCTTAGTTTCTTCGACGAGAATTGTGCAGTTTCTGCATTTATGGTTTTTGGCTCAACTTGGTAATCTGCTGTTTGCGCGAAGGTTTCATTTGGCGTCAATATAGATAGGATTAAAATGGCACTGAGTAAGGACAATGTTTTAGTTTTCACAGGCTTGCTCCTTTCCGTGCTTCTATCCCGTTACTATCCCAAAAACAGAAACAATTTAATCGAACTGAGAAGCCATTTCATCTTTATACCCGAATGCGTAGGTCAATAAAAAGCCGGCCGCGTATGAAATAAAGAGCCCGACGATATATAGGATGATTTGTGATGGCAGTACGAGAAAGGAAAGCGGCAGCCCGGAGACACCGATCGCAAAGGTGGCTACCTGAAAATAAGCTTGAAAAGCGCCGCCGATTCCGGCACCTAGGCATGCTGTTAAAAACGGACGGCCGAGCGGCAGCGTGACTCCGAAAATAAGCGGTTCACCAATGCCGAGCAGCCCCGAAGGAAGCCCTCCAGCGATCGCTTTTCTCAATGTTGTTTTTTTCGTTTTCACAAAGATGGCAAAGGCCGCGCCTACCTGTCCTGCACCTCCCATAGCCAGAATAGGGAGCAAAGGATCATTGCCGATTGAATTGATCAGTTCCATGTGCACAGGCGTCAAGCCTTGATGCAGTCCGGTCACGACGAGAGGAAGGAAGGTTGCGCCCAGAATAAAGCCTGCAGCGATGCCGCCGATGTCCAGGATGGACAGAAGGCCAGATGTAATGGCATCAGAAATGAAGCCGCCTAAAGGCATAAATACGACATATGTGACGATTCCGGTTATTAATAGTGAAACGGTTGGGGTGACAATGATATCGAGAGATTGAGGAATAAAACGGCGGATAAATTGTTCGGTGTAAGCAATGAATATGGCTGCGAAAAGAACTCCGATCAGACCTCCCCTGCCCGGAAGAAGCTGTTCTCCGAATAAACTGATCTTTGCGATCTCCGGATTAATAATCAAGATCCCTGCCAGAGCCCCAAGAGCGGGTGTACCGCCAAATTCTTTCGATGCGTTAATTCCGACGAGGATGCCGAGATATGTGAACAGTCCTGATCCGATGACTGTCAGGATAACAGCGATTTGTGATTCTGCAGAGAGCCATCCGGCTTGTATAATTGCTTTGGTAATCCCAGTGATTAAACCGGAAGCGACGAGTGCGGGAATAAGAGGGATAAAGATGCTGGCAATTTTACGTAAGAATAGTTTAAAAGGAGTGGCGTTTTTCCGATTTATATCTGCTTTCTTTTTGGCAGCTGCTTCTTTGACATCGACACCTTCTTCTTCTGACACGAGCTTTGAGAAAGCGGCTGTGACATGATTGACGACTCCGGTGCCGAGGATGATTTGTAAGGTTTCAGCTTCAACGACTCCTAATACGCCGTCCAGATCTCTTAAGGCCTGAATATCTGTTTTGTTTTCATCGTAAGGCGTAATACGTAGGCGTGTCATGCAATGAGTATATGAGGAAATATTGGATTTTCCTCCGCATAGCTCAAGGATTTTCTTTGCGAGATGATTGTAGTTATTATCTTTGCTCATCAAAACCCCTCCTCTTCAAGATGTCTTATTTTTTTCTCATAGATTGTATGGCTGCTCTCGTTTTATCGATATAGCCGGTTGTTTCTTCATACTGCTCAGCGGCCATGCCTAAAAACAAAACATCAATCATAAAAAGCTGAGCGAGGCGGGAGGAAGTGGCTGCACTTCGAATCAGGGCTTCGTTGGAATGTGCTGTGTACAACGGGACATCAGCCAGCGCAGAGACGGATGTCTGACTGAATTGTGTGAGGCTGATCGTTGTGATGCCTTTTTCCTTAGCCATGGTGAGCAGTTCAATGATTTCCTGCGTCTCTCCCGAAAACGAAATGGCGAATACGATGTCATCCTTATCTGCATTTGCGATTAAAGATGCTACAAGGTGAGTGTCTGAGAACGCGGTAGCTTGTTTATGAATGCGAAGCCATTTTTGCTGGGCGTCCTTGGCGACAATGCCGGAAGCCCCGACGCCAATAAAATGCACAGTATGAGCTTTGAGAAGCAGAGAAACCGCTCGTTCCAGCTCTTTGTAGTCCATCAGGTCTGAAGTATCCTGAATGGCCTGAATGGCATTGCCGGCTGTCTTTTCAGAAATGGAGTGTAGCGGTTCGTGGGGAGAAATGTCCCGGTAGCCTTGTAAAGTAGGCTTTGCCAGATCCCCTGCTACTCTCATTTTTAAATCTTGAAATCCCTTTAATCCGAGTGATTTGCAGAGCCTGATGACGGCAGCGTCACTTGAATTGGCTAAGGCGCTGATTTCACTGACAGTGCTTTCTATTGCTTTGTGGGGATGAGTTAGGATGTAATCTGCAAGTTTACGCTCGGATGGAGGGAGCTTGTGCTTCATTGATTGGATGATGGCTAAACCGCCTGCTGCCATTCTTGTCTCTCCTTATCATGAATGGTAATTTTCGATTGCTTTGTCTATAAAACCGTTTGCTTCATTAAGCAATGTCTTAGCTTGTTCCTGATCTGTACGTGTTTTGAGCATGACGATTGCCGTTTTGACGTGATGATCGGCTTGTTCCAGTGTATTTCTGGCTGTGTCGTATGAAGCGTTTGTGAGGCTTTGGATGATGCTGATGGCACGTTCTTTCAGTTTTTTGTTGCTGACGTTGACGTCCACCATCAAGTTTTCGTAAACCTTGCCGATTTTGACCATTACTGCGGTGGATATCATGTTTAGAATCATTTTATGAGCGGTTGCGGCTTTCATACGTGTTGATCCTGTAATGGCCTCAGGTCCGACGACAACCTCAATGCTGTGATCCGCATCCTTGCTGATGGCGGAATTTTCATTACAAGTAAGGGCGATGGTGTGTGCTCCGACTTTGCGGGCGTATGTTAGGGCGCCTGAGGCATAGGGTGTGCGCCCGCTTGCTGCGATGGCAATGACGGTGTCGTTTGAAGTAAGTTGTATGTTTTTTAAATCTTCAGCTCCTGCTTCTTCACTGTCTTCAATGCCCTCTGCTGCCTGCAAAAATGCTTTGGGGCCTCCAGCCATGATTCCGATGACCTGATCTGAGCTTACGCTGTAGGTGGGAGGACATTCAACAGCATCCATGACACCGAGTCTGCCGCTTGTGCCGGCGCCTGTGTATATGAGGCGGCCTCCATTTTGAAACGAGTCGTACGCGCAGTCTACAGCTGTTTTAATATCGGGGAGAACCTGCTGAACGGCGGCAGCAACTTTCAAATCTTCGTTATTAATCATTTTGAGGATGCCGAGCGTGTTTGCTTTGTGGATTTCCGCTGTTTGGCTATTACGTGATTCCGTTGTAAGACGGTGAAGGTTTAATGGTTCTGACATGAGGATGCCCCCCTGTTTAAAAATAATATATCTTATTATTCAGTATATTCATTTCTGTCATGATATTTCAACTATGTTTTTGTATTTTTGAAATTTTATTTCATACAAGACTATAAGAAATAATGAAGAATCAGCTGTTCCCCGAGCGGCCCGATTCTTCGCCGTCCTTTATCAAGGAACCCGCTTTTCATATAAAGGTGCTTTGCTCGTGTGTTCAGGTGATTGACGGCCAAGATGATTTCATCGCACCATGGAAAATAACCGCTCACAAAAGAGGGAAGCTGAAGCATTGCTTTTTTGGCATAGCCTTTTCCGTGATGCATAGCATTTAAAGACAGGGAACTGAGCAGTAAAGCAAATGGATTGTTAGAATAGGGTGCAAGCGTTTCTTTTGATGTATGTAAAATGAAAAAACCGACTGGCAGATCGTCTTTTAAGATGACAACTGGATATCGGTCCTGTATGCCCAGGGCCTGAGTCAGCACCTCTTTGGGGAGAGAGGTAAAACGTTTGTCATCGTTATTTAGCGTGAATGATTGAAGCTCCGGCAAATGTTCAGGCTTATAGAAGGATAAAGAAATGTCTTGAGTCATGTGGCGGCCTCCTTACAATATGTCGTCTAGCTGGTTTTCTGAAATGACGCGGTAGCCCGCTTGTTTTAGCAGTGCGGCAGTCACTCCGCTGCCGGCGATTTTTTTGCCAGAGAATGTGCCGTTATAGATAAAACTGCTTCCGCACGATGGGCTGTTTTCTTTTAATATGACGGCAGAGGCATTGATTTCTTTTGCGTAAGCTAATGTTTTAGCGGCGCCTTCCATATATAATTCTGTTACATCTTCTCCTGAAGCTGTCACGATTTTCGCGGTTCCATTGAGAACATCCTCGCCTTTGCCTCCGATGATCTCCGCAGGTTCGCGGGGAGTTGAGAAGCCGCCGAGAAGCTCGGGGCATGCCATAACTGCTTTATTTTCTTCGACGAGTTTTCTGATTTTCTCCGATGCGGCATGAGAGCCGTTGTATCTGCATTCAATGCCGCCAAGGCAAGAACTGACTAGAATCATATTGGTTTCTCCTCTCTTGATTTGTTTGTCTCTATCATAAAAGAAATGATAAATGTTGGGAGGCTTTTTCAGTTAAAAAAGGAGTTAAAAAGTTTGAAAATAAAAAATTTAATTTTCCTCTTTACAAACAGGGGGTAACCTGTATATAATAACTTTTGTCAGCTCGACGAGAACACAAACGGCCCGTTGGTCAAGCGGTTAAGACACCGCCCTTTCACGGCGGTAACACGGGTTCGAATCCCGTACGGGTCACCATTTGGAGGATTAGCTCAGCTGGGAGAGCATCTGCCTTACAAGCAGAGGGTCGGCGGTTCGAGCCCGTCATCCTCCACCATCTTGCCGGTGTAGCTCAATTGGTAGAGCAACTGACTTGTAATCAGTAGGTTGGGGGTTCAAGTCCTCTTGCCGGCACTCTTTTCTTACATCTATATGGAGGGGTAGCGAAGTGGCTAAACGCGGCGGACTGTAAATCCGCTCCCTCAGGGTTCGGCAGTTCGAATCTGCCCCCCTCCACCATTATTGGGCTATAGCCAAGCGGTAAGGCAACGGACTTTGACTCCGTCATGCGTTGGTTCGAATCCAGCTAGCCCAGTCACAGACACCTTTGACCAAAAGGTGTCTTTTTTTCTTTTTAAAATCATTCCGATTTCTAACTGTTCAGTCTGTATAGTAATTTTAAAAATATGTTAAGGTAGTTTATTCACGAATTACCATCTACACCCTGCCAAAAATTTGATAAACTTATTTTATAAAAAAGTTGAAACCTTTTGAAACGAAGCTCGTATACATACAGACCGGTGAAGGCAGAGGTTAGATAAATATGGAAATGATGATTAAAAAGAGAATTAAGCAAGTCAAAAAAGGCGACCAAAATGCATTTGCGGACATCGTAGATATTTACAAGGATAAAATTTATCAGCTTTGCTACCGTATGCTTGGCAATGTGCATGAGGCGGAGGATATTGCACAGGAGGCTTTCATCAGAGCGTACGTTAATATCGACAGTTTTGATATTAACCGGAAATTTTCAACTTGGCTTTATCGAATCGCGACCAATTTGACCATTGACCGCATTCGCAAAAAGAAGCCTGATTATTACCTCGATGCAGAGGTGGCTGGTACGGAAGGCTTGACCATGTATTCACAAATCGCCGCAGATGGGGTTTTGCCTGAAGATGCAGTAGTGTCGCTGGAGCTCTCAAGCACGATTCAGCAGAAGATTTTAAAGCTTCCTGACAAATACAGAACAGTCATCGTATTAAAGTATATTGACGAACTCTCATTAATTGAAATCGGCGAGATTCTGAACATTCCTGTGGGGACTGTAAAAACGCGGATTCACAGAGGCAGAGAGGCTCTCAGAAAACAATTAAGGGATCTTTAAGTGGGGTGATGAAATGAGCTGTCCTGAACAAATTGTGCAGCTTATGCATATGCATCTTGATGGAGATATCCTTCCAAAAGATGAAGACGTATTAAAGGAACATCTTGAGACATGCGAGAAATGCAGAAAGCATTTTTATGAGATGGAAAAATCCATAGCGCTCGTCCGGAGCACATCGCATGTTGAAGCCCCCGCGAATTTTACCGCTAACGTCATGGCAAAATTGCCTAAGGAGAAGAAAAGAGCTTCTGTGAAAAGATGGTTCAGATCCCATCCCGTTATCGCAGCTGCTGCGGTATTCATCATTTTGATGGGCGGAGGTTTTTTAAACAGCTGGCATAATGACCACAATTTCAGCGTGTCCAAGCAGCCGAATCTTGTGGTGCATAACAACACTGTGATCGTGCCTGAAGGTGAGACGGTCAAAGGTGATGTCACTGTTAAAAACGGCAAGCTGATTATTAAAGGAAAAATAGACGGGGATGTAACCGTCGTAAACGGCGAAAAGTATATGGCCTCTGCTGGACAAGTCACCGGTCAGATTGAAGAAATCAATCAATTATTCGACTGGACATGGTACAAAATGAAGTCTGCGGGGAAAAGTGTACTCCATGCATTAGATCCAAATGGAAAAGAGTAAAGCGCGTCAGTCGCTTTGCTCTTTTTTTACGGGCTGAGAGGGCGGGCACATTTCACTTGCTAAATCGAAATGTGGTATAATGGGCTCGCTATGTAAAGTACATATGCGTAACACGTAAAACACAAAATACGAAATGACTGAAATCTTGGAGGACGAGGAAATGGCTTTTGAGGATATCCCTTTTTTGCAGTACCTCGGCAATGCCGTTGATATTCTCCTTGTTTGGTATGTGATATATAAATTGATTATGGTGATACGCGGCACGAAAGCGGTTCAGCTGTTAAAAGGAATTGTAGTAATCGTGCTTGTCCGTATGGCCAGCCAATACTTGGGCCTCAGCACGCTTCAATGGCTGATGGACCAAGCGATAACATGGGGATTTTTAGCAATTATTATTATTTTTCAGCCTGAGCTGAGAAGAGCGCTTGAACAGCTTGGCCGCGGCCGCTTTTTTTCAAGGAGCGGCACGCCTGTAGAGGAAGCGCAGCAGAAAACGATTGAGGCAATCACAAAGGCGATCAATTATATGGCGAAACGCCGTATAGGCGCCCTGCTGACCATTGAGCGGGATACTGGAATGGGGGATTATATTGAGACCGGCATACCATTGAATGCCAAGGTCAGCTCTGAGCTGCTGATCAATATTTTTATTCCGAACACTCCGCTTCATGACGGTGCGGTGATTATGAAGAATAATGAAATTGCCGCTGCCGCTTGTTATCTGCCGCTTTCGGAGAGCCCGTTTATTTCAAAAGAACTGGGTACGCGGCACAGAGCGGCTGTCGGCATTAGTGAAGTAACAGACAGTTTGACGATTATTGTGTCTGAAGAGACCGGCGGCGTCAGTGTGGCGAAGAACGGCGACCTTCACAGAGAGCTGACGGAAGAAGCGCTGAAAGAAATGCTTGAAGCCGAGTTTAAGAAAAACACCAGAGACACTTCTTCTAACCGCTGGTATTGGAGGGGCAAGAAAAATGGATAAATTCTTAAACAACCGCTGGGCTGTGAAAATCGTTGCTCTGCTTTTCGCGCTCTTGCTTTATGTGGCGGTTAACAGCAATCAAGCACCGACTCCGAAAAAACCGGGTGAATCTTTCTTTCCGACATCAACAATTGATGAAGCAACACTGACCGATATACCGGTCAAAGCGTATTATGATGATGAAAATTACGTCGTGACAGGTGTCCCGCAAACGGTTAATGTCACGATAAAAGGCTCGACAAGCGCCGTGAAAAAGGCTAGGCAGACAAAGAACTTTGAAATTTATGCCGACATGGAAAATTTAAAAACCGGCACACATAAGGTCGAGCTTAAGGCCAAAAACGTGTCGGATGGGCTGACAATCTCGATCAATCCGTCTGTTACGACAGTGACCATTCAAGAACGGACGACCAAAAGCTTTCCCGTAGAAGTGGAGTACTACAATAAAAACAAGATGAAAAAAGGCTATTCTCCGGAGCAGCCGATTGTCAGTCCGAAAAATGTGCAGATTACGGGATCTAAAAATGTGATTGATAACATTTCTCTTGTGAAAGCTTCAGTGAATTTGGAAAACGCAGATGAAACGATTGAAAAGGAAGCGAAAGTAACTGTTTATGATAAAGACGGAAACGCGCTTCCTGTCGACGTGGAGCCCTCGGTCATCAAGATTACCGTTCCGGTGACAAGCCCGAGTAAAAAAGTGCCTTTTAAAATTGAACGGACAGGAAGCCTTCCTGACGGTGTCAGCATAGCGAATATTGAATCCAGCCCCAGTGAGGTAACAGTTTACGGCTCTCAGGATGTGTTGGATTCTCTTGAATTTATTGACGGCGTCAGCTTAGATTTAAGCAAAATTAACAAGGATTCCGATATCGAGGCAGACATCCCGCTTCCTGATGGCGTCAAAAAAATCTCGCCGTCAAAGGTGATTTTGCATATTGAAGTTGATAGTGAAGCGGATCAAAAATTTGAGAATGTTCCTATTAAGACTATAGGGCTGAGCAGCTCTCAAAACATTGAGTTTCTAGATCCTGAATCGCAGGCGATAGACGTGACGGCTAAAGGCTCTCCCGCTAATATAAAAAGCCTGAAGAAATCTGATATTGAATTATATGTGAATGTTTCAGATTTAGATGATGGGGAGCATAGCGTGAAGCTTGAAGTAAATGGGCCTCAAAATGTAACCTGGTCCTTGGGGCAGAAAAACGCCAAAATCAAGCTGACGTCCAAAAAAAGCAATACATCGACTAATGATAACAGTGGCAATACATCAGGAAATCAGGATGACACAGATAAACAAACGAATGATCAAGATAACAAGCAGCAAGAAGATACAACGAACACTGATAAAGACAGCAATGATCAAAAACAAGACGAAAATAAAGATCAAAACCAAGATCAGGATGAGGACGAATCCACTGCGGATTCACAATCCTCATCGGAATAAAAAAGGAGCGATTATAAAATGGGCAAGTATTTTGGAACAGACGGTGTAAGAGGTGTCGCCAATAGTGAGCTTACACCTGAGCTGGCCTTTAAAGTCGGACGTTTCGGCGGTTATGTACTGACAAAAGACAAACAACGTCCAAAAGTGCTGATAGGCCGCGATACACGCATCTCCGGCCATATGCTGGAGGGAGCCCTTGTCGCCGGACTTTTATCGATTGGCGCAGAAGTCATGCGTCTGGGTGTCATTTCTACACCTGGTGTCTCTTATTTAACAAAAGCAATGGATGCAGAGGCAGGCGTCATGATTTCTGCTTCTCACAATCCAGTGCAGGATAACGGCATCAAGTTTTTCGGGGGAGACGGATTTAAGCTTTCTGATGAACAGGAGGCTGAAATTGAGCGCCTGATGGACGAACCGGAGGATAAGCTGCCAAGACCGGTCGGAGCTGATCTCGGGCTTGTAAACGATTATTTTGAAGGCGGCCAAAAATATCTGCAATTCTTAAAACAGACAGCTGATGAAGATTTCACAGGTATTCATGTGGCGCTTGACTGTGCTCATGGCGCAACATCGTCCTTGGCGACACACCTGTTTGCTGATTTAGATGCAGATGTGTCAACAATGGGAACTTCTCCAAACGGATTAAATATTAATGACGGCGTCGGATCGACTCATCCGGAAGCGCTCAGCGCGTTTGTCAAAGAGAAAAACGCCGATCTGGGTCTTGCGTTCGATGGTGACGGCGACCGCCTGATTGCTGTCGATGAAAAAGGAAATATCGTTGACGGCGACCAAATCATGTACATATGCTCAAAACACCTGAAATCAGAGGGCCGTTTGAAGGATGATACAGTGGTTTCAACCGTAATGAGCAACCTCGGCTTCTATAAGGCGCTCGAAAAAGAAGGCATCAAAAGCGTACAGACAGCTGTCGGCGACCGCTACGTAGTAGAAGCGATGAAAAAAGACGGCTACAATGTCGGCGGAGAGCAGTCAGGACACCTTATTTTCCTTGATTACAACACGACAGGAGACGGATTATTGTCTGCTATTATGCTGATGAACACTTTGAAAGCGACAGGCAAGCCGCTGTCAGAGCTTGCAGCTGAAATGCAGAAGTTCCCGCAGCTGTTAGTCAATGTGAGAGTAACTGATAAATATAAAGTCGAAGAAAACGAAAAAGTAAAAGCTGTTATTTCTGAAGTTGAAAAAGAAATGAACGGCGACGGCCGGATTTTGGTGCGCCCTTCAGGCACTGAACCGCTCGTCCGTGTCATGGCTGAAGCGAAGACGAAAGAGCTGTGCGATGAATATGTAAATCGCATTGCTGAAGTCGTCCGGTCAGAAATGGGATTGGAGTAACGAAGTCTATAATTAGAGAGCGAACAAGACAAGCGAGATTTACATATGATAATTGTGAGACATGTGGCAAAGTTGTTTAAAAAACAATTGACCGTTCATGGCACATGCTGTAAAATCAAGCTTGTCTTGTTCTTATTTTCTCTGAGGAAGAAAAGACGGGATTATTGCTTTACCTATAATGATAGCGCCCGAACTAAGCGCCCGGAAAAAGGCTTAGTTGACGAGGATGGAGGTTATCGAATTTTCGGCGGATGCCTCCCGGCTGAGTATGCAGATCACAGCCGTAAGGATTTCTTCAAACCAAGGGGGTGACTCCTTGAACAAAGAGAAATCACATGATCTTCCAAAAAACATGTAGGAGGGGACGATTGAAAGTCCCCTTGAAATTTGACTTTCTTCGTCTCCTTTTACAATCTTAGGAGGAAGAAAAATATGTGTGGAATTGTAGGTTATATCGGTCAGCTTGATGCGAAGGAAATTTTACTGAAAGGGTTAGAAAAGCTTGAGTACCGCGGATATGACTCTGCTGGTATCGCTGTTGCCAACGAACAGGGAATCCATGTGTTCAAAGAAAAAGGACGCATTGCGGATCTTCGTGAAGTTGTGGATGCCAATGTAGAAGCGAAAGCCGGAATTGGCCATACTCGCTGGGCAACACACGGCGAACCAAGCTATCTAAACGCTCACCCGCATCAAAGCGCACTTGGCCGCTTTACACTTGTTCATAACGGCGTGATCGAGAACTATGTTCAGCTGAAACAAGAGTATTTACAAGATGTAGAGCTCAAAAGTGACACCGATACAGAGGTAGTTGTTCAAGTAATCGAGCAATTTGTCAACGGAGGACTTGATACAGAAGAAGCGTTCCGTAAAACACTTACACTGTTAAAAGGCTCTTATGCAATTGCTTTATTCGACAACGAAAACAGAGAAACGATTTTTGTAGCGAAAAACAAAAGCCCTCTATTAGTCGGTCTTGGAGACACATTCAACGTCGTAGCATCTGATGCGATGGCGATGCTTCAAGTAACCAACGAATACGTAGAGCTGATGGATAAAGAAATGGTCATCGTCACTGATGATCAAGTTGTCATCAAAAATCTTGATGGTGACGTCATTACACGTGCGTCTTATATCGCTGAGCTGGATGCCAGTGATATCGAAAAAGGCACGTACCCTCACTACATGTTGAAAGAAACGGATGAGCAGCCTGTTGTCATGCGCAAAATCATCCAAACGTATCAAGATGAAAACGGCAAACTGTCTGTGCCTGGCGATATCGCTGCCGCTGTAGCGGAAGCGGACCGCATCTATATCATTGGCTGCGGAACAAGCTACCACGCAGGACTTGTCGGTAAACAATATATTGAAATGTGGGCAAACGTGCCGGTTGAAGTGCATGTAGCGAGTGAATTCTCCTACAACATGCCGCTTCTGTCTAAAAAACCGCTCTTCATTTTCCTTTCTCAAAGCGGAGAAACAGCAGACAGCCGCGCGGTACTTGTTCAAGTCAAAGCACTCGGACACAAAGCCCTGACAATCACAAACGTACCGGGATCAACACTTTCTCGTGAAGCTGACTACACATTGCTGCTTCATGCGGGTCCTGAAATCGCTGTTGCGTCAACGAAAGCATACACTGCACAAATCGCAGTTCTTGCGGTTCTTGCATCTGTGGCTGCTGACAAAAACGGCATTGATATCGGATTTGACCTCGTCAAAGAACTTGGTATCGCTGCGAACGCAATGGAAGCCCTTTGCGACCAGAAAGACGAAATGGAAATGATCGCCCGTGAATACCTGACTGTATCCAGAAACGCTTTCTTCATCGGACGCGGCCTTGACTACTTCGTATGTGTCGAAGGCGCACTGAAGCTGAAAGAGATTTCATACATCCAGGCAGAAGGCTTTGCCGGCGGAGAGCTGAAGCACGGCACGATTGCCTTGATCGAACAAGGTACACCAGTATTCGCACTGGCAACACAAGAGCACGTAAACCTAAGCATCCGCGGAAACGTCAAGGAAGTTGCCGCTCGCGGAGCAAACACATGCATCATCTCACTGAAAGGCCTAGACGATGCGGATGACAGATTCGTACTGCCGGAAGTAAACCCAGCGCTTGCTCCGTTGGTGTCTGTTGTTCCACTGCAACTGATCGCTTACTATGCTGCACTGCATCGCGGCTGTGATGTTGATAAACCTCGTAACCTTGCGAAGAGTGTTACTGTGGAATAAATTGTTTAACCCCTTTGGTTGTTTTTGTTGCTTTGAAATAAAGTCACGATTTTTGTAAAAAAGATGTGATGTTTAAAATAAAGTTACGACGTTTATAAAAATGTTGCGATGCTTTTTCCCTTAGATAATTTTTGTCTAAGGGTATTTTTCTATTTTAACAAAAGAGGCAGGTTACTAAAAATTATAAGGGGATTCCAATTGATTTTGGGTCCCCTTTTTACATAAATGATGTGACATCAATCTTACAAAAATGTAACTTTAATCTCAAATAATGTAATTTGATTCGATGGCAGGTCATCTAATTTTCTTTTACTATGTTCTAAAAAGAGATTGGATGGTGTTGGGTTTGGATATTTCAGAAGTTAATATATCACTGTTTAGACTAGTTAATGACTTAGGAAAAGAACATCCCTTTTTGAATCCTGTATTTAGTTTTATTGCTGAATATATGGTTTTTTTACTTGCACTAAGTGTTCTTTTTATTTGGTTTACAAGAGATACGGATAATAGAATTATGATTCTTTGTGCATCTATCGCTTTCATTTGTGCCTTTACGATAGGGAAGGTTGCAGGGGCATTTCACTCGAATTATCAACCTTTTGTTGAATTGGGAGAGGTTAATAAACTGATACATAAAGAAAAAGACAATTCTTTTCCAAGTGACCATACAATTTTATTCTTCTCATATTGTATTTCATTCTGGCTCTTTAAGAGAGGCTGGTCAATTTTATGGGTATTGTTAGCTGTTCTTGTGGGAGTCTCCCGTATATGGGTTGGGGTTCATTATCCTTTTGATGTATTAGCAGGAGTATTAATAAGCCTAGCAGTTTCAACTTTTATATATTTAACATTCCCTAAACTAAAAGTTATTCAAACTACCATAAAAATTTATGAAAAATGTGAAAACATGCTTCTTTATCGCTTCAAAAGAAAGGAAAACAAGTCAAAAAATTTTTAGATTTATTCAACAATCGGGTGCTAATGTTCAAAAAATCGTAACCTAAAATGATCAAACTCTTTTATAAAGATTCCATCTGTATTCAAAACTGTAGAATCCATTTTGATCTATCTTTTTTTCTAAATGGATTCTTTAAATTTGCCGTAAACTGAAGGTTCATGTGTTATTTTTGATCATCCTTTATTTCAAAGCTACAGTTTTAGCCAAAGGGGTTTTTTGTTTTAAAGATGGCTATGTTTAGTTTTACAGATATTTAAGATTGCCATAAGAATATGAAAATATAAAGAAGGTATTTTCAAGGAAAGTGACATCTACGGAGAAATTGGGGAATTCTAGCTATAACAATATCCACAACAACTAGTTCAATTTTTTGGTCGTTAAGGCTGTTGAAAATAAAGTAGGAACCAGTATTCATTTATAGTTGCTAATTGAACTCAGTTATTTATTAAACAAGAAAATAGAAAATGATTATAAAAATTTTCTTGTATTTCTACAAAAAAATTAGAATGGTAGATATCATAGGCCTTGGTTAAAGATTCAGGATGTATATTTAAAGGGAAAGAAGGATTTGATACTTCATTCTCCGTATTCCAACATCTTGACAATGTTTAAAATTTAGCATATCTTATACTTAACTTAATAATCGGCGCAGATGTTTATTTTTGTTTGTTATTAAAATTAGGCCTTTAGCATTCTTTTAATATTTCATTTTAAATTTTGATAGGGTGAAAAAGTATCCTAATAAAAAACAAAGAGTAACATAAGTCGATTTAATTTATAAATCAAGGTACTAAATTAACGATATTCCATTCCTTTAGACGGAACTTAAAATATTGTATATAGTAAAATGACCAATCATAAGGTAGCTCTTCAAAAAACTTTGCTGAAGTTAGTTGAAGTGAAGCCGACAATTTTCAAGATTCAATGACTAAGATAATCATTGAATCTTGAAGTTGTCGGCTTTTTTGTTGGAAAAAATAAGTAATTATTCAAAGTGATAAAGAAATGTATATTCAATTACAGACAGAATTTTACCTAAGGGAGAATTTGAAATGTTAGTTTCGCTGAGTTTGTCATCATTATTTTTTATTATGCTTATTATTTCCGGGATAAGTGGACTATTGTTTTTACATCCGCGAGTACCCTTGAGTTATGTTCGTATTCATATTGGTATCTTGGCTTTACCGCTTTTGGTTTCCTTCCTGCTTCTTGCCGATAGTAGTGTGAGTGGAGATATTGGCCCTTGGCACTTAGATTCCTTAGCTTGTTTAATGACTTTCTTTGTTCTTGCAATTGGTTTCGTCATTCAGCGTTTTTCTGTACGTTACTTAATGGGAGATCGATCATATCGAAAATATTTTACGCTTTTTACTTTCACTACAGGTGCTGCTTCAATTACATGGTTAAGTGGCGATCTCCGCTTGATGGTTATATTTTGGGGAGCAACTCTTGTCGGTTTAACCTTACTTATTAGGTTAAACAGTGCTTGGCATGTGGCTAGTGAAGCAGCCAAGATTTCTGGCCGGTTATTTTTGTTAAGTTGGTTTTCTTTGTTTTTCGCGATGATGTGGCTTTTTCAAGTCACAGGTCAATGGCGGTTATCGTTGGTTTTAACAAATGAAAGTTTAGCTCAACTGGGGATTTGGGAGAGAACAGGGATTCATTTATTGATTGTGTTAGCAGTGATCATTCCTGCGGCTCAATGGCCATTCCAAAGATGGTTAATTGAGTCTATTGTTGCTCCAACTCCTGTTTCTGCGATTATGCACGCAGGTTTAGTAAACGCAGGCGGGATTATACTAACTCGATTTTCACCTCTATTTAATGGTGGTATAGCATCAATTATTTTACTTCTGCTTGCTGGCATCTCGGTATTGATTGGAACTGGTATTAGTTTAGTCCAGGTTGACTATAAACGCCAGCTAGTAGGCTCCACGATTGCACAAATGGGGTTTATGCTCATTCAGTGTGCATTAGGAGCCTATATAGCAGCCATTATTCATCTTATTTTACATGGTTTATTCAAAGCTACGTTGTTTTTACAGGCTGGTTCAGCAGTACAGCGGCATGAAGGATCGACTCGGGCTAATGAGGGATCATCCTATTTATGGATCGCGGCTGGCCGTACGTTAGCCTTAGTAATAGGCGTTGCTTTTTGGCTCGCTGCTCCTGGAGAGGGGTATCAATTAATCAGTGCGCTGATCTTAGGGTGGTCATTGTCCGTTTCTTGGACTCAGCTCGTAGCTTTTGGAGAGGGGAAAATTGGCCGAATTGTTGGCTTAATATGTTTAGGAGGAGCAGCCCTCGTATATTTTATCATTCATAACCTCTTCTATAAGTGGCTGCATACAATCGATTTTCAAAGTGTTCAACCTCCAATGTCAGCTGTCATCATTGTTGTATGTCTCTTACTATTTGGCAGTGCTTTAGGTACGTGGGTTGCTCGTCATCGTTCTTCAGTGCTCTTCGCGGTAATCTATCTTTGGTTAGTTCGATTAGGTGAAGCAAAACCAAAGTTAGTAGAGAGTCACCCAGACTACCTTAAACAATATTTATCATAAGGAGCTAATCTGAGATGGGCATTACATCCGTATTAACGAAAGAAAATGTAAAAAAGAAAGATACAGATATTGATGTTCAAGAAAGTGATCTTAACGTTTTAATTACATCCGCCAGCCGAGTGATTGCGCCACTTTGGCCTATTTCCACATTTGCTGCACGTAATCCGTGGATGGGGCTTGAAAACCAATCTTTTGATCAGGTTGCAGGTTGGTTGAAAAACACTCGGGATGTTGATATATACCCTAGTGCATCTATGATCCGTTCAGCAAAGAATAAAGGTGAGATTGATGAAGATTTTGTGGAAATGGGGCTGCAGCGCTGGCTTGATTCACATTCCTTTAATATCCCACGGGACGTGGCAGAACGATTTTGTCATGCTGGATTACAATTAGATCCACTGCCTTCCGACCTTTTATCATCGCATAAGCTGGAGAAATTGGTGAATGAATGCCGTGGATTGGATCATATCGAGAGTTTTTATATGCAACCAATAAGTTCATATATAGAGAATCAAGATGGTGAAAGGTTAGTCAATATACTAGATCATCATGTCATTAAGTGGTGTAAATTATATCTTGATGACTCTCAAGCAGGTTGGATAATGCCCAATCGTGAGGAAGGTTTCTATCGTGCCTGGCAGCATCTCATTCAGTATGATCCAGCACTTAGTAAAAAGCAGCGTGAAAGGTTAAAAGGTTGGCCGCAAGAGGCACATTTGGCTTTACAGGAAGCCTTAGTTGCGCTAGAAATCCCAGAATCAGAATTTCAGGCTTATCTTGAAGGTCATTTACTTTCCTTACCTGGATGGGCAGGGATGATGCTTTGGCGCTCCCAACAATCGAGCCATGAACATGAACTCCTGACAGATTATTTAGCTGTCCGAATATCCATGGAGTGGGCTCTTATAAAGCCATATTTACCTATTCATAATGAACGATTTGAGAATAAAATTTCAACTGCTCCCCTTATAGCAGCTTGGATTCATTGGGGGGGACTTACATTAGAGGAATGGCCACAGATGTCGGCCGATGAACAAAACGAATATTTATCATTTGCCTACAGCTTTGATGAGAAACTTCGCAGGAAACTTTGGTTAGAAGCTTGGGAACAAACATACACTGATCGATTAAGTCAGAAGATCATCTCAAAACAACGTGAAACCAATGGTAAAAAATCTGCATTAGCTCAATTGGCATTCTGCATCGATGTACGATCAGAGCCTTTTCGTCGTCAACTAGAAAAAGAAGGTCCATTTGAAACGATTGGTATTGCTGGTTTCTTTGGGGTGCCGATTGCAACTTGTGAACTCGGCAGTAAACACAGTCATGCCTCCTTGCCGATCATACAAAAACCGCAAAATACAATAAAAGAGTTCGTAGATGAAGATGTACTCGAAAAATACAACCAACGCACGCAAGCGGTTTATTCATTAAGCCATACATTTAAAAAGATGAAACAGAATGTACTTACGAGCTTGCTTTTACCTGAGCTAAGCGGGCCTTGGCTTAGTCTGCAAATGGTAGCACGTAGCTTTGTGCCAAGAAAAACGGATCGTTTCATTCGTAATCTCCGTGAGACTTGGTTACGTAAACCTGATACAAAACTCTCGCTTCATCATGAGTATGACACAGAGGCAGAAATACCTGTAGGTTTTACTGAGGAAGAAAAAGTGAACCATGCCCGCCAAGCTTTAAAAATGATGGGATTAACAGAGAATTTCGCACCATTAGTCGTGATTTGCGGGCATGGCAGCCAAAGTATCAATAACCCTTATGCGGCAGCTCTTGACTGTGGTGCCTGCGGTGGAGCGGCCGGTGGATTCAATGCAAGAGTTTTAGCTGCATTATGTAATCTTTCAGAAGTAAGAGAAGTTCTTTTAACTGAAGGAATTAAAATCCCTGAGGATACGGTTTTTGCTGCCGCTGAACATAATACAACGGTGGATGAATTACATTGGCTTTATGTACCAGAGCTTTCAAAAGCTGCACAGGAAGCATTTGAACGTATCGAAGCTGTTATGCCGAAAGTGAGACATAACGTAAATTCAGAACGTCTAGCCCAATTACCGAATGTCCAATCGAAACTTAAAAACCCGAAGGCTGAGGCACACCGATTTGCGGAAGATTGGAGTGAGATACGTCCGGAATGGGGACTGGCTCGTAATGCCGCTTTTATTATCGGCCAACGTGAACTAACTCAGGATTGTGATTTGGAAGGAAGAGCCTTCCTTCATAATTATGATTGGAAGCAGGACGAAAGCGGTGAACTCCTAGCAAATATTATTGCAGGACCTGGAACTGTGGCCCAATGGATTAATTTACAATATTACGCATCAACGGTAGCACCTCATTATTATGGCAGCGGAAATAAAGCAACTCAAACCGTTACTGCAGGTCTCGGAGTTATGCAGGGGAATGCAAGTGACTTGTTAGCCGGACTGCCTTGGCAATCCGTCATGCAATCAGATTATGAGGCTTATCATTCTCCTCTTCGTTTGTTAATTGTCATCCAAGCACCTAGAGAATATGTAGAACGGTTATTAAATAATGACTCAGTATTTCTGCAAAAAGTTCAAAATGGATGGGTCCGACTGGCTAGTATTGATCCAGAGGGATGCTGGGAAAGCTGGTAATTATGAATCTAAACATTATCAAATGGATTTGTTACTCAATATAAAAATGAAAAACATAAAGAAGAGGTGTGCTATATGAATGGAAATCAAAATAAAAAAGTATTATTTTTGACGGACATTGAAAACGGCTTGGAGCCTATTTTACAAGAAGTGACTAACACTCCAGCAGAAAATATGCTGACTATACAAAGCTATGGTGCCGGTATCTCACATCCTTATGGAGAAATAATGAGGTCTGTTATTTTTGCGATTTACCAGGAAGATGTTGAGGAGGTTGTTGTTGTAGGAACAAAAGATAAGAGGACTTCCACAGGTAATGTACTAACTCAACTTGAAACAATGAAAGATAAAATACAAACATTGGATTATCTATTTCAAAACTGCAGGCCTGAATTTTTAGGTGGTACGGTCGATGAATGGCTAAATGAAAATAGTACTAGTGTTGAAAAAAGTGTTGATATCATTCGTCAGCATCCACTAGTGCCGTCATATGTTAAAGTTAGAGGTTTACTCGTTAATCATAAGGATGGAAAAGCCTCAATTGTGGAGGTTCCTGATGTTAAAACAGGTCAAGCCCTACCTGATCATTGCTTGTCATGATGAAATGAAGGTTCAGCTTCTAAACGCACCCATCTATGGAGAAAGAAGCAGTTCTAAGGAGATTGTATGAACGCTAATTTAACTGATTTTGTAACGAAAACAATAGAGGAAATGAGCTCGTTTGATCGAGAAAATATGGAATGTATGAAAAAAGTAATTAGAAAAGCAATCGATTTTTATCATTTAAAATCTTATGAAGAAGTTGAGGAAACCCATTTAGGGAGCGTTCGATTTTTGCATGTCCACTCTATGATGGAAGAAAATATGTTATCCAAAATGATAGTGGTCTCAAGAAACGGTAAAACTGATTTGGATATTGAAGGTGTATATGAAGGACATGTTGTAAGAGAATATTAATGAGACGAAATAACTAATAGAATATGCCAATTTATTTGCCAGGAGATGTGTTATATATGAAAAAAACGAGAGGTTCTATTGAATCAGAGATCAGTAAGTCCATTACTCAATGGGAGAAGGATTATCTTGGGCGTGGGTCTGTATCTGTTAAAACTGATATACTGCGGGATATGATCATCGTTAATTTAAAAGGAATTTTAACACCAGCTGAATACGCAGTTTGTGGATCAAAAGAGGGTATGTTATCTATCAAACAAACTCGTTCAGAGCTAGTTGAATCAGGTATAGAAGGTCTTAAGGATATTATCCTTACGATAACTGGAGAAGAAGTGAAAAGTTTTCATACTGATTTAAGCTCCCGGACAGGTGAACGAGTGATGGTATTTAAATTATGTAATGATTTAGAGAAAAATCTTTAATATAAAGAATTAAATGTTTGTCAAAGAGGTTGGAAGCTGATTGAACATAATCAACTTCCGCTTCTTTTTTTAGAGTTATGCCATCATTGTTTTAATTCACAATCTAAGCGGACGCCAAAATTAACAAAGCCACTGCCGGGTTCCCCAAAGCGTACAATGCCATGATTAGAGACCAATTTCTAAAGCTTTATGATACATTTAAGCAGGAACAAAAGTATTTGGTTTTTGGTATGCTGTCTACAGTTTCATTTCACAGAATTAGTCATAAATAAGCCTAAAAAAAGCTAGCATCAAAAAACGAATTGACATATCGGAATATAACGATATAATAATCGATATGGAACCAATTGAAGTATTCAAAGCCTTATCTAATGAATCAAGGCTGCAAATTTTACAATGGCTGAAGGAGCCTGATCGTCATTTTGCACCCCATGAAGGGATTGATATGAACACAATCGGGGTATGTGTCAGTCAAATAACAGACAAATTGAAAATGACGCAATCGACGGCTTCCCAATATCTCACCATCCTTTTAAGAGCCGGCCTGATTAAGGCGGAACGAATCGGAAAGTACACGTATTACAAAAGAGATGAAGAAGCAATTGGGAAACTTGCTGACTTTCTTAAAACAGAGATATAAAAATAAACATCAAAAGATGTTTATTTTTACGCCATACATATCGACATATTGCGATGTGTTTATTTTTTAATTTAACATATCGATAATTCGTGATATGTTGTTCTAATAAAATTAAGGAGTGAACGTTTATGTCTAACACCTGGAAAATTTATATGTTAGCCATTGTCAGCTTTTTAGTCGGAACTTCAGAGTACATTATTTCGGGTATTTTGGATCACATTGCTCATACACTCGGGATAACTTTGGCTGCCGCGGGCCAGCTTATAACGATCTTTTCACTTGTCTATGCTCTTTCCACACCCGTACTTATGGCATTGACAGCAAGTATGGATAGACGCAGATTGATGATGTATGCTCTCGGTTTGTTTGTGTTCGGCAATATCTTGGCCTTTGTCCTGCCTGGTTATGGATGGTTTATTGCAGCGCGGATCATTATGGCGATGGGAGCAGGTATGGTTGTTGTCACCGCATTAACGATTGCCGCTAAGATTGCATCGGAAGGGAAGCAAGGCAGTGCCATCGCTACTGTCGTTATGGGATTTACCGCTTCTTTAATCATTGGTGTTCCGCTTGGAAGAATGATAGCAGTAGCATTAGGCTGGAAGTCTGTATTTGGTGCAATTGCTTTGTTGGGATTGATCGCAATGGCCGTTATATTCTTTACTCTTCCGCATACTGAAGGGGATAAGCCTGTACCTTTGCTTCAACAGCTTGCTCTTTTCAAAAAACGGAAAGTGGCGATGGGATTATCAATCACTTTCTTCTGGCTCGGGGGATATTCTGTAGCTTATACCTATCTGTCACCGTATCTCTTGAACATTTCAGGAATAAGCGGCAAGCTGCTTAGCGGTGTTCTGCTTATATTTGGAATTGCCAGTTTGGTTGGATCGAAGTTTGGGGGATATAGCACCGATAAATGGGGAGTGCCCTTTACACTCGTTGGCGGGATGACATTGCATATCATCACACTGGTTGGGCTGTCATTTGTCACTCATTCCTATATCGGAGTGTTGGTGATTCTCATATTATGGTCGTTTGCCGCATGGTCTACCGGTCCGACACAGCAATTTCACCTGGCTACAATAGAACCGGAAATGTCAGGTGTTTTGCTCAGTATTAATCAGTCCATGATGCAACTCGCTATGGCAGTTGGCGCAGGGATAGGGGGCGTTTTTGTAGAAAACGTATCATTGGCTTCGATTACCTGGATTGGTGCGTTAGGGGTTATGATTGCCATTATTTCATCATTGTTGATTTTCAATTCGCAACCGAAACAAGCGCTAAAAGATATCAATCAATAATGCACTGCTTTGTTTTAGTTCTTAAAATTCAATTGCCCTAATATATATTAGATTGCATAGTTACCAGTCCATGTAGAGCCGTCCTTTTTAGATCGTTAGGAATTTTTTGATTCTATAAGATGAGATGAATTTAATGAATAAGACCTCTTTGGTTAACTGACCAAAGGGGTCTTTTGTGTCAGTGCTCAGCAGATGCGAGATAACATTAAAAAAGGCGGCGGAGTTTCTTATAATGGGATCTCACAGGATTATTTACAGTGTTTGTAGTATTTAAATGTTAATTGGAAGATAATACACTTTCCGGTATATCCTTGTGGAATACGCTGAGTGTCTATTATCAAACGAGAGAGGGGGCCCTTTTATGAAATCAAATGGTGATGAATTGTCGTTATCTGTTCAGAATTTAGCGAATACAAATGAGATCACAATTGTTCAAGCGATAGGGGAGCTAAAGAGATCAGGAAAAGATGCAATACCTGTTTTGGTTGAGGCCTTAAAAGAGGAAGGCTCTTTACGTAATATCGCTGCGGCTGTTTTAGGTGAGTTTGGGGAAGATGCGAGTGAAGCAGCGGAGGAGCTATCACGTTTATTAACAAGTCATGCCGAAGATACACGAATGGCTGCAGCCATTTCACTCATGAGAATCGGGAAGCCCAGTCTGCCCTTTGTCATCAAAATCGCTCAAGAAAGTGAAGGGCAATCACGTTTTTGGGCATCCTGGTGTATTGCATGGATCGATCCGGCTTGCATTGAACCGAAGATGTATGAATGCCTGAAGCACGAGCATGAACATCCTTCAGGAATAGTTGCTCCGTTTGCGGCTGAAGAGGCATTAGGAAAACTGATTGCTTTTCAGCTGAAAGATAAGGAGGATTGAAGGTAGGATAGTAGATATGGAGGTTTTGTATCGCTAAGCAGATGACACTTTCATGGGATTTTCGGTAAAAATAAGAATGGACGAGAATTTCTTATTGGCGGTTATCGGCAGCCTTCTCAAGGAGAAAGATATTGAGGAGGCTACCGCTTATTTCTTATCTGTCTAGTTGCCATAAATAAGTTTAATCTTTCACAGACTGGACAATACATTCCTTAATCAGCTTCCACCTGTCACGAGCATTAATAATCAATTCCGATGCAATTGCTACAACCAAGTCTTTCTCCGGAACACAGCAAATCACATTCCCGCCATCGCCCAGTGCTGAGTATGAGAAAACGCCATCCTCATCACGCAGCCACCATAGATAACCGTAGTTATTGGGGTTTATCTCTGTTGATTCGTCAATCCATGATCTCCGAATGATCTGTTGATTGTTCCAAGTACCATGATTCAAATATAGATAACCAAACCGAGCCATATCCCGTGGAGTCAGCGTAAGTCCCCATCCTCCGGTTGAGTTGCCGTCCGGGTCATTTACCCATCCCTTCACGTTTTTTCCGAATAGATCGTCAAAGCCAAATGATTTCATACCATAATAGGGGATTTCTTTCATGCCGATCGGTTTAAATAAGTGCTCGTTGGCAAACTCGCGGGCGCTCTTGCCTGTGCTGCGGGTGATGATGGCTGATAGCAGGTGTGCACCTGCGGTGGAGTATTTAAAAGTGCCGATTGTGCCTCCTTGGCCCAGCATATCCAGCGTATAGGTGATCCAATCAGGCTGCATGCACATCTTGTCGAGTGGTTCGTGCCAGTCTTCAAATGGATAGGGAGCTGTCATCGTGAGAAGGTGGCGTATGGTGATGGCTTGTATTTGTTTATTAGGAGTATCCGGGAAAAAGTCCAGAACGTTTTGGTCGACACTTTTGATGTATCCTGCATGTATTGCAATCCCAATGAGGGCCGACATGATACTTTTGGTTACTGATGCTACATGATGCGTATCGTCGGGTCCATATTGATGAGAATAGCGCTCATAAGCGATGTATCCATTTCTCACAACCACGATACCGTTTATATTGCTGTATTCGGATTTTATTTTAGGGTCAAGCTCAGACAGTTTATCGGCGTCTATCCCCAAGGCTGCCGGGTCTGCAGTTGGCCAGTCGTTTCTTTGCATGACGTTACCTCTCTTTTTTCTTTATTGGAAAATACACTTCAGTCACAATATCCTCTGGCACACCAGCTTGGTGGTGATCGGTTGCATACACTTCATAGGGTGATTGCGCCAATTCATAGCCTTCACCTTCGACCCATTCTCTCAGCTTAGCGTATACGGTTGTTAATTCTGCATATGGTCCCTTCCAAACAGACTTTGCGCAAAGACCTCCGCGTAAATCTCTTGTCTCCCTTACCGTCTCCTCTATTGGAATCGCAAACTCTGTATCATTGCCGGCAGGGTTGTACTCAGGGCTGTGATAAATGGTCATGGGCGTGCCGAGCAAGGTAAGTTTATCAACAGCAATTCTTTCATATAGCCTGCTAAAATACTTCTCATATCCTAAGGCGTAGTCATCACTGCTCAGCATTTGGCGTATATAAAGAATGTTCATTGGCTGGGTTTCGGCAAGCATTACTTCTATATCGTCAAACCATGACATCATTGGTTTGCCTTTCTCTGCACGCAGAATATCGAGGTTCAATTGTGTAAGGGTATATTCATAAGCATTGATCTTTTCCTGTACTTCTCTTCTTTTTCGCTGAAGGGCAGAACCAAGCTTTTCTTCAGCCTGATCCTCTTCCAAATCGAGAATGGTTTTGATTTCTTCTAAAGAAAAATGATACGACTTTAAACGGTTAATCAAGAGCATTTCTTTCAGCTGCCTGATAGAATAATATCGATATCCATTTTCAGGATTAATGTCTTCGGGGTGGATTAATCCGATTTCATCATAGTATCGCAGTGTTTTTGTTGATACTTTGCATATCTTTGAAAATTCACCGATCGATAGCAAACGATCACCTCCATGCTCCAAATGTACACCTTTCCGTAAGGACAAAGTCAAATGTCTAAATAAAATCGACCCAAAATTAATCAGAAATTTATTTTCATGTCGTATCCTTTCCGTATCACGTGAAAGGAGCATCATATGAAAACTTTATGGAAAGTCCTAAAAATCATTTTTGGCAGCTTGGCTGCTTTGGTTTTGCTTGTATCCGTCTCGGTATTTATTTATCACCATTACCAGCTAAATAAGGAGGCGGCACTGCTGAAAGGCAAAGGCACAGTAGTCGATGTTGACGGTAAAAAGATGAATGTGTATGAAGAGGGAAGCGGGAAGGATACGTTTGTGTTTATGTCCGGTTCGGGGATTGCTGCGCCTGCTTATGAGATGAAAGGTTTGTACAGCAAGTTTTCAAAAGAAAACAAGATTGCTGTTGTTGATCGGACTGGTTATGGATACAGTGATGTGTCTAACGATGACAGAGATATTGACACGGTACTGGAACAGACGAGGAAAGCGCTTATGAAAAGCGGAAATAAGCCTCCTTATATTTTAATGCCTCATTCCATATCCGGGATTGAAGCGATGTATTGGGCGCAGAAATATCCTAAGGAAATTAAGGCGATTATTGCGATGGATATTGGATTGCCTCAGCAGTATGTCACGTATAAATTGAGCGGGATTGACAGACTGAAAGTGAGAGGGTTCCATCTGTTAACTTCGATTGGTTTTCATCGGTTTATGTCTTCCGCAGTATATAATCCTGAGGTGATTCGGCAGTCATTTTTAACTGATGAAGAAAAAGAAATCTATAAAGCCATTAACTTTAAGCAATTTTTTAATGCAGATATGGAGCATGAGCTTTTACAGTCTTACCAAAACGGCAGGAAATCTGTGAATCTGCCGGCGCCAAAAGAAACTCCCGTCTTGATTTTAGATGCGGTCTCTGACCAAAATAGACATTCAAAGTATGCCATACAAAACCGAAAAGATTATGAAGCGTTTGCGGCTCAATTTAATACAGCTGATATAAAGGAACTGAGGGGAACACACAGTATTTATTTATATCAGCCTGATCAAATATATAAACTTTCCATGGAGTTTATGAGAAAGGTTCGCTAGGATGAAGGGTTATCATATTTTAATCGTTGAAGATGATGTGATGATTGGTGATTTGCTGCAAAAGATTTTGCAGCGTGAGGGATATCATGTGATGTGGAAAACAGATGGAGCGGATGTACTTTCGGTAATTCAGAAGGTGGATTTGGTCATTATGGATGTGATGCTGCCGGGTGAAGACGGATATCAAATGTCTGCAAAAATCAAAAAGCTGGGGCTGCGTATTCCGGTCATTTTTCTCTCGGCCCGCAATGACATGGACAGCAAGCTTCAAGGTTTGCAGATCGGCGAGGATTATATGGTAAAGCCCTTTGATCCGAGAGAGCTGCTATTAAGAATGAAGAATATGCTTGAGCATCATTATGGCACCTTTACGCAAATCAAACATTTGTATATTGATGCGGAAACCAAAAAAGTGTTCAATGAAAGCTTGCATGATGAGGTGTTGTTTACTGCGATTGAGCGGAGAATTTTCTTTTATTTATATGAAAATAGGGACAGCACCCTGACAAAGGAACATTTCTTTGAATATCTGTGGCAGCTCGAAGACAGAAACCCGAATATCGTCAATGTGCACATTAAAAAAATAAGAGCCAAAATCAATGATCAAGCGGGTGAGATTATTGAAAATATATATGGAGAAGGGTATCGGCTGAATACCGTTGTGAAGAAATGAAGCTAAAGACAAAATATCAGCTGTTATTATGTACGGCCGTTATTAGTGTTCCGGTGCTATTGCTGGCGGTTAGTATTTTGATGTCTGTAATTTATGACAGCATGTTTAAACCGATGAATCATGGTATGCCTTTTCACAGGTCTTTTGCGTATCCGGCAATGCTCGTTGTATTTTTGTTATCACTCTTATTGTTAGCTTTTTTATTTTCAAAGTCGATTCATTCCCTGCTGCATAAAATCAATCTATTAAATCAAACCATTCGGCATCTGGCGAGTGATCAAAAGGTGCCCGATAAAATAGAAGTGAAACGCGCTGATGAAATCGGGGAACTGACCAAATCGGTCAATTTGTTAATTGAACGGACGACATACCGTGAACTGGAACTGAGACAGCAGGAGGAAATCAAAAAGGAACTTTTGCAAAAACTGCGTCATGACATTAATACACCTTTAACCGCTCTCAGGCTGCAGTTGTTTTATTTGGAAGGCCAATGTCATGATCCGGCCGTATTCGAATCGTTGTATCAGCAAATCGAATATATCTCGGAACTAACCAATGAATTCAATCTATATTCCGCTGAGACGTTAGAAAGTTCTTATATCGTAAATGAAGAAGTGCGCCTAAACGAGCTATTAGAAACAGCGGTGAAAAAGTGGGATTATTTATACAGTATGAATGGGATTGAATTGCACTATAAGCCAGCAGATCAAGAAGTGATATGGATGAGCAACGCGTTATGGATGCAAAGGCTGTTCGATAATATTTTTCAAAATACGTTAAAGCATTCAAAAGCTGAAAAGATGGAAGTTACGATTGAACATGGCACTGTTTCTATTCGGGATGACGGTATTGGATTTGATAAGACCGAGAACAATGAGGGGCTTGGGTTAAAGATTATTGAGGATATATGCAGACTGCTTGCCATTACTTATGAGCTGCAGACAAATGAAAATGGAACGCGGTTCTTGTTTTCAAAAGAGTGACCCCGCTGATGTTTTTCTTTCTCCCATAAAATATATATAATAGGAAGAAAGAAATGAGGTGATCAGCAATGTTTAAAAAAATCATCAAAACGATCAAGTACCTCTCAGGCAGCTCTAGTGACCGATATCGCAGACACCGGCATTACAGCAGCAGCCGGCGCAGACATTACCGCAGCTACAGCAGCAGCTCAGGCAAAAGAAGACACTACGACCGTTATGGCGGCAGTCATCGTTACAAACGCCGGAGCTACAGCAGCAGTTAATCCAAAAAAAAGTTCTTGTTCCGCTTTTGGGACAAGGGTTTTTTTATGTGACCGATTGAATGGCTCGGTTTAAATCTTCGCGAATGAAAGCGGTGTGCTGATACTCTTCATCAATGCCCAATAATTTTTTCAGCAGCAGGGTTACTTCTTTTGTGAGCGTTAATTCCTCCATCCAGGTGCCGTTTTTCTTCTTTTTTCCTTTATATTGAGAATACAGCAGGAACAACAGCGTTTCTCCAAGATCGAAGAAGTCATCCTGTTTCCTCACCTTTACTTCCTCCGTTTCTTCAGGAGTCAATTGTTTGGCAAGGCCGAAATCGATGAGGCAGAGCCTGCCGTCATTGATGATGATATTAGGCGTTCTGATGTCACTATGAAATATCAGGCGTTCATGCAGGTATTCTACAATCTCAAGGAGCTGTGAAATCAGCTGTAACGCCATGAGCTCTGTAAACGGCTGTTTTCGAAAAAATAATAATTCTTCTATATTATCTCCCTCAATGAACTGCATGACATAATAAGCTTGTCCGTCAATGATGAAATCTTCTATGAAGGCCGGGATTTGCGGGTGGTGCATGCTTTTGAGCAGTTTCATTTCCTGCTGGAACCGGACTCTTTCTTTTTCCTTTTTGGCTTTTGTGGGCCGTAGCTGTTTTAAGACATAAGATGTTTGAGTATGGACATCGGTGCACAAATAAACTAAGCCATAGCCGCCCATGCCGAGGCATTCTTCGATTCTGTATTGATTGTTCAGTAAGTCGCCGTCCTTCAGAGGACGGTCAAACAACAGTTTTTTTAGCTGTTTTAATGCCATTTGCTGCACTTCCCTTGGTTGTACTGACTATAGTGTATCAAAACGATTGCCTTCTAGGCTAAAAATAAAAAAGAGCCGGATAACCGGCTCGGTATAAGTTAAAACTGTTTTGTGACATCGTATTGATAATCTATTTTTGCTTTTACATTACTCATCGTCGATTTAGCAGTTGCTAGTGTATTATATTTAAAACTCCATACCTTTGCTACACTGAGTTGATCTGACAAGGATATATCATAAGACCCTGAAGTCGAGCTATTCACAAGAGCACGGCGCCATTCGTTGTTTTCACTCGTCATGATGAAGTGGCGTGTATTTCCCTGGCTTGGTGTTTGAGTGGCGGTTGTTTGTACTCTGGTTACGATGGCATCGCGCGGTATTTCGGATTGATTTGTTAAATCAACCTTGATCACGCTGGAGTCAGAACCTGAGGGACTAAGGCTTGTGTTTCCTTTATTTTCAGCAACGCCGCTGAACTGGAACGTTCCGCTGCCGGATTTGATTCGGTCTTCAATTGAAAGTGTGAAATACATGTTCCCGGTATAGGTACCGCGTGACACTTTCACATAGAAGGTATCCGTCGTGTTTTGAGCGTCAGCATTGGCATAGATAAATGAAGAAAAAGTGTCAGGGTTAATGACTTCTGTACCTTGTGAAACAGGTACTCTGTTCTTATCGTAAATTTCAATTTTCATCCCTGTGTACGCGCTCTGATATGTACTTCTCACGTATACTTTTTCTCCCTTATTAGCTGTAAAAGTGAAATAGGCTTCATCTTGTCCGGCTTCCAGTATCGTTGTATCGATATTCTTATATTTCCAATATCCGATCGGTGCTGCGGTATCAAATGAATTGTTTCCTGTAATAGCAGTGACTCCGGCAGCTGATGCCGAATAAGTAAAGGTGAATAAGACAGACAGCATAATAGCGAATGGAATAAGCCATTTTTTCGTCATGTAAACAACCTCCTTTTATTTCCATCATACATATTAAAGTTTCATGTGTAAATAAATGTTTTTTGAGGTTAATATATACATGGAATTGCCGATAAAAAAGGGTAAGAGAGAATTGTTCAGGAGGGAATCCAATGCGTCTGAATCGGCAATTTATCCGCACCCAGCTGATGGCACAGAACATATTGAATAGGAATGCGGCTACTAAACGCGAGAATATGGCTGAAAATACAGCAGCGATGCTGGAAAAGGCATACAGCAGGCTTGAGGCACGATCTTCAAATGAGGGAATCAACCAGTTCAATTATTCTAAAACCAGTGTGGCGGGAAACGGCGGGACTTTCAGCAAAGTGTATCAATCAGCGAATGATCGAACAGTGACAGACACAGGGGAAGAAACAGTGATTCAATCCAAAAACCCCTATGAATCTGAGAGTGATATCAGAATCAAAATACTAGATGAAAAATACAGCAGGATGAATGCGATTAACAAAACAAAGTCTGATCCATTAGGCTATATTAAGGATAAGTACCAAAATTCAAAGTCGCCTTATTTCAGAAGTGATCTGTCAGCTGCAGAAAGACAGGCTGCTTACGATAATGAAACAGAATGGCTATTCAAAGGGAAGGCGCAAAACTATAACCTGCAGGATGCTGCGTTTCGCAATGTCACGTTTAATGGAGACGTGGAGGCTGAGAATGCAAAGGTATATCAGCGAAGCCAGGTTAACCAACAGCTGCAAGTGCTGTTGAACCGAAACCATATTCACATTCCGCAGGGGATAGAGCTGACGTTTACGATTACGCCGATTGACTATAAGGTACGGGTGAGCGGGACAGACGATCAGGCACTGATTGAGCAAATTGAGCAAGTGCTGCAATCTGGAGACAACAGCAAAGAGCTATTTTTACATATCATGAAAAGCCAAAGCAGTGATTCAACACAATTTTCCGAAGAAGCATATAAAAAGTATCAGGCTGCTCGTGAGATGTATGAAGTTACAGGCTATCATTTGAAGGATTTAGAAGTGATTGACGGGCGGTATGTAACGCCTGATGGACGTGACTTATTAGACGTATATAAAGAAGAGCTTGAAAAAAATCCTCTGCAAAAACAAACGGCTTCTTATGCTATATCTCACTACCGTTCAGAGCTCAGTAAAATTGCGGAAGCCGGGTATGATACCATTCCTGATTTCATCTTATCAATTAACTACAGCAATGGATCTTTAAGAGATGTGGGGCAAAGCAAGGGCTATGGCATCGGAGATACCGGGTGGCTTGAGACATTAAAGCACCAAACGGGTGTGAATTATTAGAAAGCTGTTCATTGTGAACAGCTTATTTTTTATGAGAATCAATAGAGGGAATATAATTTTAATATTCGAATAATTTAATTATATTCATATAAAAGATTTTAATCAAAGTTCTTATTAAAAACTCTGAACAAAAGTGTTTACCTCAAAAAAACAATTGTATTTTCCAGAGAAATTTATTATGATGAAATAAGTAATTTTGGAGATTATATAACAATTTTAAGTTTGAATTTTCTGATTGTTATAACTGATTGATGAGAAAGATATGGAGGCAAGCAGACCTGCTGTTTTCTCATTTTCGAGTATTTTGTTAAGAGGAGGAAGAGGAGTGGCAAATAAAGAATTAAAGAGGGGCCTTGGCGCGCGTCATATTCAGATGATCGCCTTAGGCGGTACGATCGGTGTTGGGTTGTTTATGGGTTCTGCCAGCACGATTTCATGGACTGGCCCGTCTGTCCTTCTGGCTTATGCAATATGCGGAATTTTTATCTTTTTTATTATGCGTGCGATGGGTGAAATGCTTTATGTCGAGCCGAGCACGGGTTCTTTTGCGACATTCGGCCATCAATATATTCATCCGCTGGCAGGTTATATAACAGCTTGGAGCAACTGGTTCCAGTGGATTATCGTCGGCATGTCAGAAATTATCGCTGTCGGTTCTTATATGAAGTATTGGTTCCCGGATTTGCCTGCTTGGATACCTGGTATCGTGGCAATGGTGATTCTTGGTGCGGCGAACTTAATTTCTGTTAAGTCATTTGGCGAATTTGAGTTTTGGTTTGCGATGATTAAAATTGTGACGATTATCTTGATGATTATTGCGGGAATCGGGATTATTTTCTTCGGGTTTGGCAACGGCGGAGATGCGATCGGATTGTCGAACCTGTGGTCTCACGGGGGCTTCTTTGCGGGCGGTTTCTCAGGTTTCTTCTTTGCACTGTCTCTCGTCATTGCGGCCTATCAAGGAGTTGAGCTGATCGGGATTACAGCCGGTGAAGCGAAGGACCCGCAAAACACGCTAAGAAGTGCGATTCAAAGTATTATCTGGCGTATTTTGATTTTCTATATTGGCGCTATCTTTGTGATCGTGACAGTTTATCCTTGGGATGAGCTCAATTCACTTGGAAGCCCGTTCGTGTCTACGTTCGCGAAAATCGGAATTACGGCAGCCGCCGGCATTATTAACTTTGTCGTGATTACAGCGGCAATGTCCGGCTGTAACAGCGGTATTTTCAGTGCGGGCCGTATGCTTTATACATTAGGCGTCAATGGACAAGCGCCGAAATTCTTTAAGAAGATTTCACGCAACGGTGTGCCGCTGTATGGCACAATTGCGGTACTGATCGGTTTGGCTGTCGGTGTTGTGCTGAACTATATTGCGCCGCCGAAGATCTTTGTATATGTATACAGCGCAAGCGTGCTGCCCGGCATGATTCCTTGGTTTATCATTTTGATCAGTCACATCGGATTCAGAAAAGCGAAGGGCGCTGCATTAGATAAACATCCATTCAAAATGCCGTTTGCACCTTTCACAAACTATTTGACGATTGCTTTCTTGCTGATGGTTCTGGTCGGCATGTGGTTTAATGATGATACTCGTATTTCTCTGATTGTAGGCGTGATATTCTTAGCCCTTGTGGTCATGAGTTATTATGTGTTTGGGATTGGCAAACGTGCGCAGGCCAATTTGACAAAAAGCAGCCAAGCGGCTGAATAACCATAGAAAAAAGAGACATTCACGGATGTCTCTTTTTTTATTTTTGGCGTATGGATTTTCCCTATTTCAGCAAGCTATAGGGTAAAGATAGCAGAAGGAAAGGTGTTCAAAAATGGATGTTACACTCGGTTATTTGCGCGAATCACTTTCAAACCATCTTGAAAATGAAGTCTGCCAGCGGATTTGCAAGAAGATGCTGGCGAAGCGGTATGTGAATGAAGAGGAATTTGTAAAAGACTTAGATGACAATGAAATGTCTTTTTTGAACCATGTATTAGAGAAAGAAATTAAGTATGCCCAGAATGAACAGGATCAAAAACGGGCCAAGGAATTAAACGAGGTGTATGAATTACTGCTTTGAAAGGCGGGGAAGAAATGGGAGCAATTGAACGAAGCGGATATACATTTCAGCCGGAGTTTAGCGTCGTCCGTCAAAATGGAGCCATCCATGTGTACCATCACGGAGAATTTGTGGAAGAAATCGAATTTGAATTTAACGGAGAATATCCGGATCATGATTTGATTGAAGAGCTAGTGAATCATTATTGTTTTGAGCATGAGATTTAGAGCCCTGCCTATTTGCGGGGCTCCTTCATTTAGGATGTGATCAGGCCATACTTTCTCAGGATATCCACTGTGATGTTTTTGGCTTTTGTGCCGGAATCATCAACATTGGTGACAAAAATATAAGAGCCATGCTCTGTTTTGATGAATCCGACAAACCAGCCTAATCCCATGTCTGTCAGGCGGGTTCCGGTTTTTCCGTAGAGCGTGTAGTGATCTCCTTCCTCTTGAATCATCATGCGCTTGACGGTTTTCATCACCGATTTGTCAAATGGAAGCTCCTCTTTAAAAAATTTCTCCAAAAAGGCTTCTTGTTCCAACGGAGATATTGTCAGAGAGCTTTGCAGCCAAAACTGGTCGATTCCCCCGCTGATATCTTCGTTGCCGTATGACAGCGTATGAAGCCATGTTTTCATCCTTTCCTCACCGATATCTCTCGCTAATGCTTGATAATACCAGATGGCGGATTCCCGCATGGCCGAGCCTAGTGTATGGTCGCGGTTCCATGATTCGAATTCGCGCTTTACCCCGTCCCACCGTTTGACATCGTATTCATCCCGAACAGCTTGTACCTGTAACCCGATTAAGGCGTTTACGACCTTAAAGGTGGACTGCGGGGTTTGTCTTTTGTTTGCCCGTTCTCTGTTGTAGACAAAGGTCTTATCCTTTTGCACATCGTGAAGAATGAAGGTTCCATCCGTATCCTTGAATTCGTCATCGACATTCATTCGGCTGACATTCAGGTGTTTTTCATAGGCAGACGTTGCTGCGTGGACGGAAAAGCCGCCGATCCCTGCAATACTCAGCACAAGCACAACATATATCCATTTCTTCATTTTGTTCTCCCCTTTGTTTTGATCAACTACCTTTTCTCTATTTCTTCTGCTCTTCCTCTAAAAAGTTGCTCATAAAAACGCTTAAATTTGGTTTCGTAAACAAATACTGTTATTGGGTTTATGCTTGTAGGATTAAGTGAAAATAGAGGGTAAAAAGGAAGGCAGGGTAAGCGAATGAATGAGCAGATTCCACATGACAAAAGTCTCGACAACAGCCTGACGCTGATGCAGGAAGGATATTTGTTTATTAAAAACAGAACAGAGCGCTATCAATCAGATCTGTTTCAGGCTCGTTTAATGGGAAAAACCTTTATATGCATGACCGGTGCTGAGGCCGCGAAGGTGTTTTATGATACTGAGCGGTTTCAGCGGCAGAACGCTGTGCCGAAGCGGGTGCAGAAAACGCTGTTTGGCGTAAATGCGATTCAGACGATGGATGGGGGCGCACATATCCATCGGAAGATGCTTTTTCTATCATTAATGACACCGCCGCATCAAAAGCGGCTGGCTGAGCTGATGACAGAGGAGTGGGAAGCGGCAGTCACGAGATGGGAGAAGGCAGATCAGGTTGTGTTATTTGAAGAAGCAAAAGAAATTCTATGCCGGGTTGCGTGCTATTGGGCAGGTGTTCCGCTGAAGGAAACGGAAGTCAAAGAGCGGGCAGATGACTTCATCGATATGGTTGACGCGTTTGGTGCTGTGGGGCCGCGGCATTGGAAGGGAAGACGAGCAAGGCCGCGTGCGGAAGAGTGGATTGAAAGAATGATTGAAGATGTTCGTGCCGGCTTGCTGAAAACATCTGCCGGAACAGCACAGCATGAGATGGCTTTTCATACACAAGAAGATGGAAGCCAGCTGGATTCCCGAATGGCAGCCATTGAGCTGATGAATGTACTGAGGCCTATTGTTGCTATTTCTTACTTTCTTGTGTTTTCAGCTTTGGCGCTTCATGAACATCCGAAGTATAAGGAATGGCTGCGGTCTGGAAGCAGCCGGGAAAGAGAAATGTTTGTGCAGGAGGTCCGCAGATATTATCCGTTTGGCCCGTTTGTAGGGGCGCTTGTCAAAAAGGACTTTGAATGGAATAACTGTGAGTTTAAGAAGGGCACATCGGTACTGCTTGATGTTTATGGAACGAATCACGATCCTCGCTTATGGGATCATCCTGAAGAATTTCGGCCGGAGCGATTTGCGGAGCGGGAGGAAAATCCGTTTGATTTGATTCCTCAAGGCGGGGGACACGCCGAGAAAGGCCATCGCTGTCCAGGGGAAGGCATTACAATTGAAGTCATGAAAGCGAGCCTGGATTTTCTCGTCAATCAGATTGAATACGACGTGCCGGAACAATCGCTGCATTACAGTCTCGCCAGAATGCCGTCATTGCCTGAAAGCGGCTTTGTGATGAGCGGAATCAGACGGAAAAGTTAAATCAAAAAGCTCTCTTCCTTATCGAAGAGAGCTTTTTGATTACTTCTTTTTTTCATCGTAGTATTGGACGGGGTACATGGAGCCTTCTGATACCATTTTGTTGTCTTCGATATCTTCCGGGTGCGGGTGTCCTGCTTTATCGACTGGGAACGTGTCCATGTCTGGCTGTTTGGTCATTTTCATTTTCATGCTGTGAATGAATTCTCTTGCCTTTTGGCGATTTGACGGGTCTTTTAATAGATAAGAAGTGATGCCTACGGTTGAAACAGCGAGACCTGAAAGTAACAGCTTTTGTTTCATGGTAATACTCCTTTCTATTGTAAGAGTAGTGTTTCCTGTATCATTCCCGTTTTGCTTATGGCTAAACCTATTGTGTTTTTATTATTGATATTTGAAGTAAATTCCATTTAGAAAGAAACTAATGACTTCATTCCTGTATTGGAAGGTAATATACATTGACTTATTATCATTATTAGCCACAATTCGATAAATATTGACAAAGTGAAGTAATCAGAATAATAATATAATTAGCAAGATAATGTCATCATACATGAAAGGTGTTTACGATATGAATCAATTGCATCGAAGAATGGGAACGTTTTCCCTCATGATGGTCGGGCTCGGATCGATGATCGGTTCAGGCTGGCTGTTTGGGGCTTGGCGTGCGGCCCAAATAGCAGGGCCAGCTGCTATTATTTCATGGATTATTGGAATGGTCGTTATTTTATTTATTGCTCTTTCTTACAGTGAATTAGGTTCTATGTTCCCTGAAGCCGGGGGAATGGTAAAATATACGCAATATTCACACGGTTCGTTTATTGGATTTATCGCAGGCTGGGCCAACTGGATTGCGATTGTGTCCGTTATTCCGGTTGAAGCGGTGGCCTCTGTTCAATATATGAGCTCGTGGCCTTGGGAATGGGCGAAATGGACAAGCGGTTTAGTGAAGAATGGAACGCTGACTGGGGAAGGACTCGCATTTGCCTCTGTATTGCTTCTCATTTATTTTCTGCTGAACTACTGGACAGTCAATCTATTTTCCAAAGCGAATTCACTCATTACGATTTTTAAAATTATTATTCCGGGCCTGACGATTGGAGCTTTGCTGTTTGTCGGGTTTCACGGAGAAAACTTTACGGCCGGTCAAAGCATTGCGCCGAATGGCTGGGCGAGTGTGCTGACGGCGGTTGCAACTTCCGGTATCGTGTTTGCATTTAACGGTTTCCAAAGCCCGATCAATATGGCGGGTGAAGCGAAAAATCCGGGAAGATCGATTCCGATTGCGGTTGTCGGCTCCCTTTTCGTTGCGACAGTGATTTATGTACTGCTGCAGGTAGCCTTCATCGGAGCGGTGAATCCTTCTGATATCGCTCACGGCTGGAGCCATCTGAATTTTAATTCTCCTTTTGCTGATTTGGCGATTGCGCTGAATATTAACTGGCTTGTCATTGTGTTGTATGCGGATGCGTTTGTGTCACCGTCTGGCACAGGGATTACGTATACAGCGACAACGTCCCGCATGATTTACGGAATGGAGAAAAACAAATACATGCCGAGTATATTCGGGAAACTTCATCCGATTTACGGCGTTCCGCGCCAAGCGATGTTTTTTAACTTGATTGTTTCGTTCATCTTTTTGTTCCTGTTCAGAGGGTGGGGCGTGTTAGCGGAAATTATTTCTGTCGCCACGTTAATTTCGTATATCACCGGCCCGATTACAGTAATGACTTTGAGACGGACGGGGAAAGACCTGTACAGGCCTCTTCGTTTAAAAGGCTTAAGCGTGATTGCGCCGCTTGGGTTTATCTTTGCGTCGCTGGTGCTGTATTGGGCACGCTGGCCGTTAACAGGACAGGTTCTGTTTATTATCCTGATCGGTCTTCCAATTTATTTCTATTATCAGGCGAAGGCGAAATGGAAAGGGTTTGGCCAAAACTTTAAGGCCGGCGTCTGGATGGTGTTTTATCTGCTGGTCATGATGATTATATCTTATTTGGGCAGTGATAAATTCGGCGGCCTGAATGTCATTCATTACGGCTGGGATATGGTTCTGATTGCGGTTGTATCACTTGTATTCTATGTGTGGGCGCTGAAGAGCGGCTATCAGACAGAATACTTAAAGGATGCGAAAGAGATTAATTCTCAGCTGTTTAACGGACAGTCAGAAGCTGCTGCCGGAAAAGAATAAATGAAAAACCTTGCGCTGTGGGCGCAAGGTTTTTTTCTTTTAATGACCCTTTTTTACTTTGTGGAAAAGGTCAGGATAGTTGGTGAACACTCCTGTCACTCCCCAGTCAAGCAGGCGGCGCATATCTGCTTCTGTATTGACTGTGTAAGGGTGAAGCAGTAGGCCGTGGCTGCGGATTATGCTGACGTTTTCAGCATTCAGTGCTTTGTAATCCGGACCCGCACCGACAGCGTATGTTTTGATTTCGTCCAGGTCAGCATCTGTCATTGACGCCATTTGTTTGGCTTCCAGCAATTGAACAGTTGGCAGGTTTGGCTGTAATTGATGGATTTTTACCAGACTTTCTTTGCTGAACGATTGAATGATTACTTGGCCGGGCTTAGCATGTTTGCCTAGTAATTTATGTTTCTGTAAAGAAGCGATCAGTTTTTCTTCCATGCCTGGGTAGGTGTCAGGCGATTTTGTTTCAATGTAGTAGTTCGCGTGTTTTCCGAAACGGTTTAATACTTCATCTAATGTAGGAACTTTAAGGCCGGCGTACTTCGGCTTTGCTTTTTCCGGATAGGCTTCATTAAACCAAGAACCGGCATCAAGTTTCTTAATGTCCGCAAGCGTATGGTCTTTCACCCAGCCCGTTCCGTTTGTGGTGCGGTCCAGTTTTTCATCATGCATGACAATCAATTTGCCGTCTTTTGTCATTTGCAGATCCAGTTCAATATAGTCTGCTTTCATTTTCTGAGCGGTTTCGTAAGACAGGATCGTGTGCTCAGGCACATATCCGGAAGCCCCTCTGTGCGCAACCGTCAGGATACGGTCAGGTGACAGCAGGTTTCCTTTTGACGCTGCCGACACTGGTGTTACCATAAATGAGAGTAAGCCCAGCGACAGAAGAACCAGGGCCAGTATTCTATTTTTTCGCATGATTTCTCCTCCTTATAGATAGGCAGTACCTGTCTTTCATATTAAAAAACAGATGTAAACGGCGTGTTGGAAAACTATTAATCTTTTATGTTTCTTTCTTAAACGTGCTCAGCCCGTTTTCCTGTATTCCACGTCATAGCTAAAAAGACGATAGCAAGAATGCAGGAAGAGATCAGCATAATAAAGCCGCCGTTCCAATCAAACCGGTCAACGACAAAGCCCATAATGGCGTTGGCGAAAGCAGATCCGCCGATGTATCCAAAAAATCCGGTCAAACCGGCTGCAGTTCCGGCTGCTTTTTTGGGCGCGAGATCAATCGCTTGCAGGCCGATCAGCATAACAGGTCCGTAGATTAAGAAGCCAATACTGATCAGGGCGATGTTGTCTACCAGCGGATTGCCGGCCGGATTCAGCCAGTACACCAATACGGCAATGAAAACGCCCGCCATAAACAAAACGCCTGCCGGTGCCCGTCGGCTTTTGAAGAATCGGTCACTGATCCATCCGCACAAGATGGTTCCCGGTATGCCGGCGTATTCGTAAAGAAAATACGACCAGCGCGAGTCTTCAGGAGAAAAGCCTTTGGCTTCTGTTAAGTAAGTAGGCGCCCAGTCAACCACGCCGTACCGCACGAAATAAACAAATACATTGGCAAACGCGATGTACCAAAGAAATTTATTGTTCAGTACATATTGAAAAAGAATTTCTTTTGTTGTTAATTCTTTTTCCTGATTTTTAAAAGCGTGTTTTGGATAGTCATTCCGATACTCTTCAATTGGCGGAAGTCCGCAAGATTGAGGCGTATCGCGCACCAATAAAACAATCAAAAATGAAATGATAATGGCAATGATGGCAGGGAAGAAAAACACGCTTTTCCAAGTCACGAACATCGCGATGCCAAGAGTGACAAGCGGTGCGAGAATTCCGCCGCCTATGTTATGGGCGACATTCCAGATCGACATTTTGGTGCCGCGTTCACTAATGGAAAACCAATGGGCCATCGTCCTTCCGCATGGCGGCCAGCCCATTCCTTGAAACCATCCGTTGATAAACATAAAGATAAACATGATGGTGACGCTCGAAGTCACCCAAGGCATTGAAACGAAAAGGATATTAACAATTGCTGATAAAAATAAGCCTGTCGCAAGAAAATACCTTGGGTTACAGCGATCAGACACCATGCCCATAATAAATTTGCTGAATCCGTACGCAATCGACACAGCGGCCAGCACTAAGCCCAGTTCTGTTTTTGAAAACCCCTGTTCCTGCAGATAAGGAATGGCAAAGGCAAAGTTTTTCCGCAGCAGATAGTAGCCTGCGTAGCCGATGAAAATACCAATGAATACTTGCAGCCTTAGTCTTTTATAAGCCGCATCCGTCTTTGAATCATCCAGTCTCTCAATATGAGGAGCCGGTTTAAATATATGAAACATCAAAATCATCCCCCTTTGCTGTTTGTGCTGGATGTGTGGTGTGCCTCCTTTCTGAAAAATAAAAAGAGCCAGAAAACACCCCTTGTTAAAAAGGGGATTGATTCCTGGCTCTCCTCATCTCCATCCAAGCTATTAACTTATCGTGATAGCGCTTTCTTAAATTATCATAGTCCGGAGTGAATGTAAACGGGTAATTTTCAAATTGGATTTTAAAATTCTTCTTACTTATTGCGGTTATGTTTTTTTGCAGGCAGCATAAAAATTTGGAGGGAGGCTGTTGCAGGTGGATGAATTAGATATTGCATTCGGTATTTTACCGTTAGGGATTATATTGATATCGGTTGCCGGGACTTGTGTTTGTAAAAACGTGTATCTCATGCCAATGCTTAGTCTGCTCATTTCGTTAGTGCTCACTTTTACCATTTTTAACGAATCATTTTTAGGGTGGGTTGTTGTCTATAGCTTGGTTTCGCTGGCTTTATCCTATATCACATTGATTGTGATCAGGAAAAGAAAAGCTTCAGGAAAATGAAAATGCCCCACTTTCTAACATATCGTTGACTATGGCAACTATATTTGATTATAATTGACTTAATCAACGATATAAGAAAGTGGGGATGAGTTTGAAAACCAGCGAATCAACTGTCGGATTAAAATTCAGAAAGTTCAATAGATTCTACACAAATGTTCTTGGCTTCCTTAATGAGCACATTTACGACAGCCCGTTTTCCTTAACAGAAACAAGGATTTTATTTGAAATTTATAATACGCCTCATTGTACCGCAAAAGCCCTTCAGGATAAGCTTGGGCTTGACCGGGGATATGTCAGCAGGATTTTGAAACAGTTTGAAAAAGAAGATTTGATCTATAAACAAAGGAGCAAAGATGACGCCCGCCATCATTATATTTATGTCACGGAAACGGGGAAAACGATTTATAAAAAGCTGGAGGAGAAAGCCAACGAACAAGTGGAACTGATGCTGAATGAAATTGACCAAAAGGACCAGCACAAGCTTGCGGAAGCGATGGCAGAGATTGAAGCGATCCTTTCACAGTCGCTTTCTTCCAGAACGCCAGACATATCGATTAGAGATTATTTTCTTTCGGATGATCTTCAGCTTCTCATCGAAAAACAGAGACACTTTTATGCGGAGGCTCATGGCTGGGACGACACGTTTTTAGCTTATCTTCATGAGACATTTGATGCGGAAATCGAAAATATATGGATCGCGGAAAGCGGCGGGAAATTTGCCGGCTGTGTCGGGTTGGTCAAACATGATGAACAGACAGTGCAGCTCAGATGGTTCCTGGTTGATGCTGCTTTTCGAGGCAGAGGGCTCGGCACTCAATTGATGGAGCATCTACTTGCATACTGCCGAGACATGAAGTTTGAACGCATTTTCCTTTGGACGGTGAGCACCATGGCTGAGGCTCGTCCGCTCTACGAAAAGTTTGGATTCAGGGTAAGTGAAGTGAAAAAAGAAGCGCCATTATGGGGACAGCGTCTGACAGAAGAACGGTGGGATCTGGAGCTGTCATGAAAAGACTGCACTATGCTTGGATCATCGTTTCCGTCACCTTTTTGATCTTATTGGCCGTTCAGGGCGTGCGTCTGTCGTTTGGTGCATTTGTGGAGCCATGGGAACGGCAGTTTTCAATGGATAGAGGCACCATCTCACTGATTTCTACGCTGAGTTTTATTGTTTATGGCATATCACAGCCTGTGATCGGGCGGCTTGTGGACAAATGGGGTGCTCGGGCAGTTTTGTCATGGAGTGCGTTACTGACAGGAGTCAGCATTTTCTTAACATACTTTGTCACTTCGCCTTGGCAGCTGTTTCTGCTTTATGGGCTGGGTGTCTCGCTTGGCGTTGGCGGAGCGTCGAATGTGGCCGCAAGTGTATTAGTCGTCAATTGGTTCAGCAAAAAGCGGGGACTAGCCTTTGGGATCATGGAAGCAGGCTTTGGCGCGGGGCAGATGCTTCTTGTTCCCGGCTCACTCATGCTGATCCATTGGTTTAGCTGGAGGCTGACGGTTGTGGTATTGGGGTTGCTGTTAATGGTGATTGTCTTTCCGGCTGCACTGCTGATGCTGCGGAACAACCCTTCAGAAAAGAATGCAGAGCCAATAGGCGGGTTGGCTGAAGCGGAAAAAGAAACAGCACCCAAAACCCCAGCTCTTTCAGTAACCGGGATGTTTCACATGAGACAATTCTGGTTTTTGATTTTGCCGTTTTTGATTTGCGGATTTACGACCGTTGGGCTGATGGATACCCATTTGATTCCGTTTTCTCATGATCACGGCTTTTCAACGACAGTCACAAGTGCAGCTGTCAGTCTGCTCGCCGGCTTTAATATCGCTGGCATCTTACTGTCCGGAATTGTTGCTGACCGGTGGAGCAGCCGGAAAATCCTGTGCTTTTTATATGCGGTGCGCGCGCTGTCGATCGTGATTCTGATTTACAGCCACGAGCCCTACTTGCTGTTAGCCTTTTCCATTTTGTTTGGATTAGTGGACTTCGCAACGGTAGCACCGACTCAGATGCTCGCCACCCAGTACTTTCAAAACTACTCGATCGGCCTCATGATCGGCTGGCTGTCACTCGCCCATCAAATCGGCTCGGCACTCGGCGCATATGTGCCCGGCGTCATCTATACTGTAACGGGTGAGTATACACTGGCTTTTTATTTGTCGATTGGGATGCTCGTGCTGGCGAGCGTGATGAATGCGATGCTGAGGGAGCCCGCGTCGGTCACACGTGACAGTGCGGCTGTGGTGGAGAAGGTGTGAAGAGAGGAAGAAGGAGCATCTCTGATGTTGGGATTATTCAGAGATGCTTTTTTTGTATTTTTGTTCTAATACGAAGTCAATCATTCCGACAATGCGGGTGTTTTCGGATTTTTGTTTGAAGTTTTGGGAGATTTGAATGGCTTTTGCGTTTTTAAAACAAGAGGCAAGCCAGATAAACCCGACAACAACAAAAAATAATCTAGCAAGTAAACTCCCTGCATGGGGTAATTCATTCGTTGTAAAATATAAAAATAGAGTAACTAATGTGCCGTAGATTACTGTTTTTATACTATGTATAAGAGTCAGCTGGGGCTCGCTAAAGAACACTTTTAGCTGATTCAGCATGATAGAATCCTGTTTGGTTAGAAAAGCCAGGATTTCTTTATCATTTTCCTTGTACTGTGTAATTGTTTCGGCTGTTTTTACGGTCTCTTTAAATGTTTGTTGATTTAGAGTCATCCAGTAGCCTCCTTAAAAGTAAAGCACTACATGAGATGTGATATAAATAACCCATGTAGTGCTGGTATATTATTTATTCGCAGAAGGGAATAAAGCTAAAAACGCACTAATAAAAGCTACGGCTCCTCCTACTGCTAAGGATTCAGGTATAGCTGTTATCAAGACAACAACTCCTAATACAGCAGCCACTCCAAAAGAAATATCAGTAAGAGTAGATTCCCAATCTGGAGAGTATATTTCCTCAGTATCTGGTAAAGCAAAGTGCTTCTGTTTTATTTTAAAAGTAATCGTAGTCGTATGTCCATCTGGCACTGTCACCTACTGGAATATAAGGGGTAAAAATTTTTAACTTGAATATTTAACGATAGAGTGGTTGAATTTACATAAACCTCCAAATAACCATTGCGTGCTGATAAGCTGAGACTGTTTAAAAGGTTTTGGTAAGAGTCAATTTGTGACGCAGTGAGAGAGGTTTGTGTCTGCCCATAAACCCGTGAAATAGACAACGTTAAGCATCCATTTTACATCCGTTCTCCATCAGCTTCGCCTTCGGTTTCAGCTCTGAAATGTAGAGGCCTAAAAGTGTAAGCGCACCTCCCAGAAGAGCGATCCATGTCATGTTTTCGTGCAGGATCAGGATGGAAGCGGCGATTGTGATGACCGGGACCATGTAAATATACGCGCTGGATTTGACGGCGCCGAGCACGCCGACTGAGTAATTCCATGTGGCGAAACACAGGGCGGAAGCACCGATGCCGAGGAAGAGCATATTGAGTACATTTGAAGCGGATGAAAATCGGCTCAGGTCAAAATGGAAGTCGAACAAAAATAAAGCGGGAACCATAAACAACAAACCGTACAAAAACACTCTCTGTGTCAGCTCGATGATGTGATAATCGTACGCGCTTAATTTTTTCATGAAAATCGAGTAGCCTCCAAACACGAGAGCGGCACCGACTGCCATGATGTCTCCGAACGGATTCAGACGCAGTACGACATTGCCGTTGAACGTAATCAATAAAAGCCCGATCAGTGCTGCCCCAAATCCAATGAAAAAAGTCAGCCGCAATTTTTCGCCTTCAAGCAGAAAGTGAGCCAGTACAGCAGTAATCATCGGGATAATGGACACAATCATGCCGACATTTGAAGCGTATGTATACGTAAGGGCTATATTTTCTAATAAAAAGTAAAGTGTTACGCCAAATAAACCTGCCCCGGCAAATAACAGCTCATGCCGCCAGTTTTTGAATGGAATCATTTTGGGACGTACGAGAATAAGAGCAATAAAGCCCATCAAAAACCGGTAAAATAATATTTCCATTGGCGTAAAATCAGCCAGCAGCACCTTTGTCGAAATAAAGGTCGTCCCCCAAATCAGAATGGTCACAATGGCTGCGGTATGCCCGGCCGTTTCTCTTTGTGTGCTCATCTTTGAAGCTCCTTTTCAAAAATCTTCATGTATTGCTTCGGCGTCAGCCCCACCTGCCGTTTGAAAAACTTCGTCATATGGCTTTGATCACTGAATCCTGTCTGAAATGCCGCATCGATCGGTCTTACCCCTTGTTCAAGGAGTTTTTTCGCTTGATTAATCCGGATTGTCTCCAGGTAGCTATTAGGCGTAATTCCTTTTTGTTTTGTAAATGAACGCAATAAATGATATTTGCTCCATCCTGTTAATTCACTCAAATCATTGAGCGTAACGTTCTCAGCGTAATGTTTTTCTAGAAATCCGCAAACCATTTTGACTTCGTCGGATGGTTCCGGAATGCTGTTGAGGAACGTGACGTCTGAATAACGGCGGATCAGCTCTTCCAGCAAATGAAGAAACAGCTCCTCCTTGCGCAAAGCCTGCTTTTCCTCGGAAATCAGAATGTGCAATTCCTGCAGGCTGGATGTCAGCTCGTGGCGGAATAACACATGCTGGGAGAAATAAGGGAGATGCCCGGCGCCAGTAATCTCTTCGACCGCCTTCTCCATGACATCCGGCATCACATTGATACACCGATAATCAAGCGTCCGCCCGTCAATCTGCTCACAGCTATGCGTGTCACGGGGGTTAAAGAGGAGAAGATCACCTGGATTGATGATATATTCTTGATCTTGGCAGGCCAGATACCGCTGTCCTTTTTCAATAAAGCCAATCACATAATAATCGTGGAAGTGGTTCGGGAATTTTTGCATAATCCCCTTGAAGCGGTAGGCTTCTATATGAAGATGCGGGTCAAGTTGCAGTGTTCGGGTTTCGTTTTGCATGGGATGCCTCCTGTCGGTGTGGTGGTCTTGGGTTAAGTGTAGCATGATTTTTAGGGATTTCTTGTATGATGTTGCTGTTTGGAATAGAGAAAGCAGACCCGTTATTGGTCTGCTTTCGATTAAGAATGCAAAGATTTTTATTCTTCAATAATAACTTTATCTGCACAACACTTGTGAATATTTTTTGCTCAAGATACAAATTAAGGCCGTTATTATTTTGTCTTTTTAATAAAAATTTATTTTTCGAATATTTCAGTTATAATGGTTGGGAAACAGATAGGAGGGGCAAAGATGTATCAATCAAAGAAGGTTTTATTGTTAGGTTCAGGTGAGTTAGGAAAAGAGGTAGTGATTGAAGCCCAGCGTCTTGGGGTACAGACGGTGGCGGTTGACAGTTACGAGCATGCTCCGGCGATGCAGGTCGCGCATAACAGCTATGTCGTTGATATGCTGGACCGCGAACAGATCAGAACCATTATTGAGAAAGAAAAGCCGGATTTGATTGTGCCTGAGGTTGAGGCCATTGCGACGGATGAATTGCTGAAGCTTGAAGAGGAAGGGTTTCACGTCATCCCGAATGCGCGTGCGGCGAAGCTGACGATGGACCGTGAAGGCATCAGACGGCTAGCGGCGGAAACGCTCGGACTTGCGACCGCTGGCTATGAATTCGCGAATACATATGAGGAATTTGTACAAGCGGCAGCTCAGATCGGCTTCCCTTGTGTCGTTAAACCATTGATGAGTTCTTCTGGAAAAGGCCAAAGCGTGTGCCGCTCTGAAGCAGATTTAGAGAACTGCTGGGAGACGGCGATGGAAGGTGGACGGGTGAAAAACGGCCGCGTGATCGTTGAGGAGTTTATTCCATTCGAATCAGAAATTACGCTCTTAACCGTACGTGCGGTAAACGGCACGACATTTTGCGAGCCGATTGGTCATTTGCAAAAGGATGGAGATTATATCGAATCATGGCAGCCTCATCATATGACAGAGCAGCAAATGGAAGAAGCAAAGCATATTGCGAAAGCCATTACAGATGAGCTTGGCGGATACGGCCTGTTTGGCGTTGAGCTGTTCCTTGCGAAAGATAAGGTGTATTTCAGTGAGGTATCACCTCGTCCGCATGATACGGGCCTTGTCACGCTGGTGACGCAAAATTTGTCAGAATTTGCGCTGCATGTTCGTGCGATTCTCGGCTTTCCGATTACAGAAATCACACAGCTTTCTCCTGGCGCCAGCCGGCCCCTCAAAGCACCGGAAGAATCAGCGGATTACACTGTTGAAGGACTGGAAAACGCACTGGCAGTTCCGAAGACACAAGTTCGCGTATTTGGTAAGCCGATAACGAAAGCCGGACGCCGTATGGCGGTTGCGCTTTCTGCGGCTGATACAGTTGAAACAGCGAGAGAGAACGCAAAGAAGGCATTGGATCAGCTATTTATAAAATAAAATTTGAGCGGGTCTTGTCTTGGACAAGGCCTGTTTTTTTTTCATCCTCCATAAAAGTTTTATCATAAGAATCAGAAACCTGATTATAATGTAAAAGTCTTCCATCAATAAAGGTGGTTGACACAAAAGGAGGGAGATGACAAAATGAAATTAGTTTCAACATTCAGAAAAAAATGGTTCGCTTACTTAACGGTTTTGTGCTTGGCTTTGGCAGCTGCAGTATCTATCGGAGTACCGGCAAAAGCGGCAGAGAACCCGCAAACTTCTGTTTCCAACACCGGTAAAGAAGCTGATGTCAAGAAAAACCAAACGTCAAAAGCAGAACAAGTTTCCGCCCCTTATGAGGGAACCGGGAAAACAAGTAAATCGGTATACGGCCAAACGCAATTGGAAAAAAACATTAAAACCTTACAGCCTTCAAGTATCATCGGAACCGATGAACGCACTAGAATCTCCAGTACTACATCTTTTCCTTACAGAGCAACTGTTCAACTGTCAATCAAGTATCCCAACACCTCAAGCACTTATGGATGTACCGGATTTTTAGTCAATCCGAATACAGTCGTAACGGCTGGACATTGTGTGTACAGCCAGGATCACGGATGGGCTTCGTCGATAACCGCCGCGCCGGGACGCAATGATTCGTCATATCCATACGGAACTTATTCTGGCACGATGTTTTACTCCGTCAAAGGATGGACGGAAAGCAAAAACACCAATTATGATTACGGAGCTGTTAAATTAAACGGTTCTCCTGGAAACACGGTTGGCTGGTACGGCTATCGGACAACAAACAGCAGCAGTCCCGTGGGCCTTTCCTCGTCAGTGACAGGATTCCCGTGTGACAAGACATTTGGCACGATGTGGTCTGATACAAAGCCGATTCGTTCCGCTGAAACGTATAAGCTGACCTATACAACTGATACGTACGGCTGCCAAAGCGGCTCGCCAGTTTATCGAAACTACAGTGATACAGGGCAGACAGCTATTGCGATTCACACGAACGGGGGATCGTCATATAACTTGGGAACAAGGGTGACGAACGATGTATTCAACAATATTCAATATTGGGCAAATCAATAAATACAGCAAACTAGCCATTTTCATATCTATTTTGTTTTTATGCGGATGCAGTTCACAGACGCATTCTGCTCAGAAAGAAACGGCTATTCCTGTCACACTTCATGTGGAGGATGCCAAGGGGCTGCCGGTCGAAGGGGTTCAAGTGACGATCGTTAAAGCACCGGCCCCAGACCAGGAGCCGAGTACAGAGATTGGCGAGATACTCGGTAAAACAGACAAAAACGGAGACATCAAATGGGACACCGGCAAAAAGGGTGACTACTCCGTCGCATTGACGAAGGGTGAAAAATCAGTAACCCATCACATCTCATTAACAGAGGATAAAAAAGATAAGGTTATTCCTTTAGTTTTCAAAGAATAGGCGGTTTTCCTGATTTTAAGGGAAATTGCCTTTTTTTATTTTCACAGGAAGCCAAGCTATATACTGGAAATTTATAATATGAGATAATGAGAAATAGGCATTTTTTCTTACGAGACAAAAGGGGCATTATCCTTTATTTTATATCAATCAAACCCGGAGGAAAAAGAAGAAGATGACACAAGATTCGATGCAGCTTGCCGCGGCAGAAAGCGGCCTTCGCTTTTACCAGGCATATGATCAAAGCCTTTCTTTGTGGCCGATTGAGTCGGAAGCATTCTATGTTTCTACTCGTTTTGGAAAAACACATATCATTGCAAGTGGGCCAAAGGACGCACCGTCGCTCGTTTTGCTTCACGGAGGGCTCTTCAGCTCTGCTATGTGGTATCCGAATATTGCGGCGTGGAGCAGTCATTATCGTACATATGCGGTCGATATAATAGGAGACAAAAATAAAAGTATACCATCAGCTCCTTTGGATAACAGAGTTGATTGCGCAGTCTGGCTGAAAGACGTTCTTGATTTGCTCGGACTTCAGACGGCACATCTGGCCGGCCTTTCGCTTGGCGGGGCCCATATCGTGAATTTCTTGCTTCAAGCGCCTGAAAGAGTAGAGCGGGCAGTTGTTATGAGTCCTGCTGAAGCGTTTATATCACTTCATCCGGATGTCTATAAATACGCTGCGGGGCTTACAGGGGCAAGGGGGGCTGAGGCATATATCAAGTGGATCACGGATAGCCGTTATGATCTGCATCCTCTGCTGCAAAAACAAATTGTGGCGGGTGTGGATTGGCAGGATGAACAAAGAAGCCTGAAGCCGACAGAAAATGGCTTTCCATATGTGTTCACAGACCGGGAATTGAAATCGATTGCGGTCCCAATACTGCTGATGTTCGGTGAGCACGAGGTCATGTACCATCAGCAAATGGCTTTAGAACGGGCTTCGGTATTAGTGCCGGGAATTCAGGCAGAAATTGTGAAGAACGCCGGACATCTGTTATCTCTGGAGCAGGCAGAGTACGTCAATCAACGTGTCTTGTCCTTTTTAAGCGAGGAATAAAATTGTCAGAAACATGAAAAGAATGGCATTCATTGTTCAAAAGGTAACAAATGTTGTATAATAATAGAATTTGAGTGCTGCTTTTTTGGGGGCATTCTATGTTATTATGCTTAATAGAGAAAATTTTTCCTGTAACGCTATTCGATCCATATCGTCGAATGATATAGATGGTTTTACAATTGGAGGTTTGGTTACACTGTGAATTATATCCCCTGTATGATTACGATAGGAAATTTTACTTGCGGACTGCTGGCGATTCATTCCTTGTTATATCACAACATTCACTCAGCAGTGCTTTTCATTTTTACCGGCATGTTTCTTGATTTCTTTGACGGAATGGCTGCACGTAAGCTGAATGCCGTTTCTGATATGGGAAAAGAACTGGATTCATTTGCAGATCTCGTTACGTTTGGCGTGGCTCCTTCTATGCTTGCTTACAGTGTTGCATTGTACGCCCTGCCATTTGTCGGGATCTTATGCGCATTGACGTACAGCATTTGCGGAATGCTTCGCCTCTCTAAATTTAACACTGAGCAAAGCAAGCTTCCGACCTTTATCGGAATGCCGATTCCATTTGCGGGTATGTGTCTCGTTATTCTAAGCTTCGTCTATAACCCGATCCTGCTGGCAATTGGGACTTGCGGACTTTCATATTTAATGGTGAGTAAAATCAAATTTCCTCACTTTAAAAAACATGCGGCAGAAAATCTGGAGTCCGAGAGATGGAATTAGTTCAGCAGCTCATAGCGGATTACGGTTATCTCGCTATTTTTTTGATGCTGGTTTTGGGGATCGTTGGGTTGCCGATTCCAGATGAAGTGATGATGACCGTCGTCGGTTACTTCACACATACTGACGTGCTGAATTATGAGCTTTCAATATTGATCAGCTTTTTCGGGGCTTTGTTAGGTATGCTGATCAGCTACATGATTGGCAGAAAAGCCGGGCGCCCGTTTATCGACAAGTACGGCAAGTGGGTTGGATTGAAGGAAAAGAGAATGATGAAAGTGGAAAAATGGATGAAGAAATACGGTCCATATTCTCTTATTTTAGGTTATTTTATTCCCGGCGTCAGACATGTGACATGCTACTTTTCGGGAATCGGCAAAATGGAGCTGAAAACGTATATTGTGTTTGCGGCAATCGGCGCCTTTTTATGGTGCTTTATTTTTATTACAATCGGAAGGGTTATAGGGATTATTCATGTTTAATACGGCTGTAAAGATTCTGTACCGATCATTGATAGAGCTGACGAATCATCGTCTGTCATCCTATCTGATTAAAGGATTTTGCGAGTCTAAAATCAGCAAACCGGTCATTCCGCTTTTCTCAAAACATTTTCGGCTAAATTGGGATGATGTAAATGGTACGGCCGCTGATTACAGTTCGCTGTCCGAATTGTTCATTCGACATATTAATCTGGAGCGGCGCCCGGTGTCAAAAGAGGCTCATGCGGTAGTCAGCCCTGTTGACGGGGTGGTTCAGACAGTGGGAAAAATCAACCCGAATCAAACCTTTACGGTAAAGGGAAAAGATTACTCATTCGCTGAGCTGACCGGCTGTAAAAGCGCAGACCATCAATTCAACGGCGGGTACTTTGTCGTTCTGTATTTAAGCCCGCGGCATTATCACCGTTTCCATTCCCCGATCAGCTGCAGGTATCAAAAGCTGGCCGAGCTTGGAAATCGCTCATACCCGGTCAATCAATTAGGGTTGAAATACGGAAAAGATGTCTTGTCGAAAAATTACCGGTTTGTGTACGAGCTGAATGGCGGCAGCCGAAGTGTCCTGATGATTCCTGTCGGTGCGATGAATATTAATTCTATCGTGCAGACGAGTACACGGGACGAGCTGGAGATCGGCGAGGAGCTGGGATACTTTTCATTCGGCTCAACCGTCATTTTGATTTTTGAAAAAGACGCGTTCCAGCCTTCCGCCAATTTAACAGAAGGCCAAGAAGTCCAAGTCGGAGAACTGATAGGTTACGAAGAGTAAAAAGAGGAGCTCGCATAAACGCAGCGCCTCTTTTTTTGAAGAAAGGTGAAACTCATGGAGAAACAAATCATCAGCTGGATCACAGATTATCAGAACACCGGAGACGAAGCCGTCCTGAGACAACTGCGGGAAGCGTGCTGGCCAATCGTTGAAGCGGTTCTGCAAGAGAAGGGAACAGATGAAGAGCAAGCGAGTGATTTGCGTGAGAAAGGAATCGAGCGGTTTCCGTTCATCATCAGCAAATACCAAGCGGATGTGCAGCTTCCGGTTGAAACATTTTTACGAAATACGTATCGGTTTTACTTTCATCAAGTGATGAGAGGATCCAGATAAAGCTTCTTTCAGTAGAGAAGCTTTTTTTGTTGGCCGATAAAGGAAACTTTTTCTATATCTATCTCGTAACTACTAGAGAACCCAGAAGAAAAGGAGAGATAGAATGAAACGAATAATAGTGAAAATGACGCTGCCGCTGCTGATTGTCTGTTTTGTGTTTTCTTCTTTTTCAGCCTCAGCCCGTGCTGCTTCTGAAGAAAAACATTGGGAACGCTGGATTGAACGACATGCACATCCACTGGATTCTTCCGATGCCTCAAACAAAGACCTTCGCTTTCTCAAGAAGGTGCTGAAAGGAAAACGAATCGTTCAGTTAGGAGAAACCACACATGGCGCTGGCGAAATCAATGCAACAAAGGTCCGCATGATCAAATACCTCCACGAAGAACTGGGATACGATGTATTGGCCTTTGAGTCTGGCTTTCCCGATACAAATGCATCCTACCTTAATATGGACCAACTAACCTCTAAAAGCACGATGAAAAACTCCATTTACGCTGTTTGGCACACAGAAGATGTCGTTGAACTGTTTGATTACATGAAAGAGCAAAAGGAGAAAGGCGATCCGCTTATCCTTACGGGGTTTGATATTCAAAGCATGAGGAATTCATTCAATGATGCTGCAAACCAATGGGTAAAAGCGGTGGACCCTGAAAAAGCAGAGCTGCTCTCCCAATCAGAAAATGACTTTTCAACATTGGTGACAGACAGCAACACGTTTGATGAATTTACGCAAAAGAAGGAAAAGCTTGTGAAAAACTATCAGGAGCTGATTAAGTTCGCTGAAACACATGCTTCAGAGCTAAAAGCCCACCTTCCGAAAGAGCCGAAAGCTTATGAGATGTTTATGCATTCCCTTCAGCTGAGAATTAACGTAATGGAGACGTATATGCTGGAAGAAATGAAAGAAAAACTAGAGGATTATCCGGAGAATATTGAGGATTTTTCATTCTTTATGAGAGACCGCATGATGGCTGAACAATTTCAGTGGGTAGCGGAAACCCTTTATCCGAAAAAGAAAATCATTGTCTGGGGCCACAACTACCATCTTCGTAAACAGAATACCAAAATGATAAAGGACTGGGTACAGCTAAACGGCCCTAACATGGGTGATTATTTGCCGGAGCGGCTGAAAAAACAAACATATACGATTGGAATCTACGCTTACTCAGGTGCGAGTCTGGATAGCTACGATAATAAGACCGTTAAGCCGGTCACAAGCCCGCCGCCATCTGGAAGTCTCGAAGCCTTGCTGAAAGCTGCGGACCATCCAGCTGTCTTTGTTGATTTTCTCCATACAACAAACAAGAAAGGCACTTCGTGGATGTACACCCCCCGGACAGCACTCTATTGGGGGGACAAAGAAGAGCAGATGCTCCTGAAGGAACAATATGACGGTGTCATTTGGCTGGAGCATATCACGCCATCTGCCATTATCAAGTGAGCAGTGTCCCCCTGTGGTATAACAGGGGGTTTTTACATATCGCAAAAATAATCAAAACATATAAGTTGTGATCCATTATTCTAAAACAGAAAGGAGATTGAAGCGTGCAATGTATTATGAAAAAGCTGTCCAGAAAACGATCGATTGGATTGAATCACATTTACATGAGCAAATATCAAATGAGGATATTGTAAACGTTTCAGGCTTTTCAAAATTCCATTTTCATCGGATTTTTCAAAAAGAAGTCGGCATGTCGGTTGCTTCTTATATTCGGTTAAGACGTCTTGCGAATGCAGCGGCAGCTTTGCTTTATACAGATCTTCGTATTATTGATATTGCTTTGTATTATCAGTTTGAATCTCAAGAAGCATTTACGAGGACGTTCAAAAAGCTGTATCACATGCCGCCTGGCGCATATCGAACATTTATGAAGCGTTTTACTTCAAAAAAGGAGGAATCTTACATGGAGAAAAAAATGAAGGGTTGGGTATTGAGCGGGAGCCATCCGTTCCAATTCGAAATGGGAGTTGACAGGGAAAATGTACATCAGGGAAAAGCTTCAGGATATTTAAAGTCAACGATGGTGCAGGATATCGGTGAATTTGCGACGATGATGCAGCAATTCAAAGCAGATCGCTATCTAGGAAAAAGGCTTCGTCTATCAAGTTTTATCAAAACAAAAGGAGTGCAGCATTTTGCCTCACTTTGGATGCGGGTTGACAGTGCTGCTGATGACGTTCTCCAATTTGATAATATGAGCAACAGACCTATTACCGGAACAACCAATTGGAATCATTATGCTATCGTTTTAGATGTCCCTGAAAATAGCGCTGTGATATCTTTTGGCGTTCAATTATCTGGGCCGGGTCAGGTGTGGATGGATCATGTTGTTTTTGAAGAGGTAGATGAGAGCGTTCCTTCAACAAACCTTGAAATGCCGGGAGAACTTTTAGATGAACCGGTAAATTTATCTTTTGAAGAGGAACTACAAAAATAGTTTTCAGACAACTACTTTTATTAGTAAGTTAATGGAAAATACTATTTGTTATTAATAAACCCTTGTGCCGCGTAGGTTTGTAAGAGCTTGGATATTTTTATCAGTCTGTGCGGATATGTTCATCTTTGCGGCATTTTCCTGTATGATATAGTAAGAGTGTGCATAGCAACTAACTATAATTGAACAGGGTGTTTAAATCATGGAAAAACAATACAGAGTATTACTTTACTATAAATATGTTCCGATTGAAGATCCAGAGGCGTTTAGAGAGCAGCATCTGGCTTTTTGTAAGGAGCTTGGTTTGTTAGGCCGTATCCTTGTTTCTTCTGAAGGAATTAACGGTACGGTATCAGGTACGGTTGAGCAGACTGAAAAATATATGCAAACAATGAAAGCTGACCCTCGTTTTGCGGACATGGTATTTAAAATTGATGAAGAAGAAGAGCATGCGTTCAAAAAAATCTTCGTTCGTCATAAAAAAGAGCTTGTAACGCTTCGTCTTGAGGATGATGTGGATCCGAATGAAACAACAGGGCAGCATTTGAAGCCTGCAGAATTTTATGAGAAAATGCAGGATCCAAACACAATTGTACTCGACGCACGTAACGATTACGAGTATGATCTTGGCCATTTCAGAGGCGCTGTCCGTCCTGACATTGAAGCCTTCCGTGAATTGCCTGAGTGGATTGAGGAAAACAAAGACATGCTTGAAGGCAAACAGATTTTAACGTACTGCACGGGCGGCGTGCGCTGTGAAAAATTCTCAGGATGGCTGATGAAGCAAGGCTTTGAAGATGTATCACAGCTTGACGGCGGAATCGTGACATACGGAAAAGATCCTGAGGTGCAAGGCAAGCTTTGGGACGGCCAGTGCTATGTATTCGATGAAAGAATCAGCGTGCCTGTCAACCGTGTCGAGCATGTGATTGTCGGAAAAGACTATTTTACAGGTGAACCGTGTGAGCGTTATGTGAACTGCGCAAATCCATCTTGCAACAAGAAAATGATATGCACACCGGAAAATGAGTATAAATATATGCGCAGCTGCAGCCACGAATGCCGCACGAACCCAAGAAACCTGTATGTTCAAGAGCATAATATGACAGAAGAAGAAGTAAACGCAAGACTGGCAGTGATTGAAAAAGAAGATCACGCTGCTGCTGAATAATAGAAAGAACACCTCGGGAATGAGGTGTTCTTTTTTTCTACATGCTTTCGGTTTTTCCGTTTGCGGATACCCATTCTTTTTGGCGGAAGGACTTCTCCCATTTCGACACCACGATGCAGGCCACCGCATGTCCCGGTACGTTCACGCCAGTTCTCGCCATGTCCATGACGCGGTCAACGCCCGCTATAATGGCAACGCCTTCTGCCGGCAGCCCTACAGCATTGGCAGTCGCCAGAAGAACAACAAGCGAGCCTGACGGAACAGCTGCAATGCCTTTACTGGTCATCACAAGCACTAGCATCATGAGCAGCTGCTGGGACAATGTCATGTCTACATGAAAGGCCTGCGCCAGAAAAATACAGGAAACCGATAAGTATAAGCTGGAGCCGTCACAGTTCAGTGACAAGCCGGAGGGGACGACAAATGATACCACTCGTTTCGGGCAGCCGTATTTCTCCATTCTGTCCATCAGCTGAGGAAGAATGGTTTCGGTGCTGGTGGTGGAAAATGCAATTAAAAACAGATCCCATATCATTTTTAATACTTCGAAATACTTAATCTGAAAGATGAGACCGACAAGCGGAAAGAGGACAAAGAGGATCAGGAACAGACCAAGGAATACCGTGCCGACCAGCTTAAACATAGGGAGGAGAAGTTCAATGCCATATTGGCCTACAGAGGCTGCCATAAGGGCAAGCACACCGATAGGAGCAGTCACCATGACGATTTGCGTGAGTTTGAACATAATTTGAGCGACAGATTCAAAGAAATTCATCACTGGTTCAGAGGCTTTGCCAATGCCAGCCGCTGCAACACCGAACAAAATAGCAAAGAATATAACGGCAAGCAAATCATTTCTGGCCATGACATCAATAATGTTTGTAGGGATAATATCGAGGATCATTTGTTTGAAATCAACAACTTTGTCTGTGTAGCCGGAAAGTTCATTGATATCTTTTTTCGCCAAATGGGAGAGGTCAAGCCCGACACCCGGTTTTAAGACATTCGCTAATAGGAGTCCGAGCGCCAATACCAACGTGGTAATCACTTCAAACCAAATGATCGTCTTGATGCCGAGACTGCCCATTTTTTTCATGCTTCCGCTTCCTGCCGCTCCGATGACAATGGTAGAGAATACAATCGGCACGACAATCATTTTAATTAAGCGGATAAATCCGTCTCCGACAGGTCTCAGTGCCATCCCGAAATCAGGAAAAAAGTGGCCGATCACTGCGCCGATTGCCAAAGCAATTAAAATTTGAAATGCGATAAATTTTTTCAAATGAATCCCCCTTTAGAATGATAAGATTTAGGCATATTCATATCATTCGTGAATCAATTGCAAACACCTTTTTTCAAATTATTTTATTTTGACAGCGCTTTCATTATGTTGGCGAAAAAGTCCCCCGCAGCAGGGGGGACTTTTTTACTTCATGTGGATGTGCTTCATCTCTTCTTCAGATGCATTTGTGAAGATGACCGGCGTTACAGCCGAAGCGGCATGCTGCTTAATGTAATCGAGATCAAATGTGAGAAGCAGTTCGCCTTGTTTGACGGCTTGTCCGCTCGTGACATAGGTTTCAAAGCCTTCTCCATTCAATTTGACGGTATCAATGCCGACATGAATCAGGATTTCGGTGCCGCCGGCGCTCATAAAGCCGATGGCGTGCTTTGTTGGAAAAATGGAGACGACTTCGCCATCCGCAGGGGCAACGACTTTTCCTTCTGATGGGTCAATCGCAAAGCCCTCGCCCATCATTTTTTCTGAAAAGACTTGATCAGGAACATCTGTCAGAGAGACCGTTTCTCCTTTAACCGGATAAATAAAAGTCTCTTCGGAAGCGTGCTTCTGCTGCTTGTCAGGCTCTGTATCCAGTGCGGCGGCGGTGTCCGGGACGCCTCCGGCCATGATCGTTTTGATGTCGTCTTTTAAAGCGTCGGATTTTGTTCCGAATATCGCCTGGAAGTTGTTATTGACTTCCAGCACACCTACGGCGCCAAGCCGTTTTAATTCGTCCTTGCTGACTTGGCTCGGCTGATGAACGGTCACGCGAAGCCTTGTAATACACGCATCCAGGTTGGCGATATTTTGCTGTCCGCCCAAGGCCTTCAGCACATGAAAGGCAAGCTGGTCTTTTGCGACAGGAGCTTTTGCCTCAGTCTGATCGGCTTCATCTGTTTCACGGCCGGGTGTTTTCAAGTTCCATTTCAAAATCGCAAATCGGAACAAATAATAATAAATGAATGCAAACACGATCCCGACAGGAATGACAACCCAGCCGTTTGTCGACAGTCCGTAGTTCAAGACGTAGTCAATTCCGCCGCCTGAGAACGTATAGCCGTGGCGAACATGGAATAAATCACAAACGACAAAGATGACGCCGGCGAGAATAGAGTTAATCAAATAGAGCACGGGCGCAACGAACAAGAAAGAAAACTCAACCGGCTCTGTAATGCCTGTCAGCAAAGATGTGAGCGCCGCAGAAATCATAACGCCGGAGATCATTTTTTTCTTTTCCGGACGCGCTGTATGAATAATGGCAAGAGCAACTGCCGGCAGACAGAAAATCATGTAAGGGAAATCCCCCATCATAAAGCGCCCAGCTGTCGGGTCTCCCGCGAAAAACCTTGTCAGGTCGCCGGTTACGGTATTGCCTGTTGACGGGTCTGTGTATTCTCCCATCATAAAGTAGAAAGGTGTATAAAAAATATGATGCAGGCCAAAAGGAATCAGCAAACGATAGATCGTTGCATAAAAGAACAGGCCGATCGTTGAATCGGCAATTAAACTGCTGGCTGCGTTAATTCCGTTTTGGATCAGCGGCCAAACGAATGAGAAAATCACGCCGATTACCAATGAACTGATGGAAGTAATAATCGGGACAAACCGTTTTCCTGAGAAAAATCCAAGGACCGGATGCAGCTCGATTGATGAAAAACGCTTATATAAATATGCGGCAAGAAGCCCGATGATGATTCCTCCGAATACCCCCATATCAATCAGGTGCTCGGCTCCTTCATACGGAGGCTGAAGGCCGAGCAATTTTCCCATGTTGTCGAGGGTGACGGTTAAAATTAAGTATCCGATGACAGCGGCAAGACCGGCTACACCTTCGCCGCCGGCTAACCCGATCGCGACCCCCACGGCGAAAATCAGCGGCAGGTTGTCGAATACAACGCCGCCCGCATCCTTTATAATAGGGATGTTCAGTAAATCCTTGTCACCGAACCGGAGCAAAAGACCGGCTGCCGGGAGGACGGCAACCGGAGTCATCAACGCGCGGCCAAGCTGCTGCAGAATTTGAAATGCCTTTTTAAACATGACAGTCTCCTTTATAAGTATGATGCTTTCTTTAGTTTTTGAGCTGCTTTTTGATCGGCGATAACGGTTACATGATTGTGTTTTTGAAGAATTGAGGCCGGTACATCTGTCGTGACAGGGCCTTCAGCCATCTTTTGAATGGCGTCTGCTTTTTCCTCGCCACTCGCTAAAAGCACAATATGTTTGCTGAATTCCATGATGGTTTTAATGCCCATTGAAATCGCAAGTCTCGGCACCAGTACAGGATCGCTGCCGAAGAATCTGGCATTTGCCTGTATTGTGCTTTCTGACAGCTTAACAATTCGTGTCCGATCCTCAAAATCAGATCCGGGTTCATTAAAACCGATATGGCCATTGGCGCCGATGCCGAGGATTTGAACATCAATGCCTCCCGCCTGACGGATGAGATCCTCGTATACCATGCATTCAGCCTCAAGCTGCGGATTGTCTCCTTGCGGGATATGGATATGATCAGGCTGCATATTGATATGCTGAAAAAGATGCTCGTGCATAAAATGGTTATAACTTTGCGGATGTGATGGAGAGAGACCTGCGTATTCATCCAAATTAAATGTAGTAATCTTTGAAAAGTCGATTTCGCCTGCTTGATAGTCTGAAATCAGCTGCTTGTACAAGCCGACCGGCGTGCTTCCTGTTGCCAGGCCGAGTACGGCATCTTTCTTAGCCTGTACGTGTTCTTTAATAATGTTAGCGCTTAACTTACAGAGTTCTTCATAGTGATTGGCGATAAGAATCTTCATGTGACACCCCCTCAAAGAGATAGACAAGCATCATATTTGTTATGATCAATTTATGATAGTTGTCATTACGAATTTAGCACCGCCGTTATCAAACTGTCAATATTAATGTCTGAAAATTTGTTATAAAAGAAGGATACAAATCTTTCATAATCGGAAGGCAAGTGGTATTATGGTTTCAATCAAAAAGAACGGTTTGCATACAGAATGGGGAGAATGAAATGACAGCTTTATATTCTGTTATCAAGTTTAAAATCATTGAGTTAATTAAGTCGGGCAAATATCAGGCGAATGATCAGCTGCCGACGGAGAGCGAGTTTTGCGAGCAATATGATGTCAGCAGAACAACTGTGAGACTGGCCCTGCAGCAGCTTGAGCTTGAGGGATATATTAAACGGATTCAAGGAAAAGGAACATTTGTATCAGCGGCAAAAATACAAACGCCGATTCCGCACAAGATTACGAGCTTTGCAGAACAAATGAGAGGCCTGCGTTCTGAATCAAAAGTGCTTGAACTCGTGGTGATCCCTGCTGATCACTCCATTGCCGAGCTTTTGAAAATGAAAGAGAATGAACCTGTCAACAAGCTTGTCAGAGTCAGATACGCCGAGGGGGAGCCTTTGCAGTATCACACCTCATATATTCCTTGGAAAGCGGCACCGGGGCTGGCGCAGGAAGAGTGCACCGGCTCGCTGTTTGAACTGTTAAGAACAAAATACAATATTGAAATCAGCAGAGGTACGGAATCGATCGAGCCGATTTTAACGGATGAAACGATCAGCGGCCACTTGTTAACCAATGTCGGAGCGCCTGCGTTTTTATCAGAATCCCTCACCTATGATAAAAATGAAGATGTGGTGGAATATGCGCAAATTATTACGCGGGGAGACCGAACGAAATTCACCGTAGAACAGTCATATCATTCATAAAGCAATGCGTTTTAAGAAGGGAATGGTGGTTCTATGTTTTTATTGACGAATGGAAAAGTGCTGTGGGGGGCTGTCATTGCTGCTTTCATCCTTTCAATCGTGTTTTACCAGTTTCTGCCGGCGGAAATGCCGATTCATTATGATGGAACAAACAGTCCGGATATGACGATTAACAAGCTGGCAGGGATAGTGATACTTCCTGTTTTGATGATGGTGTTTGCATGGGCGCAGAAGATCAATTGGCAATTTGTGATTGCGGTGTATATTTTGCTGATTTGCCATATTGTCGTCCTGTATTTAGCAATCTAAATCAGACAGCCGGAATGAATCTGGCTGTTTTTCTTTTATTTCATCTTCATTTGACAATGAATGTGGTGTATAATAGCTGATGATCCTAAAGAATATTCTGAAATTTATAGGTTTGAAGCGGCGTATGATAAAAGGAGAGGCTGTATATTTTTTGCAGCTTTAAAAAGACTGAATATTTAAACAATTATTGTGAAAGGTGTGCTGATCAAATTGAATAAGCTTATCGAACGAGAAAAAATTGCATTTCATAAGGAAAAGCCCGACCCGTCATCCTTAGGATTCGGAAAATATTTTACAGATTATATGTTTGTGATGGATTATGAAGAGGGAATAGGCTGGCATCATCCAAGAATTGCCCCGTACGCGCCGCTTACGCTTGATCCGTCTGCATCTGTTTTTCATTACGGCCAGGCTGTCTTTGAGGGGTTAAAAGCGTACAGAACGGAAGATGGCAGGGTGCTGCTGTTCCGGCCGGATCAAAATATCAAGCGGCTGAACAGATCGTGTGAGCGCATGAGTATGCCTCCTTTAGACGAAGAGCTGGTGCTTGAGGCATTGACGCAATTAGTTGAGCTGGAGAAAGATTGGGTTCCAAAGGAAAAGGGTACGTCACTGTATATTCGTCCGTTTGTCATTGCCACAGAACCGAGTCTCGGTGTGAAGGCATCCAAAAGCTATACATTTATGATCGTGCTTTCTCCTGTCGGCTCCTATTATGGCGATCAGATGAAGCCGGTTAGAATCTACGTCGAAGATGAGTACGTTCGGGCGGTGAACGGCGGAGTCGGCAGTGCAAAAACATCCGGAAATTACGCGGCCAGCCTTCAGGCGCAGCGGAAAGCGAATGAGATGGGCTATGACCAGGTGCTGTGGCTGGACGCCATTGAAAAGAAATACGCGGAAGAAGTAGGGAGCATGAACATTTTTTTCGTCATTAACGGGGAAGCTGTCACACCGGCTTTAAGCGGAAGTATTTTAAGCGGAGTAACACGTGCGTCTGCGATTGAACTGATTCGCAGCTGGGGCATTCCGGTTCGTGAGGAGAAAATTTCGATTGATGAGATTTATTCGGCTTCTGTACGCGGGGAATTGACAGAGGTCTTCGGAACGGGCACGGCAGCGGTCGTTACGCCTGTCGGTGAACTCAATATTCATGGGAAAACGGTGATTGTAGGCGACGGACAAATCGGGGACATCTCGAAAAAGCTGTATGAAACGATAACAGATATTCAGCTTGGCAAAGTAAAAGGGCCGTTCAGCTGGACGGTGGAGGTTTGAAGATGAAAAAGAACCTGCCCGGAGGCAGGTTCTTTTTATTTTGAATGAGTCATATCAGCAGTCGGCTGGCTTTTGCGGTTTTTCGCATAATACACTGCATAGCAGATGGCCATAAACGGAATGCCGCAATACAGTGCGATTCTTTGATTCGGATCAAAGGCTATGCCGATGACGGAAGCCAGGCATAACAGGAACGCGGCAATCGGCACGAACGGATACCAAGGGGTCCGGTATTTCAGATCGGCAACCTTGTTTCCCGCTTCGACATAACGTTTTCTGAACATGAATTGAGAAGCGGCGATTCCCATCCATACGACTACGACCGCAAAACCGGAAATCGATACGAGCACAACGTATACAGTGTCTGGCGCAAATACGCTGGACAGCAATGACAGAATGCCGCCGATCATGCTGAACACCAGCGCGTTAAATGGGGTTCCTTTTGACGTCAGCTTTGCAAATGTCGGGTGAAGCGTTTTTTCTTTTGATAAAGACCACAGCATCCGGGAAGAAGCGTAGAGTCCGGAATTAGCCGCTGACAGGATCGCTGTCAGGATGACAAAGTTCATGATATCGGCTGCGTACGGGACACCGACTCTGTCAAAGACAGCAACAAACGGGCTTTTGATGACGCCAGCTTCTTGAATCGGAATCAGCCCTGACAGCACAAAAATCGTTCCGACAAAGAAGAGTGAGAGACGCCAGACCGTTGTTTTAATCGCTTTTGGTATCGTCTTGTCGGGATCAACGCTTTCTCCTGCGGCAATTCCGATCAGCTCAGTACCCGAAAAGGCAAAATTGACAGACAGCATCGTCATCAAAATCGGGACAAATCCATTTGGAAAGAGCCCGCCTTCCGCTGTGAAATTGGACAGCATCGGAGCGGCTTCTCCGCCTTTGATCGGGATGATGCCGAACATGGCAGAGCCGCCTAAAAGAATAAACAACACAATGGCTAACACTTTGATGCTGGAAAACCAAAATTCTGATTCAGCGAAAAACTTGACCGAAAATGCATTAAGCAAAAAAATGAACAGCGCAAAGACGGCGCTCCACATCCAAACGGACGTATGGGGGAACCAGCGCTGCATTAACAGGCCGGCTGCTGTGAATTCTGATCCCAATGCCACGGTCCATGTCAGCCAGTACAGCCAAGCGACCGTGAATCCGGTGCCCGGCCCTATGTATTTGGCTGCATAGGTGTGAAAGGCGCCTGTTACAGGCATGGCCACTGACAGCTCACCGAGGCACAGCATGACCAAATAGACGATTCCGGCTCCGAATAGGTAGGCGAGTATCGTTCCTGCCGGGCCTGCCTGCTGAATGGTGTAGCCAGAGCTTAAAAACAGCCCGGTTCCGATGACACCTCCTAAGGAAAGCATAAAGAGGTGCCGGCTTTTCATACTTCTCTGAAAGTTTGTCTCATTCTTGTTGTGAGCTGATTTCATCTTTTTCCAACTTTCTATCGGCGATTTATTTCCTTCCTAATAAAAAATCTCATGTCAGCGAGTGACACGAGACTCCGGCGTACCGGCTTTTAGATAGAATATACAAACAATTCCGATAAGTCAAGTTGTTTTTAATGAGCGCGCCCAAGCCGCAATTTCTTGAATATCTTCGGGTTTTGTCCGGCAGCAGCCGCCAATCAGCTTCGCTCCTTTTTCATGCCAAGTGCGGGCGCTTGTTCCGTAAGGCTCTGCGCATGCTGCGCCGTTCCACGTTTTTGTTTCCGGATCATACTGCTCGCCTGAATTCGGGTAGACGATGATCGGTTTTGATGTGTGCTTTTTTAACTCCTCTATCAAGGAAGGGATATGCTGGAGCGGCGTGCAGTTAATGCCGAGCGCTGCAATTTGGCGGTGCTCATCAAGCCATGACGCACAGTCAGCGGCAGGTGTTCCGTCACTGATGTACAGGCCGTCTTTTGCACTGAAGCTAATCCACGCATATGTTTCAGGGAACTCCTTCAGCAGCCGCACAATCGCTTTTGCTTCGGTCAGACACGGAATTGTTTCGCATGCCAAAACATCAGCTCCGGCTTCGATCAGCGCTTTCATGCGGGGGCGATGAAATTCAACCAGTTCATCCTCTGAGATTCCGTAGTTGCCGCGATACTCAGAGCCGTCCGCAAGATAAGCGCCATAAGGGCCTACAGAAGCCGCAATAATCGGTTTTGGCCGATTCAGACGGTTCTCTCCAACCGCCCAAAATTCATCACGTGCTTCAGCTGCGATGGTGACGGACATCTCGATGAGCCGGCGTGCTTCCGCTTCGCTCAGCCCGCGTGCGGCAAAGCCCTCAAACGTAGACTGATAGCTGGCGGTGATCGCACAGTCGGCGCCTGCCGCGAAATAATCAGTATGAACTTGTTTAATCAGGTTCGGCTCTTCCAGCAGAATTTTTGCCGACCAGAGACTGTCGTTCAAATCACAGCCCTTGCGTTCAAGCTCGGTCGCCATGGCGCCGTCTAACACGATGAGCGGGTATGTATCAAGAATGTGTTGGATAGGATTCATAGAATGTACCGATGCCTTCTTTCAGATTTTTTTGAAAAAGATATGAAAATCGTAATGGACGCTTACATGTTTGTCAATAAACGAACAAGAGAAAGGTGTTCAGCCCGTATGTCTGAACACCCTTTTTTTATGATATTTGTTTGTTGTTTGTGTCAGCCTTTGTGTCAGAAAGCGGCCAGCATTCAATGCCATTATGGTTTTTGAGCACATCTTTATAAAAGACCGGATCTTTGCCTGCTTTTTTCTGGCATGTATAGTCTTTCAGCGCCGTAAAAACGACCTTGGATAATAAGAAAATCGCGATTAAATTCACGACGACCATCAAGCCCATGAACAAATCAGCCAGATCCCAGACGAGCTGGACTTTGGCAACACAGCCAAACACAATCATCGCCAGCACGCCGATACGGTAGATAAAAATCAGTTTTTTGCTTTTATTCAAAAAGCCGATATTGGTTTCGCCATAATAATAGTTTCCGATTAAAGCACAGAATCCGAATAACAAAATCAGAATGGCGAGAAAGCCTGATGCCCACGATCCGACATGGGCGCTGAGAGAGGCTTGAGTTAGCGCGATTCCGCTCAGTCCCGGAGTATGGTAGGCATCTGAAAACAGAATGATAAAGGCGGTGCTTGTACAAATGACCAGCGTATCAGTAAGCACACCAAAAGCTTGAATCAGCCCCTGTTTGACAGGATGGCTTGTTGTTGCGGTGGCAGCGGCATTCGGTGCACTTCCCATTCCCGCTTCGTTTGAAAAGATTCCCCGTCTGACGCCTTGCATTAACGCTGCTCCCAAGGCGCCGCCAGCGGCCTGGTCAAAACCAAATGCGTTTTTCACGATAAGCGCAAGCACGTCTGGCAGCTGTGTAATGTTGGTGACAATCACGAAAAACGCAACTCCGATATACAGGACAGCCAATACGACAACAATGGATTCAGCCAGCTTCGCAATGCGTTTTACACCGCCGAAAATAATCGTGCCGAACACAGCAATTAAAATGAGTCCCAAAGTCAGGCGGTTTGTGCCGAACGCGTTTTCGAAGGCGAGGCTGACTGTATTTGATTGAACCGAGTTAAAGACGATACCGAACGATAAGGTGATTAATACGGCAAACAGCGCGCCCATCCACCTTTTGTTCAGCCCTTTTTCCATGTAATAAGCCGGCCCGCCGCGGAAGCCGTTTACATCTTTTACTTTATAAATCTGAGCCAGTGTGCTTTCCACAAAGCTTGATGCTGATCCGATAATGGCGATAATCCACATCCAGAAGATTGCACCTGGCCCGCCGAGCGCAATAGCGATGGCAATGCCCGTAATATTTCCCGTGCCGACACGGGCTGCCATGCTGATGCAAAAGGCTTGAAACGGAGAAATGCTGTTTTTCGACCGGGAAGCAGCTCCTTCTCTTAACACTCTCACCATTTCTTTCAGCATGCGAACCTGCAAAAACTTAAGCCTGAACGTAAAATAGATTCCCAGAGAAAGGAGCAATACAATTAATAGCTTTGACCATAAAAGATCATTTGCGATACCGACGATATGTTCCAGGATTTGCTGCATACAATCACCTCTTTTTTAATGTTTAAAAAATGCTGAGCTCCCACTCTTGCGCCATATGTTTCAGCAGCATACCGCCAGTAAGGCTGTTGCCGTATTCGTCAATAGCAGGCCCGTAAATGCCGATGCCGCATCCAGATTGAAAAGGCTGTTCTCTTCTGGCACTTGGAGGAACGAGAGCCATGATGCCGCCGGAGACGCCGCTTTTGGCCGGCACGCCGACAAACGCCGCATATTTGCCTGAAGCGTTGTACATGCCGCACGTCAGCATTAACGCCTTGGCCAACTTTGCCACGTCCTTTGGAATCACTTGCTGGCGGCGAATCGGATGATAGCCGTCATGGGCAAGGATCAGGCCGATCAATGCAATGTCTTCTGTGGTACTCTCCATGGCGCATTGCTTCAAGTAAACCTCAAGCGTTTCTTCTACATCTGCTTCTAAAAAGTTTGTTTCTTTTAAATAGTAGGCCAGCGCTCTGTTGCGGTGGGCGGTTTCCCATTCTGACTGGAACACTTCCTCATGAATTCTTGGCCGCTTTCCTATTAAGGTTTCCATCACCGAATAAAGAAACTCGAGCTTATCGTGTGCCGACTCACCCGGAAGAAGCGATGCGATGGTAAGGGCACCAGCGTTGATCATAGGATTAAACGGCTTTCCCGGCTTGTTGATTTCGAGCCGAATGATTGAATTAAAGGCATCACCTGTCGGCTCGACATCTACGCGGTCCAGCACATAGGGAATGCCGCGGCTCATGCAGGCGGCGATAAAGCTGATCACTTTTGAAATGCTTTGCAGGGTAAAAGGGACGTTCCAATCGCCGGCATGTATCATTGTTCCGTCAGGCTCCAATATACAAATGCCGAGCTGTGAGTCATTGACTTTTCCTAAAGCGGGGATATAGTTTGCACTTTGTCCATTGGCGGCAAAGGGGCGATAGTGCTCAACCCAATGATGCAGCTGTGACGCCGGGTCTATTTCTATTTGGGGCTCTTTTATCAATTCTTTCATCGAATTCCTCCTCACTGTTTTTCTTCTTTAAGGACTGAGGTTTATCAAAACGAAGGCTGAAGGGGCATTAAACGCTTTCATAAAAGCGGAAGGTATATTTACTGTATAATGACGACTACAGAATCATACAAAATACGACAAAAATATTTTGAAAATAAGCCGTAAGATTTATAAAAAGCTCATGTTCTGGGTCAAAAGAAATTTGCAGGTTTTCTGCTGTTTCCCCAAAATAGAAGCGAGGATGTGATCATCATAAAACTGGAACGTTTTTTTGAAAAAGACGGATATATACTGGCTCTCATGCTGATTACGGTGCCGCTGGCCGGTGAACTGAAATTTTATCCCCTTAATGAAGAGTTCCGGATCAGCTTTGGCGCACCGGTTTTTTTCTTCTTCTTATCGCTGCTGCGGCAAGTGCCCGCTGTGCTGCCGGGTTTTTTGACTGGAGCGGCAGTTTTCATCTTTCGCGTCATTCTGGGATTATGGGGCGGGGGACATGATGGACTGGCTCCAATTCTGTATGACCAAGCGTCTGGCTTTTTCTTTTATATGACTTACGCCTGTCTGTTTTACGTATTGAAGGCTAATCGTTTTCGGGAACGGCCGGTTATGCTCGGTTTCATCGGGTTTATGATTGAAATTGTGTCAGATTGTGTCGAGCTGGTCGTGCAGTTTCTCATTTTTCATACGGTTGTGACGCCTGAGAAAATCACAGACATTGCGGTGATCGCAATTTCTCACACATTTATCGTCATGAGCTTTTACAGTGTGCTGAAGCTGTATGAAACGCAATCGAGAGAAAAACAGACAAGGCGGCAGCATGAGCACATGCTAATGATCGTTTCGAATTTATATGAAGAAACGGTGCATTTAAAAAAGACATTGAAGACGACAGAGCAAGTGACGAATGATTCGTATCAGCTCTATCGGGAAGTGAAGGGCAAGGATGAACAGCTCAGCGGCAGAATCCTGAGGCTGGCCGGGGAGATTCATGAAGTGAAAAAGGACAACCAGCGGATATTCGCAGGGCTTTCAAAACTGATTTCGAATGAGAGCTTGAGAGATTATATGAGGGCTTCTGATTTGCTGCAGCTTGTGATTCGAATGAATGAAAAGTACGCTGAAGCACTTGGAAAGCAGATTGATTTTCACTGCTCGATAGAGGGGGAGCATAACGATTATCACGTATTTATCGTGCTTTCGATCATTAATAATCTAACGGCAAATGCGGTAGAGGCAATGGGAGAAGAGGGAATGATCAGCCTGAGGCTCCATAAGCCAAATGAGAGTATGGTAGAATTCCAGGTGGAAGACAATGGCCCCGGCATTTCTGAGAAAATCGGAGACATTGTGTTTGACCCGGGCTTTACTTCAAAATATGACGAATTTGGCACGCCTTCTACCGGAATCGGACTTTCCTACGTGAAGGAAATCGTGACAGAGCTAGAAGGAGATATCAGGTTCGATAATCAGCAGCGGGGAGTGGTATTTGCCATCAGGCTGCCTGTCCGGCATTTGATTCAGAAAGGGTGAACCGAAAGCTATGCGTTTTTTTATCGCGGATGATGACCGTGCGGTACGGTCGATTTTAAGACAGATCATTGAGGATGAGGATCTGGGGGAAGCTGCTGGTGAAGCAGAAGACGGAAGCCAGGTGGAAGGTCATATGCTGCAATTTAAGCAGATTGATATTTTATTAATCGATCTGTTAATGCCCGGACGGGACGGCATTGAAACGATTCGCCAGCTTCAGGATACGTACTCCGGAAAGATCGTGATGATCTCTCAAGTGGAAGCGAAGGAAATGGTCGGAGAAGCGTACTCGCTCGGCATCGAATATTTTATCCATAAGCCAATTAACCGCATTGAAATTGTCACGGTTCTCCAAAAGGTGAAGGAACGGATCGAGCTTGAGCACTCGATTGGGGATATTCAGCACTCTCTAAGCCGGCTTGTCAACCGGACTGAACGGAAAGCGCGTCCTCAGCAGAAGAGTGACAGCGGCTTAAAAGAAGCAGGAACATTCCTGTTGTCCGAGCTTGGCATGATGGGGGAAGGCGGCGCTCATGATCTCATGGCGGTTCTGCAGTATTTAGCAGAACATGAGCAATCTGAGCCGTACGAAAAACATATCCCTTCGCTAAAACAGATCTTCATCCAAGTAGCGGAACGGAAGCTGGGCGCAGGAGCATCCCAAACGGAAGTCAATCGCGAAATGAAAGCCTCGGAGCAGCGCATCCGCAGAGCAATTATCCATTCGCTGCACCATTTTGCTTCATTAGGAACAACGGATTTTTCCAATCCGAAATTTGAAACCTATGCATCGAAATTCTTTGATTTTCCGGTTGTCAGCCAGAAAATGAAAGAACTTCAATCAAAGGATGCAAAACCTCTCGCCCCTGCAAGAGTGAATATGAAAAAATTCATCCACGTATTCTTTTTGGAAGCGAAGCTTTTGCACGAGACGATGAAACAAAGAAGCATGTAAACCAAAACAGCCGGCAGTACGGCTGTTTTTTTGTTATGCAGAACCCCGGCTAGACAGCGTTTTTCCTGGGTTCTGAAAAATATCAGAAAATAAAGATATTGACTTATTGTTTATTTGTCTTACAATAAAACAAAAGGATATAGGGAAGGAGCGGATATGAAAGAAAAAATAATAAAAGCGCTTTCAGTCAGGGGCTGTATATCCAAATAACAGGAGGTTATGTTGATGAGCCGTATCAGAAAAGCACCCGCTGGAATTTTAGGTTTTCCGGTTGCACCTTTTAATACACAAGGAAAACTGGAGGAAGAAGCTCTTTTTCAAAACATTGAATTCTTGCTGGAAGAAGGCTTGGAAGCAATTTTTATCGCTTGCGGGTCTGGTGAATTTCAATCTCTCAGCCAAAAAGAATACGAGCAAATGGTGGAAGTCGCAGTCTCGGCAGCCGGAGGAAAGGTGCCGGTTTACACGGGGGTGGGCGGCAACCTCAGCACAGCGCTGGACTGGGCGCAGCTGTCGGAGAAAAAAGGCGCCGACGGGTATTTGATCCTGCCTCCGTATTTGGTGCATGGCGAACAGGAGGGGCTGTATCAGTATGCGAAAACGATTATTGAAAGCACCGATTTGAATGCGATTCTTTATCAGCGCGATAACGCGGTTCTCTCTCTTGAACAGATCAAGCGGCTGACCGAATGTGAACAGCTTGTCGGTGTGAAGGACGGGGTGGGGAACATGGATTTGAATATTAACCTCGTCTATACGCTCGGCGACCGCTTAGGATGGCTCAACGGAATGCCGATGGCTGAAGTGACGATGCCAGCTTATCTGCCGATCGGGTTTCACTCCTATTCCTCAGCGATTTCAAATTATATTCCGCATATTTCCCGGATGTTCTATGATGCATTGAAAAATGGAAACGACGAGCTTGTGAAGGAGCTCTATCAGCATGTGATTCTCCCGATCAACGACATTCGCAAACAACGAAAAGGATATGCCGTATCTTTGATTAAAGCGGGCATGGAGATCATGGGATTGAATGTGAGAAACACAGCCAGACCGCCTGTCGGCCCGGTTGAAAAAGATCACTATCAGCAATTAGAAGCGATTCTGAAGCAGGCGGCGGATCGTTTTCCGAAAAAAGCCGCGACGGTTTGATGAACAGAAAAAATATGAAAGGGGCAATGGGCATGTCTGTGATCACGGAACAAAACACGTATCTCAACTTTATTAACGGAGAGTGGGTTAAGTCTCAATCAGGCGATATGGTCAAGGTCGAAAACCCTGCGGATGTAAACGATATTGTCGGCTATGTACAGAATTCAACAGCTGAAGATGTGGAACGGGCTGTCGCCGCCGCCAATGAAGCCAAAACGGCTTGGAGAAAGCTGACGGGGGCCGAGCGGGGTCAATTTTTATACAAAACAGCGGATATTATGGAGCAGCGCTTAGAAGACATCGCCGCCTGCGCAACACGTGAGATGGGAAAAACACTGCCGGAAGCGAAAGGGGAAACAGCCCGCGGGATTGCCATTCTTCGCTATTACGCCGGAGAAGGCATGCGCAAAACGGGTGACGTTATTCCGTCTACTGACAAAGACGCGCTCATGTTTACCACACGTGTTCCGCTCGGTGTGGTCGGCGTGATTTCTCCGTGGAACTTCCCGGTGGCGATTCCGATTTGGAAAATGGCCCCGGCATTGGTGTACGGCAATACCGTTGTCATCAAACCGGCGACAGAAACAGCCGTGACATGCGCGAAAATCATTGCTTGCTTTGAAGAAGCGGGGCTCCCGGCAGGAGTCATCAATTTGGTGACAGGCCCAGGTTCTGTTGTCGGGCAGGGGCTTGCTGAGCATGATGGGGTAAACGCTGTTACGTTTACCGGTTCCAATCAAGTCGGAAAAATCATCGGGCAGGCCGCTTTAGCGAGAGGAGCCAAATATCAGCTTGAAATGGGCGGCAAAAACCCGGTCATCGTAGCCGATGACGCTGACCTTGAAGCTGCGGCCGAAGCTGTCATTACGGGTGCCTTCCGTTCAACCGGCCAGAAGTGCACCGCGACAAGCCGCGTCATCGTGCAAAGCGGAATTTACGAGCGATTTAAAGAAAAACTGCTCCAGCACACAAAGGATATTACGATTGGAGACAGCTTAAAAGAGGATGTCTGGATGGGACCGATCGCCAGCAAGAGTCAGCTTGATAATTGCCTATCGTACATTGAGAAAGGCAAACAGGAGGGCGCTTCCCTTTTGATCGGAGGAGAAAAGCTGGAGGATGGAAAGTATCAAAGCGGCTATTATGTTCAGCCTGCCATCTTTGACAATGTGACATCTGAGATGACGATTGCCCAAGAGGAGATTTTCGGCCCGGTGATCGCCTTGATCAAGGTGGACACGATGGAGGAGGCGCTGGACATCGCCAATGAAGTGAAGTTCGGCTTAAGCGCATCCATTTTCACGCAAAACATCGGCCGAATGCTTTCATTCGTTGATGAAATTGACGCCGGGCTAGTCCGGATTAACGCGGAAAGCGCGGGTGTTGAGCTTCAGGCGCCTTTTGGCGGCATGAAGCAGTCGAGCTCCCACTCCCGCGAACAGGGTGAGGCGGCGAAGGACTTTTTCACTGCGATCAAAACCGTTTTTATGAAGCCGTAATGGTGCTGGAAAGAGGCGAACGTCTCTTTCCCAGCTTTATCACAGCCAGCATATGATTCTCTACTTTGAAAAGGAGAAGATACTATGAAAAAAGACTATGCGAATGTTTCACCGGCGGGCAAAAAAACGTCTGTACGCTGGTTCATCGTTTTTATGCTGTTTCTTGTGACCTCTATTAACTACGCGGATCGGGCCACACTTTCCATCACCGGAGATTCCGTCCAGCATGATCTGGGATTGGACTCGGTCGCTATGGGCTATGTCTTTTCTGCTTTTGGCTGGGCCTATGTCATCGGGCAGCTTCCGGGCGGCTGGCTGCTGGACCGCTTTGGTTCAAAGACTGTTATTGCATTAAGCATCTTTTTCTGGTCGTTTTTTACGCTGCTGCAAGGGGCGATTGGTTTTTTCTCTGCCGGCACAGCGATTATCCTGCTGTTTGCACTGCGTTTTCTGGTAGGTTTGTCCGAAGCGCCTTCATTTCCCGGAAACGGCAGAGTTGTTGCCTCATGGTTCCCAAGCTCCGAGCGCGGGACAGCTTCAGCCTTTTTTAATTCAGCTCAATACTTCGCAATCGTCATTTTTTCTCCTTTAATGGGCTGGCTCACCCACTCTTTCGGCTGGCATTCCGTCTTCGTTGTCATGGGTGCAGCGGGTATTCTTCTGGCTGTCATCTGGCTAAAAACGGTGTATGAACCGAAAAAACATCCGAAGGTCAACGAAGCTGAGCTTGCTTATATCGAACAGGGCGGCGGGCTGATTTCCATGGATGACAGCAAAAGCAAGCAAGAAACAGAATCGAAATGGCCTTATATCAAACAGCTGTTAACGAACCGCATGCTGATCGGTGTGTACATCGCGCAATATTGCATTACAACTCTCACCTATTTCTTTCTCACATGGTTTCCGGTATATTTGGTTCAAGCCCGCGGCATGTCCATCCTTGAAGCAGGGTTTGTCGCTTCCCTGCCGGCGCTGTGCGGTTTTGCCGGCGGTGTGCTTGGGGGCATTGTGTCAGACATTCTACTCAAAAAAGGCCGTTCGCTCACCTTTGCAAGAAAAGTGCCGATCATTATCGGCATGCTGCTGTCTTGCAGTATGATTGTCTGCAACTACACGGATTCAGCGTGGCTCGTCGTTGTTATTATGTCACTCGCGTTTTTCGGAAAAGGCTTCGGCGCACTGGGATGGGCTGTCGTGTCGGATACGTCTCCGAAAGAGTGTGCAGGATTAAGCGGCGGTTTGTTCAACACTTTCGGAAATATTGCCTCGATCACAACCCCGATTATTATCGGCTACATCGTGAATGCAACAGGATCTTTTAATGGCGCGCTCGTGTTTGTCGGTGCTAACGCGATTGCGGCAATCCTCAGCTACTTGCTGCTGGTCGGGCCGATCAAACGGGTCGTGTTAAAGAAACAAGAGCAAGACCCCGATCAATCATTGCCTGTCTAATATTTATGAAAGCGCTTTATATAAGGAGGAGAAAACATGAGTTCACCAATACAAGAGCAGGTTCAAAAGGAAAAGAGATCGAATATTCCTTCAATTCGTGAGATGAAGGTGATCCCTGTTGCGGGACATGACAGCATGCTGCTGAATCTGAGCGGCGCACACAGCCCGTTTTTCACCCGGAATATCGTGATCTTAACCGACAGCAGCGGAAATCAGGGAGTCGGCGAGGTGCCTGGCGGAGAACACATCCGCCGCACACTGGAGCTGGCAGAGCCGCTTGTTATCGGAAAATCCATTGGCGCGTACCAGTCGATATTGCAAACAGTCAGAAAGCAGTTTGCCGATCAGGACAGGGGAGGACGCGGAATCCAGACGTTTGATTTGCGCACCACAGTCCACGCCGTTACAGCGCTGGAAGCGGCTTTGTTAGATTTGCTTGGAAAGTTTCTTCAGGAACCGGTCGCGGCCTTGCTGGGCGAAGGGAAGCAGCGTGATGAAGTAAAAATGCTCGGCTACCTCTTTTACATTGGCGACCGAAAGCAGACGACCTTGCCGTATCAAAGTGATGAGCAGTCAGATTGTGCGTGGTTCCGTCTCCGCCATGAGGAAGCGCTGACGCCGGAGGCAATAGTACGTCTTGCCGAATCCGCACAGGAGCGCTACGGCTTTCAGGATTTCAAGCTGAAAGGCGGGGTGCTGTCAGGAGAGGATGAAATCGAAGCTGTCACCGCATTATCAAAACGTTTTCCAGAGGCAAGGATCACCCTTGATCCGAACGGGGCGTGGTCATTAGAGGAAGCCATTGCATTATGCAAAGCAAAGCATGATGTGCTCGCGTATGCGGAAGACCCGTGCGGAGATGAGAATGGCTACTCCGCCCGTGAAGTGATGGCTGAATTCCGCCGCGCGACAGGGCTCCCGACCGCGACAAATATGATTGCGACCGACTGGCGGGAAATGGGTCACGCGATTCAGCTTCATGCGGTGGATATCCCGCTGGCTGATCCTCATTTCTGGACGATGCAGGGTTCGGTGCGGGTTGCGCAAATGTGCCATGATTGGGGTTTGACATGGGGCTCCCACTCCAACAATCACTTTGATATCTCCCTTGCGATGTTTACCCAAGTAGCAGCAGCGGCTCCGGGGCGCATCACGGCGATTGATACCCATTGGATCTGGCAGGACGGGCAGCGTTTAACGAAACAGCCTTTTGAGATTGCTGATGGCTGTGTCAAGGTGCCAAATAAGCCCGGTCTTGGCGTCGACATTGATATGGAACAAGTCGAAAAAGCGTATGGCCTCTATCGAAAAATGAATTTAGGCGCGCGGAATGACGCGATCCCTATGCAGTTTCTGATCAGCAACTGGGAGTTCGACCGGAAACGCCCGTGTCTTGTGCGATAAGTTTGATTGTAAATATTGTCATACCGGCTATTTTGTCTTACAATTGAACAACTGAAGGGAGAGTTGTTCGTGTACGAAGGTTTAGAAGATCTGAAAGTCGATACAGTCAATCGGAAAACATTAGCCAAGCAGGTCATTGAACGGATTGTCCATTTATTGTCGAGCGGACAGTTAAAGGCTGGAGACAAATTGCCGACAGAAATGGAACTGATGGACATTTTGCATGTCAGCAGGCCCGTGCTTCGGGAGGCGTTGAGTTCACTAGAAACACTTGGTGTGATTACGAGAAAAACCCGTGGCGGCACGTATTTCAACGATAAAATCGGCATGCAGCCATTTTCCGTCATGCTTGCCTTGGCGACTGATAATCTTCCGGCGATCATTGAAGCGCGGATGGCGTTAGAACTCGGACTCGTGACGATTGCCGCGGAAAAAATCAATGAGGATGAGCTTCAGCGTTTGCAGAAGACAATCGACGACATCGCCAACAGCACTGACAATCTTTATGGTGAAGCAGATAAAGAATTCCATCGAATTATAGCATTAAGTGCCAATAATCCCGTTGTCGAAGGGATGATTCAATCCCTGCTGATCACCCATGCGAAAATTGACAGCCAGATTCCGTACAGGGAGAGGGATGTAACGGTTGAATATCATAAAAAAATCTACGACGCTCTTGCCAAAAGAGACCCTTACAAAGCGCATTACCACATGTATGAGCATCTGAAATTTGTCCGTGACAAAATTCTGATGGGCATGGATGATCAATAATTGTTGAGACAGCCGCAGTTGAAACGTAAGATCTGCGGCTTTTTTTGAACCGATTTAGAAAACGCTTACTATGATATGAGGAGTGATTTTCTTATGGCGATGAACATCAGGCAGAACCAAGCGCCCCTTTACATCAAAGTGAATGAAACAGATAACACGGCGATTATTGTCAATGATGGAGGGCTGCCAAAAGGCACTGTGTTTTCATGCGGGCTCGTACTTGAAGAGGATGTCCCTCAAGGCCATAAGGTCGCCTTAACCGATCTCAATCAAGGGGATGAGATTGTGCGTTACGGAGAGGTGATCGGATTTGCTGATGAGACGATCAAACGCGGGAGCTGGATTCGGGAAGCCCTGGTAAGAATGCCAGCTCCTCCGGCTTTAGACGATCTTCCTCTCGCAAACAGAGTGCCCAAACCGCTGCCGCCTCTTGAAGGATACACGTTTGAAGGGTATCGGAATGCGGACGGCAGTGCCGGGACGAAAAATATACTCGGTATCACCACAAGTGTTCAATGTGTCGTTGGCGTTTTGGATTATGCGGTCAAACGGATAAAAGAAGAGCTGCTGCCGAAATATCCAAATGTCGATGATGTCGTGCCGCTGCATCATCAATACGGATGCGGTGTGGCCATCAGTGCGCCGGACGCTGTCATTCCGATTCGCACGATTCAAAATCTGGCGAAGCATCCGAATTTCGGCGGGGAAGTAATGGTGATCGGATTGGGATGTGAAAAGCTCCTCCCGGCAAGAATTGCGCCTCAGAATCACGATGATATCCTATCACTCCAAGATTACAAAGGTTTTGCAGCGATGATTCAATCCATTTTGGAAATGGCGGAGGAACGGCTAATCAGGCTAAACAGCAGAACCCGTGTGACCTGCCCTGCTTCTGATCTGGTCATCGGCCTGCAATGCGGCGGCAGTGATGCGTTTTCCGGCGTGACGGCGAATCCTGCGGTGGGGTATGCGGCTGATTTATTGGTTCGCGCAGGGGCAACGGTTTTGTTTTCTGAAGTGACAGAGGTGCGGGATGCGATTCATTTATTAACGCCGCGGGCTGTCAGTGAAGAGGTCGGACTTTCGCTGATCGAAGAGATGAAGTGGTATGACAGCTATCTCCGGCGGGGGGAAGCAGACCGAAGCGCGAACCCGTCACCAGGCAATAAAAAAGGCGGATTATCCAATGTGGTGGAAAAAGCGTTAGGCTCGGTAGCGAAATCAGGCACAAGCCCCATCTCCGGCGTGCTCGGCCCAGGTGAAAAGGCAGAGCAAAAAGGCCTGCTGTTCGCGGCGACACCGGCAAGCGATTTTGTGTGCGGTACCCTGCAGCTGGCGGCGGGCATGAATCTCCAAGTCTTTACAACAGGAAGAGGAACACCGTACGGCTTGTCCGCTGCACCGGTGCTGAAAGTATCGACACGGCATTCATTATCAGAGCATTGGGCGGATTTAATCGATATCAATGCCGGGCGAATCGCAACAGGGGAGGCCAGTATTGAAGACGTAGGCTGGGAGATCTTCAGGACGATTCTGGATGTGGCAAGCGGCCGCAAACAAACGTGGGCGGACCGTTGGGGCCTTCATAATGATTTGTGCTTGTTTAATCCTGCTCCAGTGACTTGATTCATTGTTCTAGTAGATCAAATTTGGAATATGATGTAAAATGGAAATCGACGTACAAAGAACGGAGGGGTTACAGCATGGCATTCATTAGATTCCGATTGACACGAATTCAATAGTGAACGACTCTCGCCTGAATGCGGAGAATCGGGATGGATCTGCCTATGTATAAGCCCTTATATCGTAATAAAAAGAGGGTGGCAATGCTGCCCTCTTTTTTGTGCCTTCAAAACATCCCTTCTCTCTAACGACAGGCGGAGCATGAGAAAGGGGAAAAGAGATGACAAACCAGAACGACATGCAGCTGATCACAGAGACTGTCGCGCTTGCACGCAATCAAGGTTTGGCGGTTCACTCTGAAAACGCGAAATTAAATGAAACTGGAATGGATTTTCAAGTTGTATTCGTCGAGGACGATACAGGTATGCCATGGGTGCTGCGAAAACCGCGGCGAAGTGATGTTGTTGAAAGAGCAGCTTCAGAAGGCAGAACGCTTGCCTTTCTCCGCACGGTTCTTACAGCTGATGTGCCAGATTGGAAAATTCATACACCGGAATTGATTGCTTACCCAATGTTAAAAGGAACGCCAGCTGCTGGGATTGATTTGGAACAGAAACAGTATGTATGGAATATGAATCATCAGCCGCCGTCAGACCATTTTATACGGACACTTGCCGAGATACTGGCTGAATTACATGGAGTGAACCCAGCAGACGCTTGCCAATCCGGTATAAAAGTGATGAGTCCGGAAGAAGTCAGGCGAAACACAGTTGATTCTATGGATGACGTAAAGAACAAGCTTGGAGTGTCTGAACAGCTTTGGCAAAGATGGCAAACATGGATAAATGATGATGCATATTGGCCGGGATTTTCCGCACTGATACACGGCGATCTCCACCCGGCGCATATTTTGATTGGCCAAAACGAACATGTCACAGGCCTTCTGGATTGGACAGAAGCCAAAGTCGCTGATCCGGCAAAAGATTTTATCTTTTATCAAATGCTATTTGGGGAAGAGGAAACCGCCCGTTTGCTTGAATACTATCATCAAGCAGGCGGCCGCATATGGGCAAAAATGCAGGAACACATCGCAGAGATGCAGGCGGCATATCCGCTGGAAGTTGCCAAGTTTGCTCTGCAGACACAGCAGGAGGAACACATCAATATGGCGCTGGAAGCACTCGGCGTAAAATCGGATTAAAAATTGACTTCTTTACATTAACCGAGTATTATAAATTTTACTAACAAAAGAACGGATCAACAATCGTGAGGAAGAGTAAGTACGTATCAGTGTGGAGGTTCAGAGAGTCGGTGGCAGGTGTGAACCGACCCTCCCCTGATGCCGAATGGGCTTCTGAATTGCTTTGCTGAACGGATAGTAGGCGTTGCCGGGATTCTCTCCCCGTTATCAAGAGAGGAGTATCGAAACGGATGTTTTCTGTACTGAGAGTGAACGGCTGTTTAGCTGTTAATAAAGGTGGTACCGCGAGACCCTCGTCCTTTGCATAGGACGGGGGTTTTTTGTGTCTTAAAGGAGGTGACGGCCAATGGATGATGGCTGGTGGTGCATAACAGAAAATAGGAAAGGAGGATGTCAAATGGTCATTGCAACTGATGATCTTGAGGTCGCATGCCCTGAGTGTGAAAGAGCAGGAGAAATCGAAGGCAGCCCATGTCCAGCTTGCGGCGGGAAGGGTGTCATTCTGACGGCTCAAGGAAATACGCTTCTGGATTTTATACAAAAGCATTTGAACAAGTAAAGGAGAAAAGCTGAGATGAGATGAGATTAGAAGAGCAGAGTGAGATTCCCAAGGCATCGGCAGGGACGGTTTTTTTGCTGATCGGAACGGTTTGTTTTGCATCTAAGTCGATTTGGATTAAATGCGCATATGAAATGGGTGCTGAGCCAGACGCGGTATTGTTATACAGGCAGCTGTTTGCTGTTCCGCTGTTTTGGCTGATTTTTTTGTTATACCGTCCGCCAATCCCAGACGGTATGAAAAAAGGGGATCTATGGAGGGCGTGTGTCGCGGGAGTGTTTTGTTTTTTTCTGTCTCCCTTGTTTGATTTTATCGGGCTGAACCATGTATCCGCAATGGTTGAGCGTATTTTGCTGATGAGCTATCCGGTGTTTATGATCGGATTCAACGCGTGTCGTGACCGGAAAATGGTTTCCATCCAAGACCTTTTCGCAGCGCTGATGGTCATGATCGGTTTTTTCTTTGCGCTCGGCGGCTGGAATGCTGAGCTTTTTCAGGCGAATATGATTGGATCTGTATTCATTTTGTTATCCTCGGCCGTTTATGCAGGTTATCTTGTCCTTTCCGGGCGTCTCGTCCATCAAATCGGCGGCATCCGACTCAATGCTTACGGGATGACAGCAGCCGGAGCGGTCATGATGCTTTACACAGGCATAAAGGCGGCGATCGGCATGAATACGCCAATGACAGCATATCCGGTTGCTGTGTACGGTTTGTTTGTGTTCATCGCAGTCGTCTCCACTGTGATTCCATTTGTGCTGATGCTTGAGGGCATAAAACGAATCGGGGCAATGCGAGCTGCCACTATTTCAATGGCAGGGCCTGTCCTGACGATTTTCTTTGGAGCCTTATTTCTCGGTGAGCGGCTCCAGCTTACTCAAACGATTGGATGCGCAGCCGTATTTATTATCATAACGGGCATGGAATATAGAAAACTGAAAACAGGTAAAAATGAATAATTTTTGTAAAACACACACGTTTTTCAATTACAATAAGTGTAATCACGTGTGTGTTTTTTGATTTTGCAAAGGTTAGGTGAGAGAATGCAAAGCATATTGCTAGTAGAAGACGACCATTCAATTAGTGAAATGGTGGATCATTATTTAACAAAAGAAGGCTTTGAGATGGTACATGCCTTCGACGGTGAAGAAGGCATCCGGCTGTTTCAGCAGGATTCATACGATTTGATTTTGCTTGATATCATGCTCCCGAAGCTGAACGGCATGGATTTTCTGAAAATCATCCGTGAAAAAAGCAACGTTCCGGTTTTAATGATTTCGGCAAAAGACGGAGATGTGGACAAGGCATTGGGACTGGGATTTGGGGCGGATGATTATATCGCCAAACCGTTTTCGATGATTGAGCTGACAGCCAGAGTAAAAGCCGCGATAAGGCGGGCGACGCAATATTCGGCGGAGGAACCGGCTGAGAAGAAGGTGATCCGGATTCACCAGCTTACGATAGATATAGACAATGTCTCAGTTATGAAAAATGGGAAGCCGCTTCAGCTGACGTCAACAGAATGGCAGCTGTTGTGCCTATTTGCGGCAAATCCTAAAAAAGTGTTTACGAAAGAACAGATCTACCGTTCCGTCTGGAATAACGAGTACTTTGACGATCAAAATATCATTAACGTACATATGCGGCGGCTCAGAGAAAAGATTGAAGATGACCCCTCTTCTCCACAATACATTAAAACGTTATGGGGCATCGGTTATAAATTAGGAGAGTTTTAGAATGACAGTGTTATGGATGGCCGCTGTCATCGTTCTGGCGTGTCTGAATGTGATTCAATTCATGATGAAAAAGAAGCGGGACGGAAATCTGGCGTACATGGCAGAACAGCTTGGCGCCATGCTCAACCGGGATTCGGCAGGGCAAATTTTGCTTCATACAGACGATCAGGTACTCAAAGACCTGCTTGTTAACATCAACCTTTTCGTTGAGAATCGTCAGCAGATCAGCGCCCGGTTTGCCAAAACAGAGCACTCCATGAAGCGGATGCTGACCAACATGTCGCACGATCTTAAAACGCCGTTAACGGTCATTCTTGGCTATATCGAAACGATTCAAAGTGACCCGGACATGCCGGACGAAGAGCGGGAAAGATTGCTGGGGAAGCTCCGCCAGAAAACAAATGAACTCATTCAAATGATCAACTCCTTTTTTGATTTAGCCAAATTAGAATCTGAAGATAAAGACATCCCGATCACCAAAATACATATGAACGACATATGCAAACGAAATATCCTGCACTATTATGACGCTGTTCAGTCAAAAGGCTTTCAAGCTGCCATCGAAATCCCGGATACGCCGGTGTATGCGCAGGCGAATGAAGAGGCATTGGACAGAATCTTGCAAAACCTATTATCCAATGCGATTCAATATGGCGCGGCCGGTAAGTTTATCGGCATGACGCTGTCGTATGATGAAACGAACATCGCCGTCACCGTATGGGATCGGGGAAAAGGGATCAGTGAAACCGATCAGCACCGTGTGTTTGAGAGGCTGTACACACTTGAAGAATCAAGAAATAAAGCATTTCAAGGAAGCGGTCTCGGTTTAACCATCACGAAACGGCTTATAGAAAAAATGGGAGGCGCCATATCCGTTCAAAGCAAGCCGTACGAACGGACTGCATTTACGATCACATTGAAACGCATGACATATTAACAAACGTAAGAATTTCTTAAGATTTGAGAAATAAAAATGACAGGGCCCGCCTCTACAATAGAAAACAGGAAAAGAGAGGGAAGGAGAAACAAAGTTGACTTATATCGTACAAACAAACGGACTGACCAAAACGTATGAGGGCAAAGAAGTCGTCTCCAATGTCAGCATGCATATTAAAAAAGGCGAAATCTATGGCTTTCTCGGCCCAAACGGAGCAGGGAAAACAACCATTATGAAAATGCTGACGAGTCTTGTCAAACCGACAAGCGGTGAAATCAGCATCCTAGGAAATAAGCTCACCCACACGTCATACGAGGTGCTGGGGAACATCGGCAGCATGATTGAATATCCGATTTTTTATGAAAACCTGTCAGCTGCAGAAAATTTAGATCTGCATTGTGAATACATGGGGTACCACAATAAAAAAGCCATTCAAGAAGTGCTGGATATGGTGAATTTAAAACAAATCGACAAGAAGCCCGTCAAAACATTTTCGCTCGGTATGAAGCAGCGCCTTGGGATTGCGCGTGCCATCCTCACGAAGCCGGACCTGCTCATTTTGGATGAGCCGGTGAATGGTCTTGACCCTATCGGCATTAAAAAGATCAGGCAACTGTTTCAAGTGCTGAGCAAAGAGTACGGTATGACGCTGCTGATTTCAAGCCACTTGCTGAGTGAAATCGAACAAATTGCGGACACGATCGGTGTCATTCGGGACGGCAGGCTGCTTGAAGAGGTGTCAATGGAAGATATCAGAGGCCAGAACACTGAATATATCGAGCTTGTCACGCCGAATCAGACAAAGGCCTGCTTTGTGCTGGAGAAAGAGCTGCATTTAACTAACTTTAAAATGTTAAATGAGAAAACGATTCGAATTTACGAGACTGAAGCCTCTCAGGCTGCCATATCCAAAGCGTTGATTTTAAATGATGTAGACATTGAATCAATGAACAAAAAGTATACGTCGCTGGAGGATTATTTTATCAACTTGATCAACGGCAATAGCATCAGTGCGTAAAGGAGGAGAGACACGTTGATGAATTTGATCAAAATTGAATTAAGAAAAATGAAGGTGGGCTGGTATGTCAGAGGTGTTCTCATTGCCAACCTGATCATCATGGGCTTTTTGTGGCTGATCAGTTATTCAGAAAAAGCCGAGGGCGGGGTTTCGTTCCAAAGCATGGAGGAAGCGTTTCTCATCATCGGCACTTTTGTCAGAGCGGTATTTATCGTTTTTGGCGCAGTGCTGATCGCAAAATTGGTGATTTCGGAATATAAAAACAAAACCATTCTTGTGATGTTTACGTACCCGATCAGCCGTAAGAAACTGCTCACTGCTAAGCTCATGATTGCGGGCGGACTGACGTTTATCACGATTTTACTTTCGAACATACTCATTGCCACCGGCTTCTTTTGGCTGAACTCGATCTACCATTTCATACCGGGAGAGCTTACTTCCGAGATCATTTCTCAGCAGGCCATAAAAATGGCGGTTTTCGCTTTTGGCGCCGCTGGAACCAGTTTAGTTCCCATCTTTTTTGGGATGCGTAAACACTCGGTTCCGGCAACCATCATTTCGTCTGTAGTGATTGTTATGCTCATCAGTTCAACAAGCCCGGGTTTCTCCATTTCGTCTGTTGTTTATATCCCATTATCTTTAGCGGCTTTTGGTTTGGTTTTTTCCTACATGGCGATCAGGAACGCAGACAAGCAGGATGCGTAAACAAAGGCGCCCAATATCATAATAGGCCGATGCTGCCAGCACCGGCCTTTCTACTATGAATCTGTTCTTGTTTCAAGATAATGCTTCTTGCCAATCTCTTTGCTCATCATATAGAAGTGGAAGCAATATTCACCGATTGCCATGGCGATCGCGCCGAATAAAGCCGCCAATGCAACTTCACCGCCAGTCATCCCCATAGAAAGCGGCATGCCCATCAGCCAAATGACGAGAAAGGCCAGACCGAAATCAGCTAACGTCGCAATCATATTATTCCATCTCGGCAATACATAAAGATCGCCCAGCAAATAAGAAACAACCCCTAACACAATCGTCATTAAGAGCGTATCACCAAATGTGAAACCAAAGCCCAAACCAAGCACTAGATACAACACAATAATCGTCATAATACCTTTAATCGCGAGCGCTTTCACATGTGTCATTCCAAAGTACCTCCTTCTGTGATTCGATTTGTTATGTATGATTCCTCAAATGCAGAAAGTTAAACCTTAGATTGTGTTTTTACAGTCCATGTAAAGGAAGTGAATCGCTTGTATGAAAGGAAAGATGTTCACAGTGCTGCTGATGTTTATGCTTTTCGGGGGCGGATGCAAACCACCTGCTGAAGAACCGGCATCATCTGCTCAATCACCTGCTTCATCTGATGCTGCAAAAAACAAAGCTTACGACATTCATGAGGGTTTTATTGAAGCGGAGCGTATATTCGGAACCGTGTTGTTTCAAAACATGTCAGATAAAGACGGATTCACGGACAATCTGCTGATCTCCCCATACAGCTTGCAGCAAGTGCTGCTGATGGCTGCAAATGGAGCGGAGGGAGATACATTAAAAGAAATGAAAGCTGCTCTATATTTGTCGGACATTCATGATCGCGCCATAAATGAGTCATCGTTGGCGCTCATGAAAAGGTTTGAGTCTTTGCCTGAAGGTGATCTGCTGACGGCCAATGCTGTATGGACAAGGCTTGAAGCCAAGCCAGACTTTAAACAAACGATTAATCAATTCTTCTCCGGCAGTATCTTTAAAATGGATGACAATATTCAGACCGCGGAGGACTCGATCAATCAGTGGACGGCCCACCAAACAAAAGGGCATATTGACGACATAGCGGATCATCTTTCGCCGGAAGCTGTTTCTCTTTTGGTAAACGCCGTTTACTTTCAAGAAAAGTGGGCGCTGCCGTTTGACCAGCATGTGACCGCTGAGGAGCATTTTTTTCTGCCTGACGGATCGGCCAAAAAACTGCTGCTGATGAAGCAGACTGCACGCCTCGAATACCTAGAAAGTGAACTGTTCCAAGCAGTCAAGCTTCCATATGAAGATCAACATCTTTCTTTCACTTTATTTCTGCCGAAGAAAAAGCCGGCTTCTTTCTTGTCTCTCTTCACGTATCAAAACATAAAAGCATGGGACAGCGCATTTCAGCCAAAAACAGTAGAGCTGAGCCTGCCCCGTTTTACGCTGAAAGGAAAGTATAACGTAAAACATGCTCTTCGCGATATGGGGATGAAATCCGTCTTTTCTGATGCTGACTTTTCCAGCATGTTTACTGATGGCCGCGGTGTTTCGATCGATGATGTGAATCACCATACATTTATCAAGGTGGATGAAGCAGGAACCGAGGCTGCGGCTGCCTCGTCAGCTGAAATTGTTGAGTCCGCACTCACGCCAGATGTTACCTTGACGGCGGATAGCCCATTTTTCTTTATCATCACAGATGAACAAACAAAATGCCTGTTGTTTTTAGGCTTTGTCGCAAATCCGAATGAATAAATTTAAAAACTTCTCTTGTCCCTCCGTCATCACTTTTGAAGTAATGAAATATGATGAAGGGAGATCAAGGGGAGGTGACGTGATGGCGGTCGTGAAAGCAACGAGTGCGGATGTCGATTTGCTGGCAAGGCTGCTCAGAGCAGAAGCGGAAGGCGAAGGCAAGCAGGGGATGTTGCTTGTAGGCAACGTGGGAATCAATCGGCTGCGGGCAAATTGCTCAGATTTTAAAGGCCTCCGGACCATCAGGCAGATGATTTTTCAGCCGCACGCGTTTGAGGCTGTAACTCATGGATATTTTTATCAAAGAGCACGGGAAAGCGAGCGGAGCCTGGCACGCCGGTCAATAAACGGTGAAAGGCGCTGGCCTGCAAAATTTAGTTTGTGGTACTTCAGGCCGGAGGGAAACTGTCCATCCCAGTGGTATAACCAGCCGTTTGTGGCCAGATTTAAGTCACACTGCTTTTATCAGCCGACAGCGGAAACGTGTGAAAATGTATATAACACATTTTAGAGACAGGACACCGTTCAAATTGAACGGTGTTTTTCTTTGAAAAGATATACAATGGAGAAAAAAGAGCTGACGGAGATGACAGAATGGCAACAATCGACCTGCAAAAGAAAAGCGTAAAGATCGTACTGGAGAAAAAGCAATTAACGAAGGTGACGGCTCGTGTCGGACTGGTGCTTGATATTACGGGTTCAATGAGAACACTCTACAAAAACGGAACGGTTCAAAACGTGGTGGAACGGATTTTGGCAGTGGCTGATCAGTTTGATGATAACGGCTTGCTGGATGTATGGGTGTATGATAATGAATTCTCCCGATTAAAGCCAGTCTCTGAAAAAGATTTTTCGGGCTATGTTGATCGTGAAATTTTGAATAATGACCGTCTGCATAAATTCGGCAGAAATGATGAGCCGCCGGTCATGAAAGACGTGCTGCGCAAATATGTTGCGGAGGAACCGAGTTCATATCCCGCTTTCATCGTTTTTATCAATGACGGAGGCTGTAAAAAGTCGATCAAACCGATCATTGAAGCTTCCTCTGATAAACCGGTGTTTTGGCAGTTTGTCGGCATCGAAAACGGAAACTTCGATTTTCTCAATACATTGGATACGTTAGAAGGACGTGCAGTTGATAACACAAACTTCCTGCATATCGAAGAGATTGATCGCATTTCTGATGATGAGCTTTACGACGCTCTGCTTGCTGAATTTCCATTTTGGCTGAAAGAAGCGAAGGAAAAAGGAATTGTAAGAGATCAAGAGCCTCCTGCTGAAAAGCCGAAAAAGAAGGGCTTTTTCAGCCGATTGTTTTTGAAATAACTGATACGGCACTGAGTCATTTTGCGAAATGGCTCGGTGTTTTTGTTTTTTTAAGATCATGTGAAGAAAAATAGTCCAAATGGGCGGCTTGCAAACGACAGAATATGCAGAAAACGCGCCGTTTAGCCAGCTTTCGGCATGTTTCAGCGGCAGGCTTGTGAGTGAAGACCTGTTTCTGTAGTTCAGCGCTTACAATCGGTTCACACTTCTTCACAGCCATTTAACAATGATTCCCTATAATGGAGGCGATCAATGAGAAGAGAGGGGATCTTGAATGGCATACGACAGTCGTTTTGATGAATGGGTACAGAAACTAAAAGAGGAAAGCTTTCAAAACAGTACGTTTGACCGCCGCAAATTTATTCAAGGAGCGGGGAAGATTGCAGGACTTTCTCTTGGATTAACCATTGCTCAGTCAGTTGGTGCATTTGAAGTAAATGCTGCGCCTAAGTTCTCGAGCTATCCGTTTACATTAGGGGTCGCGTCTGGAGATCCGCTTTCTGACAGTGTCGTGCTTTGGACGCGCCTGGCGCCAGATCCGCTGAACGGAGGGGGAATGCCGAATCAGGCGGTCCCAGTCAAATGGGAGGTCGCAAAGGATGAGCATTTCCGCAAGATCGTGAGAAAGGGCACTGAAATGGCCAAACCAAGTCTCGCCCACTCCATTCACGTGGAAGCGGACGGGCTTGAACCAAACAAAGTGTACTATTACCGTTTCAAAACCGGTCATGAACTAAGCCCTGTCGGAAAAACAAAAACGCTTCCTGCCCCTGGCGCCAATGTGGAGAAAATGACCTTTGCGTTTGCTTCCTGCCAGCAATATGAGCATGGATATTATACAGCCTACAAGCATATGGCGAAGGAAAAACTTGATCTTGTCTTCCATCTCGGTGATTACATATATGAATACGGCCCAAATGAATATGTATCAAAAACAGGCAATGTCCGCACGCACAGCAGCGCGGAAATCATTACGCTGCAAGACTATCGGAACCGCCATGCCCAATATCGTTCTGACGCCAATTTAAAAGCTGCTCATGCAGCGTTCCCTTGGGTTGTGACGTGGGATGACCATGAAGTGGAAAACAACTACGCCAATAAAATACCGGAAAAAGGACAGTCGGTTGAAGCATTCGTGCTCCGCCGTGCGGCTGCGTATCAGGCGTACTATGAACATATGCCGCTCCGCATCTCCTCTCTGCCGAATGGCCCGGATATGCAGCTGTACCGGCACTTTAACTACGGAAACCTGGCGTCCTTCAATGTCCTTGATACCCGCCAGTACAGGGATGACCAAGCCAATAACGACGGCAATAAGCCGCCTTCTGATGAATCGCTCAATCCGAATCGGACTCTGTTAGGAAAAGAACAGGAGCAGTGGCTCTTCAACAATTTGAGCAGCTCGACTGCCTACTGGAATGTGCTGGCGCAGCAGATTTTCTTTGCGAAGTGGAATTTCGGGACAAGTGCAAGCCCGATCTACAGCATGGATTCGTGGGACGGCTACCCGGCTCAGCGCGAACGGGTCGTCAATTTCATTAATAGCAAAAATCTAAATAACGTTGTCGTGCTGACAGGAGATGTACACGCAAGCTGGGCATCGAATCTGCATGTCGATTTTAATAAAACAAGCTCAAAAATTTTCGGAGCTGAATTTGTCGGCACCTCAATCACATCCGGAGGAAACGGAGCGGATAAGCGGGCGGATACTGATCAAATTTTAAAGGAAAATCCGCATATCAAGTTCTTTAACGATTATCGCGGCTATGTCCGCTGTACAGTGACGCCTCACCAATGGAAAGCTGATTACCGGGTGATACCGTTTGTGACAGAGCCGGGCGCAGCCATTTCAACACGTGCTTCATTCGTTTACCAGAAAGATCAAACCGGGTTGAGAAAGGTATCATCGACAACGATCCAAGGCGGTGTGAAGCAATCCGATGAGGTCGAGGAGGATCGTTTCTTTGCTCACAACAAAGCCCACGAAAAACAAATGATTAAGAAACGGGCAAAAATCACGAAATAAGGAGTGAAAAAACATGTTTTCAAACATTGGTATACCGGGCTTGATTCTGATCTTTGTCATCGCCCTCATTATTTTTGGCCCTTCCAAGCTGCCGGAAATCGGGCGTGCAGCCGGACGGACACTGCTGGAATTTAAAAGCGCCACAAAATCACTTGTGTCTGGTGATGAAAAAGAAGAAAAATCAGCTGAGCTGACAGCGGTAAAGCAGGACAAAAACGCGGGCTGAGTGCTGATGAGGCAGACACCGGGTCTGCCTCTTTTTTTATGAAAGGGAGGGCTTTTTTGAATGGATAAAAAAGAAACCCATTTGATCGGGCATTTAGAAGAGCTTCGCCGCCGGATTATTGTGACCCTCGCGGCATTTCTTCTATTTCTCATCACGGCTTTTTTGTTTGTGCAGGACATTTATGACTGGCTGATCAGAGATTTGGACGGAAAGCTGGCTGTACTTGGCCCGAGTGAAATCCTCTGGGTGTATATGATGCTTGCCGGCATTTGTGCCATTGCGGCTTCCATCCCTGTTGCCGCGTACCAGCTGTGGCGTTTCGTTGCGCCGGCGCTCACGAAAACAGAGCGCAGGGTGACGCTCATGTACATACCCGGGTTGTTTGCATTGTTTTTGGCGGGCATCTCCTTTGGATACTTCGTCTTGTTTCCGATCGTGCTAAGCTTTTTGACTCATTTGTCTTCCGGCCATTTTGAAACGATGTTTACGGCTGACCGCTATTTCAGGTTTATGGTGAATTTGAGCCTGCCGTTCGGCTTTCTGTTTGAAATGCCTTTGGTGGTGATGTTCTTAACAAGATTGGGCATCTTAAATCCCTACAGGCTGGCCAAAGCGAGAAAGCTGTCCTATTTTCTGCTGATCGTCGTGTCCATATTGATTACACCGCCTGATTTTATTTCTGATTTTCTCGTGATGATCCCGCTGCTTGTCCTGTTTGAAGTAAGTGTCACCCTATCGGCGTTTGTCTACAAAAAAAGGCTGACGAGCGAAACGGCGGCCGCTTAATGCAGCGTACCGCCTGGTGATTTCAAATCCTGATCATACTGTGCGGCCGTAACAGCGGCGATCCTTAACGCTCGGACAATCATGTCCAGACTGAGGCTCGGCGCTGTTTTGTCGATGGTTTGCTCAGGAATGTAAGGGATATGAATAAACCCGCCGCGAATGTGCGGGGATGTACGGCTAATGTGATCAATTAACCCGTAGAACAAATAGTTGCATACAAATGTGCCCGCTGTATAGGAAACCGCGGCAGGAATGCCGTTTTCCTTCATCTTTGCAGCTATTCGTTTAACGGGAAGTCCTGTCCAGTAAGCGGTGGGGCCTTCAGGAGAAATCTCTTCATCAATCGGCTGCTGTCCTTCATTATCAGGGATGCGCGCGTCTGCAAGGTTGACCGCCACCCGTTCCGGCGTGACCTGCATTCGCCCTCCGGCTTGGCCGACACAAATCACGATATCCGGCTGATGCTTCTGAATGGCTTGCCGCAGAGTGTCCAAAGCGGTTCTAAAAACAGTCGGAATTTGTTCTGCTGTGATGATTGCTTCATCCGTCTCGAAGCCATTCAGCCGTTTCGCCGCTTCCCATGATGGATTGACGGTTTCTTTGTCAAAAGGGTCGAAGCCTGTGATCAGCACTTTTTTTCTCATCTTCCCATCTCCTTTTTTCCTTTTATTCTATTGTTTATTTATGGGTTTTTCATCAAAATAATGAAAAGGAGTGAATCACAATGGAGCATTTGCCGCAGGAGTATCGCCAGCTGTTCCCAATCGTGCAGACACATACCATGCTTGCCAGCTGCTCACAGAGCGCGTTGGCAGAGCCTGTATCAAGGGCGATCAAAGACTATCATGACAGCCTGCTGCACATGGGGACGAACTGGAATGAAGCGATCGAAAAAACAGAGAGTGCCAGAATCGAGTTTGCAAAGCTGATAGGGGCTGAACCGGATGAAATTGCGATTGTGCCGTCAGTTTCTGATGCGCTGGTTTCTGCAGCATCATCCTTGTCTGTTTTCAGAAAGAAGCATGTTGTGTATACAGAGATGGATTTTCCGGCTGTGTCTCATATTTTGCAGGCACAATCCGATTATAACGTATCTGTGATCCCTTCAATAGACGGTGAGCTGCCGCTCGAACAATATGAAACGCATATTACGGATGAGACAGTGCTGACATGTGTTCCGCACGTTCATTACCGTGACGGCAGCATTCAGGATGTAAAGGCCATCGCAGCCCTCGCTAAGAGAAAAGGTTCTTTGTTATTTGTGGATGCTTATCAATCAGCGGGGCACATTCCCATTGACGTGAAGGCGTGGGGCGTAGATATGCTGGCGGCAGGCACCCGAAAGTATTTGCTCGGCATACCGGGCATGGCATTTCTTTATGTGAGAAAGGAGCTGGCGGATGCACTGAAGCCAAAATCATCTGCTTGGTTCGGGCGGGAAAACGGGGATGGCGCCTCTTATGCGAAAGGCGCGCGGCGTTTTCAGACAGGCACCCCTGCTTTTATCAGCGTATACGCAGCGGCAGCGGCTTTATCACTGCTGAATCATATCGGGGTTTCTCATATCCGGGAACATGTAAAAATGATCTGTGCCGATGCAGTTCAATATGCTGCTGAAAAAGGCCTGGAGCTAGCGATAGCATCAGCGGGAGAGCAGCCGGGCATGGTTGCGATTCGGGATGAGCAGGCATCAGAAACGGCGGCGCTGCTGAGGAAGAAAAAAGTGATTTGCGCGCCGCGGGACACTGTCATCCGTCTCGCTCCTCACTTTTATAACACGAAGGATGAATTGCGTCATGCGATTGATGAAATCGCAGCGGTTTTAGCCGCGCGCTGATTGCGGATCACATGTAAACATACAAAAGCCCCTGACCTTGTGATCAGGGGCTTTTCATATTAATGGTCGACTTTAACCCGCTTCAAGAAGAAAGCGCCAATTAAACCGATAATCGCAACAATCATCGCAAACACAAACGCGTGCTGCACGCCCGCTGTCAAAGCCTGCGGGATGACTGACGGATCGGCAGGGTTTTTGACTGTGCTCATATAATCATGCTGGCCTGCAGCCATAATGCTGACCGCAACCGCTGTTCCGATAGCGCCCGCCATTTGCTGCAGCGTGTTCATGATGGCGGTGCCGTCTGGATAAAACTCGCGCGGAAGCTGGTTTAAACCGTTTGTCTGCGCAGGCATCATGATCATAGAGATCCCGATCATCAAGCAAGTGTGCAGGATGATAATCAACGCAGCCGTTGAAGTGGTCGTGATGTTTGAGAAGAACCAAAGGACAACAGTAACAATCACAAATCCGGGAATGACAAGCCATTTCGGTCCGTATTTGTCGAACAAACGGCCTGTAACGGGGGACATAAATCCGTTTAAAATGCCGCCCGGCAAGAGAATAAGACCAGAAGCAAATGCCGTCAGGACTAAGCCGCCTTGCAGATACATCGGCAGAAGCAGCATAGACGAAAGGATGACCATCATGCAAATGAACACCATAATAACACCCAAAATAAACATCGGGTATTTGAATGCACGGAGGTTCATCATCGGCTGCTTCATCGTCAGCTGGCGGATTGAAAATAGGATAAGACCGACAACGCCGACAATCAGTGAGACGATCACAGTCGGGCTGGACCATCCGCCGGAGCCTTCACCCGCGTTGCTGAATCCGAACACAATGCCGCCGAAACCAATCGTCGACAGAATGATAGACAAAACATCAATTTTCGGTTTTGTAATGTCAGATACATTTTGCATGTATGCAATACCGAAAACAAGCGCCAGCACTAGGAACGGAAGAGAGATCCAGAAAATCCAGTGCCAGTTGAGATGCTCCAGAACCAATCCGGAGAAAGTCGGGCCGATGGCGGGCGCGAACATAATGACAAGCCCGATCGTTCCCATCGCCGCGCCCCGTTTATGAGGCGGGAAAATCACCAAGATCGTGTTAAACATCAGCGGCAGTAAAAGCCCGGTTCCGAGTGCCTGAACGATCCTCGCCGCTAATAAAAACGAGAAGCTTGGCGCAAGCGCCGCGATCAACGTGCCTATGATAGAAAAGATAAGCGATACGATAAAAAGCTGTCTTGTTGTGAACCACTGCAATAGCAATCCTGATACAGGAACGAGGATACCGAGTACAAGCAGGTAGCCTGTGGTTAACCATTGAACGGTTGCCGCTGTAATGTTCAATTCCTTCATAAGATCGGTTAACGCAATGTTCAGGGCCGTTTCACTGAACATGCCGATAAAACCGGCCAACAGCAAGGAAATCATAATCGGCATCACTTTGTATTGCTGAGATGCTTTAGCTGCTGTTTCCAAAATTATTACCCCTCTCTGTCAGCTGAATGTATTCATTCAGCTTGTATAAGTATGTCATTTTTATCTCTTCAGCAGACCAGGAATGCGGTTGGAGATTTGAAGGAGCGGTGTGCTGTTTTTTGCCGTCAAAGATAAAAGAATACCGCCTTCAATCATCGCGTTAATTACGGTGCCGGCTTCCTTAGCATGGCTCTCGCTGTAGCCTGTCTTCCGCAGTTTTTCCTCATACACTAGGGCCCACTCTTTGTAGGCTTCATGGCAGGCTTCCCGCAACGGTTCGCTTTTTAATGACGTTTCAGCCGCAAGCAAGCCGACAGGCAAGCCCTCAATGTCTTCCGTGCATGAAAATTGGCAGGAGAGCTCCTTCAAAAAGGCTTGAATGCCTTCCGCTGGATCGTTGTAGGCTTCCAAGCAGTCCGCGATTTTCTGGCGGATATATTCCTTCATCTCATTCACTGCTTCGATCGCCAGCTGTTCTTTACCGCCCGGAAAATGGTAGTAAAGAGAACCTTTAGGCGCTCCGCTTTCCTTTATAATCTGGTTCAGCCCCGTGCCGTAATACCCCTGCAGCTGAAAAAGCCGGGTAGCTGCCGAAAGGATTTTTTCACGGGAATCTCCATAACCCATAACATTCCCACCTTACTGAATTGCAATCAAAAATATAGTGACTGGTCTATTATCTTGATTCAACCATCAGTTGTCAAGAAAAATTCTTTGTATGAAAAAACAAAAAAAGAAGTATATGACAACTTGAAAAAAGCAGAGAGAAAAGCTGACACGTTTTTTGACTGAATAAATAAAATATTCAATCATTAAACATCATAAGGACGTAAGGAGAGAAACAGATGAAAAAACAACGATTGCTCATACTCACTCTTTTTACCGCACTATTGCTGGCTTTTACCGGATGCTCACAATCTCCTGAAACAAAAGAATCCCCGAAAGAAAAACCGCAGACGCAAAAAGTCTCTTCGGCTTCCGCCTCTGGAAAAAAGGACCGGCCAAACATTAAAATTTTAGCGACAGGAGGCACGATTGCAGGGGCCGATAAATCGAAAACCTCGACCACTGAATATAAATCAGGTGTCGTCGGCGTTGAATCACTGATCGAGGCGGTTCCGGAAATGAAGGACATTGCGAACATCAGCGGCGAGCAGATTGTTAACGTCGGCAGCACAAACATTGATAATAAAATATTGCTGAAGCTGGCGAAACGCATTAACAAATTGCTCGCTTCAGATGATGTAGATGGAATCGTCGTGACCCATGGAACCGATACATTGGAAGAAACAGCTTATTTTTTGAACCTCACTGTGAAAAGCGATAAACCGGTTGTTGTTGTCGGTTCTATGAGACCGTCAACAGCCATCAGCGCCGACGGGCCGTCTAACCTGTACAATGCAGTTAAAGTGGCAGGCACACCTGAGGCAAAAGGAAAAGGGGCGCTCGTCGTTCTTAACGACCGCATTGCCTCAGCCCGCTATGTGACCAAAACAAACACAACCGCAACGGATACATTTAAATCAGAAGAAATGGGATACGTCGGAACGATAGCTGATGATATCTATTTTAATAATGAAATCACCCGCAGGCATACGAAGGATACCGATTTCTCAGTTTCTAATCTTGATCAGCTGCCGCAAGTAGATATTATGTACGGATACCAAAATGACGGAAGCTACCTGTTTGACGCGGCTGTGAAAGCCGGAGCAAAAGGGATTGTCTATGCTGGTTCTGGGAACGGGTCTTTATCTGACGCAGCCGAAAAAGGAGCGGTCAGCGCAGTCAAAAAAGGCGTCACTGTGGTGCGCTCAACCCGTACGGGAAATGGTGCCGTGACACCAAACCAAGACTATGCGGAAAAAGACCTGCTGGCATCGAACTCTTTAAACCCGCAAAAAGCACGGATATTGCTGATGCTGGCGCTCACCAAAACAGACGATCCACACAAGATCCAAGCTTATTTCAATGAGTATTAAAGAAAAGAAGGCGAATAGGCCTTCTTTTTTTGGGCATTTCAGGATCAAAAAACAGCAAAATTTCCTCTGAACCTTAAAATCTCATTAAAATTAAGTAAAAATTACCCTTTACTTAATTAATTTGGCAAAGTAATATAATTGAAGAATTTGTTACAAAAAAAGGAGGATATTATGAAATTTGTAAAAAGTAAGTTCATTGCACTTGTAACAATTTTGATGCTGTCAGTCACATCGCTGTTTGCGATGCAGCCGTCAGCAAAAGCCGCTGAACACAATCCAGTCGTGATGGTTCACGGTATTGGAGGAGCGTCATTCAATTTTGCGGGAATTAAGAGTTATTTGGCGTCTCAAGGCTGGTCGCGGGACAAGCTGTATGCGGTTGATTTTTGGGACAAGACAGGCACGAATTATAACAATGGCCCGGTATTATCACGATTTGTGCAAAAGGTTTTGGATGAAACGGGTGCGAAAAAGGTGGATATTGTCGCTCACAGCATGGGGGGCGCGAACACACTTTACTACATAAAAAATTTGGACGGCGGAAATAAAATTGAAAATGTCGTAACGCTTGGCGGCGCGAACCGTTTGGTGACAAACAAGGCGCTCCCAGGAACAGATCCGAATCAAAAGATTTTATACACATCCATTTACAGCAGTGCCGATATGATTGTCATGAATTATTTATCAAGATTAGACGGTGCTAAAAACGTTCAAATTCATGGTGTTGGGCACATCGGTTTATTGATGAACAGCCAAGTCAACAGCTTGATTAAAGAAGGACTGAACGGCGGAGGCCAAAATACGAACTAACGAGATACATAACCTTGAAGAATGCTATTCTTCAAGGTTATTCTGCTTTCTGCACAATTGTTTTCGCAGCCATATCATGAACGGCTTGTTTTTTCTTCGTAAATGCGGCTGTCAAATAGATCAGGCGGGAGAACACATGCACCCACGCTATCAGGTAACGGACAATCGCCTGTGGGACGGATATTTTTTCATATGTTTCGTCTCGCACGATTTGCAGCCCGATGATTTTTTTGCCCAGTGTACCCCTCCAATTTGTCAGCGGCATCAGCAAAGGATACACAAGCAGCATCAATATGGCGATAATAATGACGCCGGCGGACCCGTCGCCAAACGTAAATCCGGCTGCCAAAATCACTGCTGCGGCAATGATCACATCAAGTAAAAGAGCGCAGGCGCGCAGCATAAAACCAGCTGGTTCCAACATAAACACTCCTTAAAATTTTACATAAATACCTAACCATTGTAAAAAAGAGGGCCTAAAGTGGGAATAGGTTATAAGTCTTAAATCACAAAAGTTGGTGTAAAAGTCATAGGTAAATTGACATCATCAGCCAACTTATCATATTACCAAATTCTTTTTTAGCCCGAAACCAAGCCCTCAGAAGTTATTTTTGTTAAAATAGAAAAGTTACAACAGAATTCGGAGGGTTTATTGTGGGAAAAGTGAAACGAAATGCCCCTTGCCCATGCGGCAGCGGCAAGAAATATAAAAAATGCTGCGGAAGTAAAGTTGTCGACTTCCCGACAGAACTAGCGGCAAAAGAAGCAAAACAAATTCAGGAAGACTTAGTGGAGTATGCCTTCACAGTACATAGAGAAGGCATTTCAGGCTTTATCAACCAGCATGATTTTCTTTCTGCTATGGACAGACAGACGAAAGACATCAGCGTATTTAACTTAGGAATCTGGGGAATCTTCTTCCATCAGCTTGCTGGTGAAAAGACAATCTTCGAAGAGTACCTTCAGAAAAAAGGCGATTCGATCACTCGTCCGAAAACGCGTGAGATCGTTGAATCATGGAAGAGCATGACGCCTGCTTTATTGCTGTTGCAAGACCTGAAAGAAGGTGTCATTCACTTTGAAGATGTCATTACGAAAAAACAATTCGAAGTGGAAATGGACGCCAATAACCAAGACCTCCCGCCAGTGGGAAGCCTGATTCTCGGATATCCAATCCACGAAGCGGAAAAAGCGGAATTCTTCATGCAGTTCACGATCTTCCCGGTGAAGAGAACAGAAGCACTGATCAGCAAGGTGAAGAAATATGCGGATGCCGCTGTGAAGAACGGCAAAACGCCGGAGGACTTCATGAAGCAGGAATTCAACAATGTTCTGTTCGCGCTGTTAACGGAGAAAGATGAAGAGCCGCAAGCAGAGACAGCAGCGGAAGAAAGCAGTGTTGAGTGGGCAAACGACATGGAGAAAGAAACAGCTGCGGCTATCGAAGAAGGCTTGAGCGGAGATGAGTATCCGACTGAATTGATTCCGGCTGTCATTGATATCTGGAAAACATTCTGCGAGAAAAAATCACCTGTCATCAGAAAACCGGAAGCTTTTGCGGCGGCAGTTGAATATTATGTAAATGCGATTTCTCTTAACGGCGCGTCCGTTTCTCAAGCCAAACTGGCAAAAAAATACGGCGTCAGCGCATCAACGATTTCCAGTCGTTACAAAGAAATTGAAAGCACACTGCAGGATGAAGCGGACCGTTTTGCACAAGCGTTATCCTCATAATGAAAAAAACCTTGAAAAGCCGAGCTTTTCAAGGTTTTTTTATTTCTGAAACGGAATTTTGATTTCTAACCGGAAGACGGGGTGGCGGTAGGTAAAATCCAGCCTGCCAAAAGCGCTCTTCACCAGTTTTTGAATGATATACGTGCCCATGCCTTCATGAGGGCCGCTTTTCGTGGAACGGCCAAACGATTGATACAGTCTATCGAGCACTTTTGGGTCCATGCCAGGCGTGCTGTTTTCACAAATCAGCACATAAAGCCCGCTTCGCAGCGAAGTTTCCAGCTTAATCTCCGCTTTTTCTTGGGTCTCCGCCGCGCTGTCGAGCGCATTTTCCAATATGTTGCCGACCAAGCTGACCTGATCAGCTGGTGAAAACGGAAGTGAAGAAAGCGGTGTATGCATATGCAGTGAAACCGTGATACCTGAAACACGTGCTTTTTCAAGAAAATCATAAAGCACTCCTGCAACGTACGCATTCTCTCCCTTCAAAAACCGGTCATATTGACTGTACTGATCCGCCCAGTTTTGAATATATGCTTGTGTATCTGCCTTGGACTGCGCTGAACGGATCGCTGTTATATGCTTCATTGTGTCGTGATTCCGGCTTCTGACGTCCATCAGCATTCGATTGGCATGCTGTTCCGCTTGAGTCAGCTGAACAATTTTGTCAGAAAACCTAGCCAGCGAAGCAGACTGTCCGATACGGAGCCCTTCACATGCTGCAAATATCACGATCACAAACAATGCCGGCAGTATAGTCACGCTATTCAGCACCGCCGCCGCTGACATCAATTGGATAACGGCAATCCACGCGCAAAGCTGGAAGGAACAGCGGTCCCACACCCGCTTCGTTTTCCATAGGTACAATCCTGCTGCCGCTGCGCCTAAAGCAGCGGCGAGCCAAGAGACGGCTGTACTGTGCGAAAGAGCAGCAGCCCCCTGATAAAATATGAAACTAAATAAAAACAGATAAAGACATTGAAAAAGGGTAATCACGTCCTGAACTCCTCAAAAATAGTAGTTTTGAAAATAATCAAGCTGCTGCTTGGTGATCATCGCTTTTTTAGGCGTTCCCTCAAAGGAAACCGTAAACGAATGCTTTGTATAAGCGGAAAAATGTTTTATGTAATGAATGTTGATAATAAAGGAACGATGCGAACGGAGAAAATCCTTCTCCGGCAGATCGCCTTTAATATCATTTAATGTTTGATACGTCTGCACTTCTTCGGCGGTTGTCACAATCGTCGTCGAACGTCCCGTCCGTTCTGCGAAAATGATATCCTTTTTTTGCAGCACGTGCATTTCAGATTTTTGCTTAATCAATATCCGCCCATTCAAACTCGTTTCCGTTTTCTTTTTCAAATAACGTTCGAAGGAAGCGTTCAGCCGGTCGGCATGGTACGGCTTCATAATATAATCATGGACATTCAGGTCAAAGGCGTGAACGGCATAGCCGCCGTTGCCGGTGACGAAAATCACATCCACATCAAGCGAATGGGATCTGATCAAATCAGCAAGCTCATAACCAGACATATGAGGCATCTCGATATCGGCAAGCAGCAGATCAATGTCTCCGGTCTTCACCCGGCTGTAGGCTTCCTCCGCTGAATCGGTGGAAAAGACAATTTCGACATCCTGCATTCTGGATACAATCGCTTCCAGTTTCTCTAAATCTACTCGATAGTCATCGACAAGTCCGACTTTTACCATTATCATTCCCCTAGTTACATAGAATCATCTTTATTCTATCCCATTTCGCGACATAAAAAGAACTCTTCGCGACAACTTTATCCAACAAATCCAGTATTTCGTATATAGTCATTACTAGAAATAACGAAAAGGGAGATTGTGACATGATTACACTGACCGATTGCAGCCGCAGGTTTCATGATAAGAAAAAAGTAGTCAAAGCGGTGCGAGATGTAAGCCTAACAATTCAAAAAGGAGAAGTCGTCGGCATTCTCGGAGAAAACGGTGCCGGCAAAACGACGATGCTGAGAATGATTGCTGCCTTGCTTGAACCGTCACAGGGTGCAATCACAGTAGCCGGCTTTGACACGGTCAAGCAGCCGGCCGAGGTCAAAAAAAGAATCGGCGTCTTATTCGGAGGAGAAACCGGACTTTACGACAGGATGACCGCTAAAGAAAATCTGCAATATTTCGGCCGGCTGTACGGACTGAACCGTCACGAGATCAAAGCCAGAATAGAAGATTTATCGAAACGGTTCGGCATGCGCGATTATATGAACCGCAGAGTGGGCGGGTTTTCGAAAGGCATGAGGCAGAAAGTCGCGATAGCCAGGGCGCTGATTCACGATCCTGACATCATTTTATTTGATGAGCCGACAACAGGGCTTGATATTACATCCAGCAACATCTTTCGCGAATTCATCCAGCAGCTGAAAAGAGAACAAAAAACCATTCTTTTCTCCAGCCACATTATGGAGGAAGTGCAGGCGCTCTGTGACAGTGTCATCATGATTCACAGCGGAGAGGTGATTTACCGGGGAGCGCTTGAATCATTATACGAGAGCGAGCGGAGCGAGGATTTGAATTACATCTTTATGTCTAAGCTTGTCAGGGGGATTTCTTAAATGCTGAGCCACATTTATAAAAAAGAAATGATCGACGCTTTGCGCGACAGAAAAACGATTTTACTCACGATCTTAGTTCCGATGATTACAATGCTCGGGCTTGTCTTCTTTTATGAAAGCATGCTGTCCGACAAAGGGGAGCAATACACACTGGCTGTCGGCCATTCTCTGCCGCCCGCACTGGAAAACAAGCTCAATGCGATTGACGAGATCAGCGTAAAAACATTTGCAAAGCCTAAAGAAGCGGTTGATGATGGAAAAGCAGATGCCTATTTGAACGTCCCGAAAGAGTTCAACTCATATGTCAACAGCATGACGCCTTTTGAGGTTGATGTGTATGGCAATTCAATCGATCAAGGGTCGTCAAATGCCATGCAGCTTGTGCAGTCTGCCTTAGATCAATACAAAAATGAAATTGTGCAGGAACGTTTAACCGATAAACATATTGATCAATCGGTGATCCAGCCGTTTACGATTCAGCAAAAGGAAGCGGACGAGGAGAAAGGGGCTTCCGCTATTATGATTTCTGCCATTCTGCCCATGCTGATCCTAACATCCATTGTTTCCGGCGCAATGCCGATTGCTCTTGATATCATGGCCGGGGAAAAGGACCGGAAATCAATCGAGGCGCTGCTGTTGACGCCAGTCAGCAGAAACAAAGTGCTGGTCGGCAAGTGGCTTGCGGTTTCTACTTTTGGAGTTGCCTCAGGTGTATTGGCTTTGGTGTTTTTGATTTTGTCCACCGTGTTATTTACCGAAAATTTAAAGACGGCCTTCCAACTCGGAGATCATATGTGGAGTGTAATCGGCGCTTCAGCCCTCATCATTGTGCTTTCTGCATTGCTGATCTCTGCGATGGAGCTTTTCATCAGCATCATTTCCAGCTCGGTAAAAGAAGCGCAAAGCTATATGTCTCTCGTCGTCTTTCTGCCTATGTTCCCGATGTTTTTCATCTTCAGCAAGGCACCGAACCAATTTGATTTATCGTACTTTGTCATCCCGTTTCTGAACCTGCATGCGTTATTCAAACAGCTTTTATTCGGGATGGTTGACCCGGTTGCCATTTTGTGCACGTCAGGAACCATTGCCGTGCTTATCGCCATTTTCTATTTACTGGCCAGAGCCTGTTTCTTGAAAGATAAATGGGTTCTGCCAAAATAAACTTGCAAAAGGAGAAATACACTTTCTCCTTTTTGTATATCCTGAAAAAAGAAGGAAAATAGAAAAAGGATATCTAATACAGAAAGTGACCCTGCACTATTTTTCATCAAAATTGGTTTCAAAGGAGAAGGAACAATGGATCAAACACGTACACTTGGCAAGACGAAGCTGCAGGTGAAGCGGATCGGATTCGGTGCGAATGCGGTCGGCGGGCATAATCTATTTCCGAACCTGAATGATGAAACAGGGAAAGATTTGGTGCGCACGGCATTGGATGGCGGCGTGAACTTTATCGACACCGCCTTTATATATGGACTGGGGCGTTCCGAAGAACTAATCGGCGAGGTCGTGCGGGAACGCGGCGTGCGGAATGATCTCATTATTGCTACCAAAGGGGCCCATAAAGAAGTGAACGGCAGCATTGAACTAGACAACAGCCGTGAATTTCTTCGCGGCGAGGTGGAAAAGAGCCTGAAGCGGCTGAAAACAGATTACATTGATTTGTATTATGTTCATTTCCCGGATGGCAAAACGCCTCTCGCTGAAGTGGCAGGCACGCTGAAGGAGCTGAAGGATGAGGGGAAAATCAAAGCGATCGGCGCTTCGAACCTCGACTATCAGCAATTGCAGGAATGTAATGCAGACGGCTATTTGGAGGTCTTTCAGGCAGAATACTCGCTTATTCAGCGTGATGCCGAAAAGGAGCTGCTTCCGTACTGTGAAAAACACGGCATTTCCTTTATTCCTTATTTTCCGCTCGCGTCCGGACTGCTGACAGGAAAATTCACGAAAGACACGGTCTTCGAAGACTTTAGAAAGGACAAGCCGCAATTTCAGGGAGAAACGTTTATTCACAATCTCAAAAAAGTAGACAAGCTGAAAGCGGTAGCGGAGGAAAAACAAGCGGAGACGGCACATGTCGCCTTGGCGTGGCTGTTAACGAGACCGGCGATAGACGCCATCATTCCAGGTGCTAAGCGTCCGGAACAGCTGAAGGATAACCTGAAAACCTTGAACATAGAACTGACCGAAGATGAGTCGAATTTCATCAGTGAGATTTTCACATAAAAAAGGAAATAGCCTTGGAGGCTATTTCCTTTTGGGGTTTTATTCTTTAATGAATGCTTCGACTAATTCTGCTGCTCTGTAATCGTCCATATCAAGCTGCCATTGGTCGATGTCATTTTTCTTCATTTTCACTTCAACCGTTTTTTCAGATGAAGCCGGCCCGAGCTTTTTGAATTCCTCAGGATATACTTGAAGCGCGTATTTCACAGCTTCTTCATAGCTTGCGCCAGCATTTTTGCTGTAGTAGTCTTTCACTCTGTCTTCGATGCGATCTGAGAGTGAAGATGCATCTACTGGTTTAATTGTGGCTTCAACAATCGCTTCGTCTTTGGAGATCGAAGTTGTTTTCGCCTGAATGGAAGAGTTTTTGCTTAATCCCGCTTTAATGCCGTTCACGATATTATCAAGCGCTTTGCTGTCCGCATATGTGCTGGAAAGGCCGGAAGCTGAGAGATAGCCGTCTTTGGCGGACTCGTTGAAATCATTTACAATTTCATTTTTGTTGGCACCGGTGATTTTTTCAAAATCAGCATTGTCTTTACCGAAAAGAAGGACATCAACATAAGCTGATAACGCTTTTGCAGAGTCTTGGAGCTGGTCTGCTGTCGCAAGTATTTTTTTGTCTTTTCCGTCAATTTTGAAAGTAACTGATTTCGGCTTTTTATCACCGTAAGATTCAGGTGTATAGTTAAGCTCGTATTTCTCGCCTTTATCTACAACGAAGAAAAGGTTTCCTTCAACGGACTTGTCAGCGTTAATCGTGCTGCCTTGAAGCTTTTCGTTATAGTCTTCAGGATCTGTGTCAGACATTTTGGTATCACCTTGATACAAAGTGAAATCCATACTGTCTACATTAAGCGGTTCTTTTCCTGTGTTTTTCACAGCGACATTGACTTTTAACACAAGCTGGTCATCTGAAGTGGACTTATCATACTGGGACGGAAGTGTATAAGAGACATCTTTGATTTTGACTTGAGCTATATCTGAGCTTTTTTCTGTTTCTGAATTTTTCTTCTCCGCGCTTGTTTTGCTTCCGGAACAAGCAGCTGTAAACAACATCAGCAGAAGAATTAGGAAAATAGCGTACGTTTTTTTCTGAAACATTCATTTTTCCTCCTCAAATGGTTTAGGGAAGGGAGTCTTTTGTCTTTAAGAAATGGATCTTTTTGAATGGATTAGCATCATATAACCAAAAAAATCAGTTCTTTTCTCACGGTTTTCACCGGATTTTCTGGAAACTCCGCCCTTCTTTGTCATGAATGGACCTATAAAAAGTTACAACGGAATTAATTTTAAGATTATTAGCTTTTATATTGAATAGGTTCATCATACTATTTTTGGTGAAAAATGTTCTGGTAAAACTGGTAAACTCAGAAATTTGTGTATTTTAGACTACTACTTTTTGATTAGTTGAAGGGGACATAAGAATAATGAAAGGAGCCGTCTTGGTGAAAAAAGAGGAACTGAAACAAAAAGCACTGGAAATCGGCCGGGTGCCGACACACTTAAAACTGGAAATTGAAGATTATGGCGATGATGAGAAAAGAGCACATTTTTGTTGGGTAGATCCTCAGGATGAACACATCGGCATTATCGTGGAACTTGGGACGGACGGGCAGCCGGAATCCCTTTCCCGTGATATTGAGCCTGAAAGCGAAGAAAGGCTGTCTGAGCAGCAATTGGAGGATATCATGCGCCAATTTGTCGAGACTCATTATCCCGGCGCGCTCTCTGCCTTTGTCCGTGAAGAAAATGACCGTACATACGACGATAAAGTGAGATTTTCATATGTTCAAATAGAAGACGGGCTTCCTCTTCCCATGAGCGGATTTATGGCTGAAGTTTCCTTATCAGGTGAGATCATTTACTTCCGCTATTATGGCAAAGCGGGCAGCATCATCAAGCCAAAGCGGGTCGCGAATTATGAAGAGGCGCTTGCCTTCATCAAGAAGGACGTGGAGTTCGACCTTTTGTTTGAGGTTCTCCATCGTTCTGTTTACAAAAACGGGGACGATCAGCCGCATTTGGTGTATGAGCCTGAATGCAGGGCCATTACCGTACCTGCGGATTTGGTTCAAGAAGAAAAAGAATTTGATGAAGACGATGACAGGGAGCGGGAAAGCTTTCCTCTCCCTTTATTCGAGGACATTCACGAAAAGGCTGATCCTAGAAGCATGATCGGTATCGAAAAAGGTTTTGTCAAAGAGCGGGAAACGGATTTGGGAGATGGGAGAATCGGGACCGTTTGGCGGAATCCGGATGATCCTGTGTATCAACCGGCTGATAAAAGCATGGACAGCTGGTTGAAAGGGCGGACTCATCAAGTGCTGAAAACCATCCATAACAAAGAAACCGGAAAACTCGAAGACGTCATGTCATTTATGGAGAAAAAGGGGCCGTTGACAGTAACTGAGGCAGAGTGCGAAAAAATTGCGCTTCGCTTCCTGTTTGCTTTATTTCCGAATGCCGATCAATATTTTAAGATCAGGTACGATGAACCGGATAAAGAAGAAAACGCAGTCGCTGGTTTTACATTTGAAGCGCACTGTCACGGGGTCCCGCTCCGGTTTGGGCAGATCAGAATCTGCGTCAGCCGCCAGACAGGGCACATTACCGTTTATATGGGACCGGATATTGACCCAAAGGAGCTGGAAACCATTCATCCCGTTCCGTCCATTTCTGCAGAACAAGCCAAGTCTATTTTTTGGCAGCATTTTAGAGTTGAGCTGGGCTGGGAGAGAGAATACCGTGATGATGAAGAACACACCTACCGGCTCGTCTACAAACCGGTGTATCCGCGTTTTATTGAAGCCCATACAGGAGAGCCCGTTATCAGTTCATGGTAAAACAATCAAAAGTCACATAAATGCCGCAGTTGTAAAAGGTGATATGTGATGAAAGTAGCAGAAAGGATATTGAAAAACAATGACAATAATAGAAAAGGACCTTTCTTCACTTTAAATGAAGAAAGGTCTTTTTATATAATAAACAGGATTCTCTTTGTCGTAGACTCTTTGAAAGGATGACTTCATTGGTTACTAAACAGCTGAAAAAGAAGGCGCAAGAGATCGGGAATGTACCGCCTCATTATGAGCTTGAGATAGAAGATTACGACCAGAAGCAAAAGAAGAAGGGGCAGGCATATTTCATCTGGAAGGACCCTGAAGATCCGGAAAAGCACATTATAGTTGAACTCGGAAATGATGGTGCTTTACTCACCTTTTCAACAACCGTGCGCTCTGAGGCAGACAAAAAACTTCCAGATGCCGAGCTGAAGCTGACGGCTCTTCAGTTTGCTGCTGCCAACCATCCCGGCACATTTATGAAATTTCATTTTCAAGGCAAGGAAGAACGGGGGCAGCACGTCCGTTTTGTCTATACCAAAATGGAACTGGGGCTTCCGCTTCCCAATTCAGGCTTTTTAATTGATATGACACGCAGCGGACAGATTGTCCATTTTTTATATTACGGAGAAGAGCATAAAGCCGAAGTTCCAAAGGAATTTGTAGCAAAAGAGAAGGTTGTGTCTCATTACTTAAATACAATGTCTTTGCAGCTGATGTACGATGTCATTGATGGCGAACAGTCACCCAGGCTTGTGTATGAACCGATTCTGCCGGGATACAGCTATCCCGCGGATGTAGACGAAATCGTGCCCGACCAGCATATTGCAGATGAAAGAATAGAAAACGGGGCGCCCCTGCCGCCGCTTCAGAACACGGACGAAATCGATATATATGCCATGCTGGGCCTCACCTCTGATATGCAGAAAGTCAGTGAAAAGGACTTTGGAGAAGAAATGGGAAGCACGTGGCGCAAAGGCACTGCGCCGGAGCGGAGGGATTTAAGCATAGGAAGCTATTTTGAAACGAGAAATAAAAACACAATCAAAATGAAGACTGATAAAAGAACAGGAAAATTAAAAGCGGCGATCTCTTTTATGGACCAGCGGAACACCCGCCAATGCTCAACGGAAGAATGCCAGGAGACAGCGCTTCAATTTTTGTATGCCCTCTATCCGAGAGCGGCTGAGTTTTTCAAAGTGAATCCCGTCCGAATTGATGAAAGAGGGAGGGTCCGCAATCATTTTTCTGTCTGGTATAAAGAAGTGCCGCTGCGGTTCGGCGCTGCCCGCATCATTGTCAATCCGGAAACCGGAAAGATTGACGCTTTTATGGCGCCGGATATTGACCCTGAACAATTAGAAACAATAAATCACAGGCCGGATGTTTCAGCTGAAGAAGCGAGAGAAACGTTTTTAGCCGCTTTTGATGTGAAGCTGGAATGGCAGCCTGATTTTACAGCAGGCAGCGGTCAGCATTACAAACTTGTATATAAGCCGGTTTATCCTTCCTATATTGATGCGCACATAAGGAAAAAGAAAAGGCTGTGAGGGTGTCTAGTCAGGAATCATCTCCAAGTGGGGGTAGTCCTTGAATCGTTTCCAGTCCCCGCCCCACTTAAAACCGAGTTTCTTAGCAATCTCGACAACCTCCAGCCAATCTGATTTTCCGTTTTGATTGCCGTCATATTCCATATCCCATATGATGCTGCCATCCTTTTTTTGAAGGGCGAAATCAATAGCTAAACCATAGTTATGATACGATTCCCCTCCTCTTGCATAGGTGACAATATTCCCTTTTTTTGTACGTCCCTGTTTATATAATTCGTCTTGTTCCTTAAAGGACCTGAATCCTTCTGTAATGACAACGCTAATGCCTTTATTCGCTGCTGCGGCCTTTAGAGCGTCGGCATTCTGCTTCACAATCGGATGAAGAGCCGAAGGAACGGGCATATCCTGCAGGGCGTTTTGAGAATGCCATTCGTGCCGTATATAACTAAAACACAGATCAAGAAGAAACAGAATACATAAGATAACGGATGTTTTTGCGGATAATTTCATATCGGTCTCACTTTCTCATGATGTGTTGAATGTTAACGCTTTTAAGAGATTGACTCTCTCTAAAAGAGAACAGCTATGATAAAATATAACATAAATAGTAGCAGGAGGAAGGAGGCAGACCGATGAGAGCAAAGATTCCATCTGAAGAAGTAGCAGTAAAGCTAAACGAATGGTACAAGCTCATTCGCGCATTTGAAGCAGATCAAGCAGAAGCGTTAAAGCAGGAGATTGAATACGATTTAGAAGACATGGAAGAAAATCAGGACTTGCTTTTATATTTTTCTTTGATGGAATTCCGGCATCGAATCATGCTCGATAAGCTGATGCCGGTGAAAGACAGCGACACCAAGCCTCCGTTCTCTGATATGCTGAAAGAAATTGAAAGCAATCAGCAAAAACTCACAGGCTTATTGGAATACTACTTTTATTATTTCAGAGGAATGTACGAATTTAAGCAGAAAAATTTTATATTAGCGATTGACCATTATAAACATGCCGAGGAAAAGCTCGAGTATGTCGAGGATGAGATCGAAAAAGCTGAGTTTCTTTTTAAGGTTGCCGAAGTGTATTATCACATCAAACAAACATATTTTTCCATGAATTATGCGAGCCAGGCGCTTGATATTTATACGAAATATGAACTGTACGGGCGCCGCCGCGTACAGTGTGAATTTATCATCGCCGGAAATTTGACCGATGTTTATCATCATGAAAAAGCGCTGACACACTTGTGCAGCGCCTTAGATCATGCAAGACAGCTTGAGGAAGCGTATATGATTGCCGCTGCCCATTATAATGTCGGACACTGCAAATACAGTCTGGGCGATTTCAGTGAAGCAGAGGGCTATTTCAAAAGAGCCGCAGCCATTTTTGAGGAGCACAACTTTCAGCAGGCCGTTCAAGCTGTTTTTTCACTGACCCATATCTACTGTAAACAGGGAAAATACGACAAAGCGTTAGAGATGTATGGCCGCGGGATAAAGAGCGCGGCTGAATGGGAAGATGACATGTACTTAACGAAATTCCGCCTCATTCATGAGCTGTATCTTGGCGACGGCGACCGGAGCGTGCTTGAAGAATGCTTTGACCTGCTGGAATCCCGCCAGCTTCTTGCCGATGCTGAAGAACTGCTGCATGATACAGCGGAACGCTTCAATCAGCAAGAACGCTACGAGTCCGCCGCATTCTTTTACCGCAGGCTGATGAACATTAAAAAAACGCTTGCCGAGCAGCGTTTTCAATAGAAGATGGCAGAGAACATACAGGTTCTCTGCTTTTTTATGCTGTTTCCAACCCGGAAAAATAGGGTATTTTCCACTGCATAATGAAAATTCAGAGGAGGATATCGTTTATGTATAAAGACTTAACCGGAAAAACAGCGATTGTGACAGGCTCTTCAAAAGGAATCGGGAGAGCCATTGCGGAACGGTTCGGACAAGAGAAAATGAATGTTGTCGTGAACTATCACAGCGATCCGTCGGGAGCCGATGAAACTGTGGACATCATTAAGAATAACGGAGGGCAGGCCGTCGCAGTTGAGGCGGACGTGTCAAAAGAAGAAGGGATTCAGGCGCTCTTGGACGCCGCTTTAGAGCATTTCGGCACACTTGATGTGATGGTGAACAACTCCGGCTTTAACGGCGCGGAGGCCATGCCGCATGAGATGAGCCTTGAAGATTGGCAGAGAGTCATTGATGTCAACGTCACCGGAACCTTTATGGGAGCAAAAGCAGCGCTTAGCCACATGATGAAAAACAATATCAAAGGCAATGTGCTGAATATCTCGAGTGTTCACCAGCAGATCCCGCGCCCCGTCAACGTTCAGTATTCCACGTCCAAAGGCGGTATCAAGATGATGACAGAAACGCTTGCGCTCAACTATGCGGATAAAGGAATCCGCGTCAACGCGATAGCACCCGGCACCATTGCCACAGAATCAAATGTTGATACGAAAAAGGAAGAGAGCAGGCAAAAACAACTGAAAAAAATCCCGATGAAAGCCTTCGGAAAACCGGAAGAGGTGGCGGCAGCAGCTGCTTGGCTCGTATCTGAGGAAGCAAGCTATGTGACCGGCACAACACTCTTCGTCGATGGCGGAATGACACTTTATCCGTCTCAGCTTGAATAGAACACAAAACAGGGGGACTGCGGGATGAAAACAGAGTGGTGGAAGGATGCGGTGGTGTATCAAATTTATCCAAGGAGCTTTCAGGACAGCAATGGAGATGGAATTGGAGACTTGCGGGGGATCATTTCCCGTCTTGACTACATAAAGGAACTCGGGGCAGATGTGATTTGGATTTGCCCGATTTATCCTTCTCCGAATGTTGATTACGGTTATGATGTGACGGACCATAAGACGATTATGGATTCTTACGGAACGATGGATGATTTTCACGAGCTGCTTGACCAGGTGCACCATCGCGGGTTAAAGCTGGTGATGGACTTTGTGTTAAATCACACCTCGGTCGAGCATCCGTGGTTTAAAAAAGCGGAGCTGGACAAAAACAGTAAATACCGCAGCTATTACTTTTGGCGCCCCGGCACAAAGAACGGCCCGCCGACGGACTGGGTGTCTGACTATGGATGCCCGGTTTGGCAATACGAGGAGCATACGGGGGAATATTATCTCCACATGAATGCTGTCAAACAAGCTGATTTAAATTGGGAGCATCCTGAGGTACGCCAAGCGGTATTTGACATGATGAGATTTTGGCTCGATAAAGGGGTGGACGGCTTGCGCATTGATCAGCTCCATCTCATCTCTAAGAAAGAATATCTTCCTTCGTATGAGGACTATATCAATCAGCAGGCAGAGCCGAAGCCTTTCCAGCCAAATGGCGAACGAATCCATGACTATTTAAAAGAAATGACAGATGAAGTATTTTCCCGGTACGATGTGATGTCTGTCGGAGAGGTTGGCAGTGTCACACCGGAGGAAGGGCTGAAGTATACGGGAACTGATAAGCATGAACTAAATATGATTTTTCATTTTCAGCATATGGAGCTTGACCAGCAGCCCGGAAAAGAACATTGGGATCTGAAACCCCTTGAGCTTTCTGATTTAAAATCGGTTTTGACAACATGGCAAAAGAAGCTTGAACATCAAGGCTGGAATACATTGTATTGGTGCAACCACGACCAGCCCCGGATTGTGTCCAGATTCGGAGACGATGGGGAATACCGCAAAGCATCCGCGAAAATGCTGGCCACCGTTCTTTATCTCATGAAGGGCACGCCGTATATATATCAGGGCGAAGAAATTGGGATGACAAACGCGCCGTTTACCCGGATTGAGGACTACAAAGATATCCAAACGATCAATATGTATCATAAACGGGTGTTTGAAAAAGGCTATGATCCAGAAGATGTGATGAGATCAGTCTTAGCCAAAAGCAGGGATCACGCCCGGACACCGATGCAGTGGAGCAGCGGCAAGAATGCCGGATTTACTGACGGCACGCCCTGGCTGAAGGTCAACCCGAACTTCTCGTCCATCAATGTGGAGGAAGATCAGACAGACCCTGATTCGATCTTAACCTATTACAAAAAGCTGATCAGCCTGAGAAAGCAGTACGCTGACCTCATCAAAGGGAGCTATGACCTTTTGCTTCCGGATGATCCGCAGCTGTTTGTATACATGAGAGAAAACGGCAAACAGCAGCTTTTGTCGGTCAATAACTTTTCAAAAGACCAAGCTGTTTTCCGGTGGCCTAAGCACTGCGGCAAGGAGCAATCATCCCTGCTTCTCAGCAATTATAAAAACAACGGTGATCTTGCTGATGAAATGGTGTTTCAGCCTTACGAGAGCAGAGTGTATCTTCTCGACAAAACAGTCAAATGACTCATCCCGGCTTTTTCAGCCGGGTTTTTTAAGTACATATATTCGCACCATAGACGGGAAGAATAAAATCAAAATGAAAATTAATCTTGCAAAACGTAATGACTTCGGTTTATTATGATATAGGATTACAAAATCGTTATCATTTTGATTTAAGTCACTATGAAAAAGAGGGGATATACAATATGTTTAAAAAATGGAGCGGTTTGTTTGTGATTGCAGCGTGCTTTTTATTAGTGGCAGCATGCGGCAACTCATCAACAAAAGGGTCAGCGGATTCGAAGAGTGATAAACTGCACATTGTCACAACGTTCTACCCGATGTATGAATTTACGAAACAAATTGTAAAAGACAAAGGAGATGTGGATCTGTTAATTCCATCTTCCGTCGAGCCTCATGATTGGGAACCGACGCCGAAAGACATTGCCAACATTCAAGATGCCGATTTGTTCGTTTATAATAGTGAGTACATGGAGACGTGGGTGCCGTCAACTGAAAAAAGCATGGGCCAAGGCCATGCCGTTTTCGTTAATGCGAGCAAAGGCATTGATTTAATGGAAGGCTCTGAAGAAGAACATGAAGAGCACGAGGAACATGAACATGGGGAGCATGAGCACAGCCATGCAATGGACCCTCACGTATGGCTCAGTCCTGTTCTGGCGCAGAAAGAAGTTAAAAATATTACGGCGCAAATCGTAAAGCAGGACCCGGATAACAAAGAATACTATGAGAAAAATAGTAAAGAATATATTGCAAAACTGCAGGATCTTGATAAACTATATCGTACAACCGTAAAAAAAGCGGAGAAGAAAGAGTTCATTACGCAGCATACAGCTTTTGGCTATCTGGCAAAAGAGTACGGTTTGACGCAGGTTCCGATTGCAGGGATTTCGCCTGACCAAGAACCGAGCGCAGCCGACTTGGCAAAGCTGAAAACGTATGCCAAAGAACATAACGTAAAAGTTATTTACTTTGAAGAAATTGCATCCTCAAAGGTCGCAGATACGCTCGCCAGTGAAATCGGCGCGAAGACAGAAGTGCTTAATACACTGGAAGGCTTAAGCAAAGAAGAACAGGATAAAGGTTTAGGGTATATCGACATTATGAAACAAAACCTCGATGCCCTGAAAGATTCACTATTGGTTAAATCATAAGATAGTGTGCGCCGGAGGGTGCACACTATTTCTTTGTGAGAAAGGAAGATTGACATGAATCTCGTCTCATTGAAAGATATCGTTTTCGGCTATTCCCACACGCCTGTTTTGGATAAAGTATCACTTGATATTGAAAGCGGTGAGTTTGTCGGCATCACGGGACCAAACGGCGCCTCTAAATCGACGCTCATGAAGGTGATGCTTGGCATGCTGAAACCGTGGGAAGGCACGGTGACGATCAGTAAAAGGAATACAGAAGGAAAACGCCTGACAATAGGGTACGTCCCGCAGCAAATTTCTTCATTTAACGCCGGCTTTCCGAGTACGGTGCTGGAGCTTGTTCAGTCAGGCCGCTATACAAAAGGGAAATGGTTTAAACGTTTAAATGAAGAAGATCATATCGAAGTGGAAAAAGCGCTGAAAATGGTGGAAATGTGGGAGCTTCGCCATCGGAAAATCGGCGACTTATCAGGCGGACAGAAGCAGAAAATCTGTATCGCCAGAATGCTTGCCAGCAATCCGGACCTCTTAATGCTGGACGAACCGACAACAGCCGTTGACTATGACAGCAGAAAAGGATTTTACGAATTTATGCACCATCTCGTGAAAAATCACAACCGCACAGTTGTGATGGTTACTCACGAACAAAATGAAGTACAGCAATTTTTAGATAAAGTGATTCGATTAGAGAGAGGAGAAAAAGGCGGATGGAAATGTTTGACTTGGAATTCATGCGACGAGCTTTTCTAGCAGGCGGCATGATTGCCATCATGGCCCCGATTTTAGGGGTGTATCTCGTTCTCAGAAGACAGGCCTTAATGGCTGACACACTTTCGCATATTTCATTGTCGGGTGTTGCCATCGGCTTTTTCCTCAGCACCAATATTACCGCGGCGAGCATAGTCGTCGTGACCATCGGCGCAATCGGGATTGAATACATGCGGCGGGCATATCGGACGTATTCAGAAGTATCCATTGCCATCTTAATGGCGGCTGGTTTGTCCTTCGCGATGTTTTTAATCAGCCTTTCAAAAGGCACCGCCAATATGAGCATCGATCAATATCTATTTGGTTCGCTCGTGACAGTAAACCAGCAGCAGGTGTATATTATCGGCATCATTACGTTGCTGATTTTGCTTTACTTTATCGTACTGAAAAGACCGCTCTACCTGCTGACGTTTGATGAAGCAACAGCAAAAACATCCGGAATAAACACAAACGTTCTGTCGATGTCATTCAGTATCGTCACAGGCCTTGCGATCTCGGTCATTATTCCGATCATCGGGGTTCTTCTTGTATCAGCCCTGCTCGTATTGCCGGCAGCATTCGCCATCAGAATTGCTAAGGGCTTTAACATGGTATTTATCACAGCCATACTCATTTCGTTATTCAGCGTATTTATGGGACTGACATCATCTTATCAGCTCGGAACGCCGCCAGGGCCGTCCATTACCCTGCTTTTGATCGTTCTCCTGCTGATCGGATTTGTGGTTCAGGGAGTTTGGATGTTTATCAAAAAAGAAGCCCAGCGTAAAAAAGGGCGCCAGTAACATGAAAAGCAGTTTTCCCTAGGGAAAACTGCTTTTTTTATAGAAACAATTCAGCAAGACGTTCATAAGATTCTTTTTTCACCTCAAAATCAAACACATTGCACAGAACCATAATTTCATTTGTTTCATAGTGGTCTGTGAGCTCTAAAAGCTGCTGTTTGACAGTGTTTGGAGAACCGATCACCATCCGCTTTCTGTTTTCCTCTATAAGTTTTTTATCGGACTCTGTGTAGGGATGCGCTTTTGCTTCCTCGATACTCGGCACGCGGCTGTCCAAGCCTTTTCCGACGCGAAGAAGCCATAAATCCTGGCTTAATGCGAGCTCTTCTGCCTCTTCATCTGTTTTTGCGCAAATGACAAAAATCGTAAACAAGGCGGACGGGGACGAGAAATGGGCTGATGGCTGAAAGCTTTCCCTGTAGACGCGAAACGCATTTTCTCCTCGTTCGGGGTTAATGAAATGCCCAAACACATACCCAATGCCCTGGTGCGCCGCGCGTCTTGCGCTGTTTTCACCGAGACCGAGCACCCACAGCTCCGGTGCAGTGTCAATAAGGGGCGCCGCTTTGATTCCGGCATACGGATGCCTGGCAGGAAGCGAATCCGTGAGAAAATAAGAGACATCCTGCAGCTGTCTGTTAAAATCGGTTAAGCTTTTTTTCACCCCGTCCGTTAAGGCAAGACGGGTTTTTGTCGTGCCGCCGGGGGAACGCCCGACGCCAAGGTCAATCCGGTTTGGATACAGGGCCTCAAGCTGGCGAAAGGTTTCGGCCACCTTAAACGGGCTGTATTGTGGCAGCAGCACGCCGCCTGACCCGACCCGAATCGTGCTTGTCTGTGCTGCGATGCGGGCGATCATGATTTCAGGCGCTGTGCTTGCCAGTCCTTTCGTGCTGTGATGTTCAGCAAACCAATAACGTTTATAGCCCCACTGTTCGCTTAATTGGGCTAGCTCAACCGAATGCTGAAGAGTCGTCACAGGGCTTTTTCCTTTAGAAACAGGTGCCTGATCAAGTATGCTTAAATGAATCAAAAGGCCGCTTCCTTTCTGTCTGTTTTTAGAATGTGACACAAGAATAGGCAAAATGACTCGCTCACGTCAAATGGTTTGTTTAAGATGTGTACTTCATAGCATTTGCAAAACATATAGCAAATATGGAAGGTTTTTTTCGAGGATTTTCGTCAATTATTCTTAACTTTAACGAAACTTTGATATAATAACAAACGTATATATTAATAATTTACGGCTTATTTTCCATGTGAGCTTAAAAATAAATGTGACTATATTCACATTTCGATGAGTAGGAGTGAATCGTGTGGCAATTTCTTTAGAAAAAGGTCAGCGAATTGATTTAACAAAAGGAAAAGCCGGTCTGTCAAAATTGATGGTCGGTCTCGGCTGGGACCCGGTTTCTTCAGGCGGAGGGTTTTTCAGCAAACTGCTTGGCGGAGGCGGTGCAAATATCGACTGTGACGCTTCAGTACTGATGCTGGAAAACGGAAAATTCACCGATAAAAAGAATGTCATTTATTTCGGCAATCTGAAAAGCCGCTGTGGCAGTGTAAAGCACACAGGCGACAACCTGACAGGCGACGGTGCAGGCGATGACGAGCAAATTATGATAGATTTGGAAAAAGTGCCTGCAAACATCGATAAGCTTGTATTTGTTGTTAATATTTATGATTGTGTCAGAAGAAAACAAGATTTTGGCATGATTCAAAATGCGTTTATCCGTGTGGTTGATCAATCGAATCATGAAGAAATGCTCAAATACAATTTGAGAGACAATTATGCCGGCAGAACAAGCTTGATTACAGCAGAAATCTACCGCAGCGGCAGCGAGTGGAAGTTTGCGGCGATCGGTGAAGGCACAAATGATACGAGATTAGAAGATATTATCAGCCGATACGCGTAAAAGAAAAAAAGGAGTGGATGGAACATGGCAATTTCATTGGCAAAAGGACAAAAAGTAGATTTGACAAAAACAAATCCGGGTCTTTCAAAGGTTGTTGTCGGTTTAGGCTGGGATACGAATAAGTATGACGGCGGGCACGACTTTGACCTTGACTCAAGTGTATTTCTGTTAGATGCAGCAGGGAAATGCGCGTCTCCAAACGATTTCATTTTCTACAATCAGCTTGAAGGCGGCAACGGTTCAGTCGTCCACTCAGGCGATAACCTGACAGGCTTAGGCGAAGGCGACGATGAGAATGTAAAGGTGAATCTCAGCGCTGTGCCGGCTAACATTGATAAAATCTCATTTGTTATCACAATTCACGAAGCGGAAGCACGCAGCCAAAACTTTGGACAAGTATCAAACGCGTTCGTTCGCATCGTAAATGAAGAAACAAATGAAGAGCTCATCCGTTATGACCTTGCGGAAGATTTCTCTATTGAAACGGCAATCATTGCAGGGGAGCTTTACAGACATAACGGCGAGTGGAAATTCTCCGCTATCGGCTCAGGCTACCAAGGCGGTCTTGCCCGCATCGCAACAGACTACGGTTTGCAAGTCGGTTAAGACCAATTACGAAGAGCAGAAAGGAGAGAGGCAGTATGGCCATTCAATTATCAAAAGGACAGCGCATTGATTTAACGAAAACAAATCCGGGACTCACAAAAGCGGTGATCGGCTTAGGCTGGGATACAAACAAGTACTCCGGCGGGCACGATTTTGACCTGGATGCTTCAGCCTTTTTAGTTGATGCGCATGATAACTGCGTGAATGATCTCGATTTCGTCTTCTATAATAACCTTGAACATCCGAGCGGCGGTGTCATCCATACGGGTGACAACCGCACGGGTGAGGGCGACGGAGATGATGAGCAGATTATCGTTGATTTTTCGAAAATCCCTGCTCACATTGAGAAAATCGGCATCACAGTGACCATTCACGACGCAGAAGCACGCAGCCAAAACTTTGGACAAGTTTCCAATGCGTTTGTGCGCGTTGTGGACGAAGAGACGCAGAATGAGCTTCTTCGCTTCGACTTGGGAGAAGACTTCTCCATTGAAACAGCTGTTGTCGTTTGTGAGCTTTACAGACACGGCGGCGAGTGGAAATTCAATGCGATTGGCAGCGGTTTTTCGGGCGGGCTGGCTGCATTGTGCCGGAACTACGGTTTGCAAGTGTAAGCGAGTGACAAATAGAGAAGTCACCGTTTTAAATTAATAGGAGGAAAAAACTTGGACTTTTTACATCATATCATGTCTACGTATGCTTCATTTTTCGATTGGAAAATGTGGGGAGAGGTATTGTCTGATCCTGTTTCCTGGGGTCTGATCGGTTCCCTTGTTGTTCTGGAAGGCCTTTTATCGGCCGATAACGCGCTTGTTCTTGCGGTGATGGTCAAACACCTGCCGGAAAAACAGCGGAAAAAAGCGTTAACGTATGGTTTGTTTGGAGCTTATATTTTCAGGTTTATTTTCATCGGGCTCGGTATGCTCCTCATTAAATTCTGGTGGATCAAGGTGCTTGGCGCGCTTTATCTCGCTTGGCTCGTCATTAAGCACTTCTGGATCGGCGAAAAAGAAGAGGAAGCGGACGGCATTAAGAAAAACTCTTGGATGGTCCGCACATTCGGTATCTTCTGGGCAACTGTTATTTCAGTTGAATTGATGGACCTTGCCTTCTCTGTGGACAGCATCCTGGCCGCATTTGCGGTGTCTGAAAAAGTATGGGTGCTTCTGATCGGCGGTATGCTTGGTATTCTAATGATGCGTACAGTGGCAAAAGTATTCCTTGTCCTGATTGATAAAATTCCTGAGCTCGAAAACACAGCATTCGTGTTAATCGGAATTATCGCGCTGAAAATGGCGGCAAGTGCTTTCCATTACGAAATGCCGCACTCTGTATTCTTCATTATCATTATCGCTGCATTTGCGGTAACCTTTATCATTCACTACATCAACAAACAAAAGCAGGTGCGTGAACAAACAGCCGCTTCAAAAGAAGAATAAAACAAAACAAGGAGGGAGGTTCAATATCCTTCCTTTTTTGTTACAGAAATATCGTCCGATGACAAACCGGAAAGGAGGATATGATGAGACAAGAAGAACTAACCATTCATAAAGCGGTCCCGGCTGATGGGGATTGGAAAAGCCTGCTGTTTCAGCCATTGCCCGAGCGGGATCACTATGAAACAGAACAAGGCCTTTCTTTTTCTCGTCTTGCCGGGCAGATATTGGGTACGCCTATTGATGAGACGGACTACTATAACGAGCTGTATGAGCTGTCTGTAAACGATCGCATTACCATTCTGAGTGAAACGCTTGATAAAACCATCGAGCCGGAAACATTTCAAAAGCTCCAGCATATTCATTCCATCAACCAGCAGGAAAAAGGGCTGTCGGTCAGCCGCTTTGTTGCCTTTCTGGACGGGGAAAGGCTGATTGCGAAGCACTCGAAACCCTTGATGCAACGCCATTTAAGAAAAGCGCTGATGACGCTTTTACATACCTTTGCAGACAGTCATGAGCAGGGGTTGAATCATCCTGATTTTCGCAGAGTGCTGCTTGATGTCTCGAAGTTTTCTTTGAATCACCTGAATCCTTGGCTGGAAAAAACCGATATAGAGCGGGAGATGCCAAAGGTTGTTTGGTACGGAGATGCGACGAAAAGCCAGCTCTATTTCTTATATTATCTGATGTTAGTCGGCTGCGATGTTCTGCTGTTCCATCCGGCGGGAACCGATCAGCTGGCGCTTGTCGAACCGATGCAGGAGCTCAGTTTTACGGAAAAACTCCCGGATGTTTCGGAGCTTCAGCCGTTTCCGAAAGAAAAACCGGACCGGAAATCAACAGTGGCCTACCGCTCAACAAAGGAAATTGAACATATGCTGAATCATGAGGAATCCATGCTGTACAAGCCATGGCAATTTAGAGATCACACGCCGATGTCTGTTACGCTGAAAACGACCTATGATGAACTGTTTTTAATCACGAAAGAGCGTGCCTTTATTCGGCCGAATTTCAAAGCTGAAAAACATTCCATCGAGATTCCGAATGTATTTGCTAAGGTAATGGGTGTGTCGAAAGACAATAAAGAATATTGGAACAGGCTTCATACATTAGCAGATTATCAGGAAACAGAAATGGTAAGAAGCTTTCCGTTTACAGAAGAAATAAAGTCAAACTATCAATTTCATTACAGCCACGCGCTTGACCATGAGGGGAACATTGACCCTGACAAGCTGATGGCAAGCAATGTATGGCAGTACAAGCAGCTTCCGGCGGGCGTTCAGACTGCCATTGCCAAAACGATTTCGAGAATGTGCAGGCACCCGCGGCTTAAGGCTTTGCATCAGGAGCAAGTCAAGGATGTTCAAATTTACTTGTTTAAACAAACAACAAACCTGCCTGCTAAACTGCTGAAATTGATTCAAATGTTCGATTATGCGCAAACCGTTCCGAAACTCGTTTTATATCATACGGAAATGAGCGGCGGACTCACGCGTTCAGATGCTGCAGCCCTGCTGTTCCTGAATGAAATCGGAATCGATATCATCATTTATAACCCACCCGGCCATCAAGACATTGAGCCGTTTATTGAAGAGGATCAGTATGATATCCACTGGCTGGACGACATGGTGTTTCAGCAGGACTATAAAGAGCCTTCGCTTGTGAGAAGGCTGTTCAGAACGATTACACAAAAGTAAGGAGAGAAGAAAAGCATGACAACAGAAAATCAAAACCCGCTTGTTCTCGATAAAAACGAAGAAATTTCCCAGCAAAAAGCTGACGATATCCGTCTCCAGCTCCGTCAAGAACCAGAGGTGAAGCGGCTTGCACAGCAAATTGACGTCAAAAACCAAATGGAGCTGCTTGAGTACGGAAAGGAGCCGGCCGTTGAAATTTCCAAGTTCTCTGACCGCATCTTAGGGATGATGAAAACAACAAGCGTGACAGACTCCGGCACAATGCTGACTCAGCTTGGGAAAATCATGGACCGCTTTGACAAAAATGATTTTGATGAGCCAAAGGGATTGATGGCGAAAATTTTCAAACGCGGCGGCAGCATGATTGAAAAAATCTTTAAAAAGTACCAGACGCTTGGCGGAGAGATTGAAAAAATCAACGTTGAGATTTCGAAATACAAAGATGAGATGACGAAGACGAACTACACGCTCGATGAAATGTATGAAAACAATATCAAATACTATATGGAGCTTGAAAAATACGTCGTTGCCGGACAAATGAAGCTGGAAGAGATGCAGTCGATCCTTCCTTCATATGAAGAAAAAGCGGCAAGCGGAAATCAGCTGGCGCAAATGCAGCTCGATACACTTCGAAACGGCATTCAGGCGCTTGAGGAACGGGTGTATGATCTGGATATGGCACGGATGGTGGCTCTTCAAACGGCACCTCAAATCCGTCTCCTGCAGCGCGGAAATGCAAAGCTGATCGGGAAGATCAACTCCGCGTTCATCATCACCATTCCGATTTTCAAAAACGGCATTATTCAGGCCGTTACCGTGAAACGCCAAAAGCTTGTGGCTGACTCCATGAGCGAGCTTGACCGCCGGACAAACGAGATGCTGAGACGAAATGCTGAAAACATCTCGAGCCAAAGTGTTGAAATTGCCAGAATGGCCGGCAGACCGAGCATAGATATTGAAACGATCGAATCGTCTTGGAACACGATCGTCAGCGGCATGCAGGAAACAAAACAAATCGAAGAAGAAAACAAACGCCTTCGCGAAGACGGCGCAAGACGTATTGCCCAGCTGCAGGATAATATTAAAAAAGCAGCATTGCAGCAATAAAAAACCCCCCGCTTGTGAAACATAAGCGGGGTTTTTCATTTACATCATTTAGTTAATGACAATGTGTAAAGACAGGTGTAAACTTAAACGGTAATTATTTTGCATATCAGAGGTGTTGGCAATGGGAAAACAACAGCCTATATCCCAGCGTAAACTGCTGGGCGTCGCCGGCTTGGGGTGGCTGTTTGATGCAATGGATGTCGGAATATTATCGTTTATTATCGCCGCGCTCCATGTGGAGTGGAATCTGTCGCCCGAAGAAATGAAATGGATCGGAAGCGTCAATTCCATCGGCATGGCTGCGGGTGCGTTTTTGTTTGGTCTGCTGGCTGATCGAATCGGCCGGAAAAAAGTGTTTATCATTACCCTTTTGTGTTTTTCGATCGGAAGCGGCATTTCAGCTTTTGTGACGAGCTTATCGGCATTTCTTATTCTTCGTTTCGTGATCGGAATGGGGCTTGGCGGCGAGCTTCCAGTCGCTTCAACACTCGTTTCGGAAGCGGTTGTGCCTGAAAAGAGGGGCAGAGTGATTGTGCTTCTGGAAAGCTTTTGGGCTGTTGGCTGGCTCGTAGCGGCACTGATTTCTTACTTTGTGATCCCGAGCTTCGGCTGGCAGGCTGCCTTGCTGTTAACCGCGCTGACTGCTTTTTACGCTCTGTACTTGCGGACGAGTCTGCCTGATTCACCGAAATATGAGTCGCTTTCTGCCAAAAAGAAATCGGTGTGGGAGAATGTAAAAAGCGTCTGGGCAAGACAGTATATACGGGCGACAGTGATGCTGTCGATCGTTTGGTTCTGCGTGGTGTTTTCTTATTACGGCATGTTCCTGTGGCTTCCGAGTGTCATGCTGCTAAAAGGCTTCAGCATGATTCAAAGCTTTGAATATGTCCTGCTGATGACGCTTGCTCAGCTTCCGGGCTATTTTTCTGCCGCCTGGCTGATCGAAAAAGCGGGCCGGAAGTGGATACTCGTCATTTACCTGATTGGTACAGCGGGTAGCGCCTATTTCTTTGGAACGGCGGATTCCTTAGGCCTTCTGCTTACAGCTGGAATGCTGTTATCGTTTTTCAATCTTGGGGCGTGGGGCGTGCTGTATGCCTATACACCGGAGCAATACCCGACAGCGATTCGCGCAACAGGTTCAGGAACGACAGCGGCGTTCGGAAGAATCGGCGGCATCTTCGGGCCTCTGCTCGTCGGAACGCTCGCAGCCCGTCATATTTCATTTTCAGTCATCTTTTCAATCTTTTGCATCGCAATCTTGCTCGCGGTTGTTTGTATTTTGATTATGGGAAAAGAAACAAAACAAACGGAGCTTGAATAGGAAAAGCACCTCGTGAATGAGGTGCTTTTTTACATCTGCACTCTGGCTTCAGTTTGGCGTTTTCCGGTTTTTCTGATTGTCTGGTAGAGCGTCATAGACAGTATGAACAGAATGGCAGTAAATCCTGTGACGGCTCCGAAATGCTGTGTGCTTTGATACAAAAAACCTGCAACACATGTGCCGACAGTGGTTCCTGCATACATAGCGGCATTGGAAAGGGAAGCAATGGTTCCTCGAGCGTTTGGTGAAATGGATTGAAAGACACCCATCATTAACGGAAAGATAATGCCAGCTGTAAAGAAAGTGAGAAAAAAGCTCATTTCCACTAAAAATAAGTGAGGAAAGAAAGGGAGACAGAAATAGAGAGCCCCCATCAGCAGCATGCCGCCGATCAATGTCTGATCATGCCCAGCTTTGCTGAGATTCGGCTGCCGATAAGACTTCCGAGCATATTCCCCAGCCCGAGTACAAGCATAGCAGCGCCAATTTGTGAAACGGTTAAATGATAATCCGCAGAAAGCCAAGTGCCTAGAAAGCTGAACGAAGCGAAATTTCCGGTTTGAAAGAGAAAATAGGCAAGCAGGATGACCGTTGTTTTCGGCAGTGAAAACAGCTCCCGATATGGATTCAATATTGACGGACGGGGTGAAGAAGGACGAATATCAGGCATGGCCGCCGCCAGAATCAATAGAAGAACAAGCGAGCAAGCTGACAGAACGAAAAATGGCGTATGCCATGTAAAGGAAGCGAAAAACCCTCCGATGGGAAGTCCCAGCATTTGTGAAGCGGCCAATCCTGCTGTCGCAATCCCCATGCTTTTTATGATCTGAGAAGGCGGGACGATGACAGGGACGGACGCCCAAATTTGAGGCGTCACAAACGCAGCACTAACGCCTGCGGCAAAACGGAACAGGCACATGGCGGCAAAAGAGGGAGCGATGCCGCATAAAAACGTGGATACGATAAAGCCTGCAAGTCCCCACAGCATGACTGTTTTCCTGTTAAGCCGGTCTGAGATCGGGCCCGCAACCAAAGCGAACAGCGTATAACCGAGCGCATAAGCACTGACCATCCAGCCTGACAAATCGGTAGAGACATGAAACTGTTCCTGTAAAAGCGGGAGAAGCGGCGAAAGCAAAAAGGTATCCGTGCCAATGACAAACATCACACTGAAAAAAAGCCAAATATGTTTCAAATTTTGTCACTCCTATAGTTTTATAAGTTTGAAACTATGAAACAGATATGTATAGAGAAAACCCTGTTTTAGAGGGTTTCCAAAAAGCCTGGGAGGTATGTTTGAAATGTGTCTTCACGCAGGCTGACATATTTTGTCCGCGAATCTTTCCGGGTTGCCGTCAACCCCGCTTCACGCAGCGTTTTAAAATGATAAGATGCTGTGGTTTTGACAATATTGCATTTTTCACCTACTTCACCGCAGCTGAGTTCTTTTCCGCTGTAATAAAGCGTACGAATAATGGCAAGCCTCGATTCATCAGACAGGGCTTTAAAAATTTGGGCTCTGATTTGATCATCTGTTTGTTTCATAGTCATGAAACTATAATACAAAATCAGGGTTGGAAAAGCAACTTATTTTTCCAGTAAAGGAGCAGGAAGTCATAAAAGGAAGGAGGAATTCATATGCAGTAAAAGCGTTTTCAACTAAAGATGGGCGAAATATCACCCGTAAAATACAATCATAAAGGAGGATTACAGAGCATTTAGAAGCATAAATAAGGTCATGCCGTTACATGGATGTTTATAAAGAAATGGTACAGAATAAAAGAGAATATGCTGTTTGTGTGGGATGTTACATAAATGTTACGGTAATAAAGATTGCTTAATATGGAGGGAAAATATGAGTGTAGATGAGAAACCAATTAAGATAAAAGTCGAGAAAGTCTCTAAAATTTTTGGGAAACAAACAAAGAAAGCAGTTCAAATGCTTGCCAACGGAAAGACAAAAAAAGAGATCCTGAAAGCGACTGGATCAACCGTTGGGGTAAATCAGGCTGATTTTGATGTATATGATGGTGAGATATTTGTCATCATGGGTCTATCAGGGAGCGGTAAATCAACTTTAGTACGGATGTTAAACCGGCTTATTGAACCGACTGCCGGAAATATTTACATTGATGGTGACATGATAACAAATATGTCTAAAGACCAGCTCCGGGAAGTCCGCCGGAAGAAAATCAGCATGGTCTTCCAAAAGTTCGCTCTGTTCCCGCATAGAACGATACTTGAAAATACAGAATACGGACTGGAACTTCAAGGTGTAGACAAACAAGAGCGTCAGCAAAAAGCGCTTGAGTCCTTAAAGCTCGTCGGACTTGAAGGGTTTGAACACCAATATCCTGACCAGCTTTCCGGCGGGATGCAGCAGCGTGTCGGCCTTGCCCGCGCGTTGACAAATGATCCGGACATTCTTCTGATGGATGAAGCGTTCAGTGCGCTCGATCCATTGATTCGTAAAGATATGCAGGATGAACTTCTTGATCTTCACGATAATGTCGGAAAAACGATTATCTTTATTACGCATGACTTGGACGAAGCGTTGCGGATCGGCGACAGAATTGTTTTGATGAAGGACGGTAACATCGTTCAAATCGGCACGCCTGAAGAAATCCTGATGAATCCATCTAACGAATATGTTGAGAAATTCGTCGAGGATGTTGATTTATCTAAAGTCCTCACAGCAGGCCACATTATGAAGCGCGCTGAAACAGTGCGGATTGATAAAGGGCCTCGCGTGGCATTGACGCTGATGAAAAACCTTGGAATTTCTTCAATTTACGCAGTGGATAAACAAAAGAAATTGTTAGGTGTTATCTATGCGTCTGATGCGAAAAAAGCGGCTGAATCTGATTTGTCACTTCAAGATATCTTGAATACAGAATTTACGACTGTACCAGAGGATACGTATTTGACAGAGATTTTTGACGTTGTTTCTGACGCGAATATTCCAATTGCGGTTGTAGATGAGAAGCAAAGAATGAAAGGGATTGTCGTAAAAGGCGCACTGATTGGCGCGCTTGCCGGCAATAACGAGTATATCAATGCTGAAGGCACTGACGAACAAACACAAGATCCTTCTGTACAGGAGGTGAAGTAAGATGGATAGACTGCCTAGAATACCTTTAGCAGATATCATTGACCGTTTTGTTGACTGGATTACGATGACATTTGGCGGATTCTTCGACGGAATCGCAAACGGATTGGCCGCTTTTGTAAATGGAATTGTCACCGGACTTGGATTTATCCCATCTATTTTGTTAACGATTATTTTCGCCGCACTTGCGTGGTGGATCAGTACGAGGGGAATTGCGTTATTTACATTGATTGGATTCCTCCTGATTGATTATTTAGGATATTGGGACCCAATGCTGCAAACATTGGCGCTTGTTTTGACATCTGTGATTATTTCGATTGTGGTCGGGGTTCCGATCGGAATTTGGGCGTCCCAGAAAGAAACAGTTCGCCGTATTGTAACGCCTATTCTTGATTTAATGCAGACAATGCCTGCTTTCGTATATCTATTGCCGGCGATTTTCTTCTTCAACATCGGTGTTGTGCCGGGTGTTGTTGCATCTGTTATCTTCGCGATGCCGCCGACAATCCGCATGACTGTTCTCGGTATTAAACAAGTGCCGGCGGATCTGATTGAAGCGACTGAGGCGTTCGGTTCTACAACAGCTCAGCGATTGTTTAAAGTTCAGCTTCCGCTTGCGACAAAAACCATTCTGGCCGGAATCAACCAAAGCATCATGCTTGCGTTATCAATGGTTGTTATCGCCGCAATGGTCGGTGCGCCTGGACTTGGTTCTGAAGTATACAGTGCCGTTACACAGCTGAAAACCGGGGTCGGCGTAGAGGCCGGTATCGCCATCGTTATCGTTGCCATTACGCTGGACCGCATTACTCAAAATATTAAAGTGAAGAAGAAAAGCAGGGGGAATGCCTGATGCTTAAAAAAATCATCGGTATCGGCGTTTCCGCCATGCTGGCGCTCTCACTTGCGGCTTGCGGGTCGGAAAGCGATGAAAATGCAACCGCGGCTGAACAGGTGAATAAGACCATCATCGGGATTGACCCCGGTTCAGGGATTATGGCCCTGACCGATAAAGCGATGAAGGATTATGACCTGAAAGACTGGACATTGATTTCGGCGTCAAGCGCCGCGATGACTGCAACGCTTAAAAAGTCATACGATCGTAAGAAACCGATCATCATTACAGGATGGACACCGCACTGGATGTTCTCCAGATATAAGCTGAAATATCTCGATGATCCGAAACAATCTTATGGCAGCGCAGAGGAAATCCATACGATCACGCGCAAAGGCTTCAGCAAAGAACAGCCGAATGCCGTAAAGCTACTGAGCCAGTTTAAATGGTCGCAAGACGACATGGGCGAAGTCATGATCAAGGTGGAAGAAGGCGAAAAACCTGCCAAAGCCGCAGCTGAGTATGTGAAGAAACACAAAGATCAGATTGCGGAGTGGACAAAAGGCGTTCAAAAGGTGAAGGGTGACAAAATCAACCTTGCCTATGTGGCGTGGGACAGTGAGATTGCAAGTACAAACGTGGTTGGCAAAGTCTTAGAAGACTTGGGCTATGACGTCACGCTTACTCAGGTAGAGGCCGGTCCAATGTGGACCGCGGTTGCGACGGGAAGCGCCGACGCATCCCTTTCCGCATGGCTGCCGAATACCCATAAAGCATACGCCGCTAAATACAAAGGCAAATATGACGATATAGGCACCAGTATGACTGGCGTGAAGATGGGTCTTGTTGTGCCTCAATATATGAAAAACGTCAACTCAATTGAAGATTTGAAGAAATAATGAAGAAAGCAGCCTGTAGCCAGGCTGCTTTTTTTATTTGTTAAGAAGCGTTAGCGGCAGCGGGTGATTCCGCCTTCTGAAACGTTTTGAGTACGGCATTCGCTAAAATATGAATGCCGTTGAACATCGCGTTTCGGTCAAAGGTCATATGGGGATGATGGAGTCCCGGCTGAAGTCCGCAGCCGAGTCCGAGCATGGTTGTTTTCAGGTTCGGCACTTTCACCGCATAAAAATGGAAATCCTCACCGCCGGTTGTGACAAGCGGTTCATCAAGCTGCTCAGCCCCGATGATATCTGTAATTGCTTCTGCCATGATCGCTTCAGCTTCTTTGTTTTGTGTTGCTGCAGGAAGGCTGTGTTCCTTTTGCAGTTCGATCTTCGCGCCGAATGCCGCGGCGGCCGCTTCGCAGGCTCTTTCTGTTTCGGCGATTAACGTCTCCATGGCTTCATTGGTCTGAGCGCGCAAATCAAGGCTGAACGACGCTTTTCCTGGAATGATGTTAGAGCTTTCACCGCCGGCTTGAAGTTTTGTCATTTTAACGGTATGCGGAATTTTCGGGTCAATATGAATGAGTCCGAGCTTATGTACGAGAAATGCCGCAATTTCAATGGTGTTTTTCCCGAGATGCGGGCGGGCGCCATGGGCCTCCTCTCCGATAATCGTTCCCTCAATATGCTGGCTTGACCCATGCAGGATGGAAGGGGCACAGCGCCCGTTCTGTGTTTCCTGAATCGGACGGACGTGAACGCCGTACAAATAGTCGACATCATCAAGCACGCCTTCTTCTATCATTTTCAAGGCGCCGCCGCCTTTTTCCTCAGCCGGCTGAAAGATAAAACGGATCGTGCCCTTTGGAAGCTCGGGCTGTTTTTTCAGCAGCATTAACGTGCCCAGCGCCATTGTCATATGTGAATCGTGGCCGCAGGAATGGTTGGCGCGGAATGTGCCGTTGACCTCCTGCCATAGCGCATCAATGTCAGCGCGAACAGCTACAACCGGCGAGCCCGAACCGATCTCGCCAACAACCCCGGTGCAGTCTGAAAAAGTGCGCGTCCGGCATCCCAAATCCTCAAGCTTTTGTTTGAGAAATGCAGTTGTCTCATATTCCTTCCAGCTGACTTCAGGGTTCGCATGCAGATGCTCGAAGATATCCATAACGGTTTGTTTCATGTCTTCGGAAAGCCTTTGCATGGGAAGAAGTACCTCCTTCTATCAAAATGAATTTTACCTTCTTTACTTTATTTATATTGAAACAGGAAGATAGGCTGTATATAATATAGCACATATTGCTACTTTTCAGAATAATTAATATTTTCAAACAGAGGGGATGAATCGAAATATGAGTATGCCAGCGGCCGAAACACAACCTAAGAAAAAACGAACGACATTTAAAATGCCTGACGCCTATGTCCTCTTATTTATGATTGCTTTCATTTGCGCCATTGCTTCGTATATTGTGCCGGCGGGAGAATTTGACCGCGTGACAAAGGGAGATGTCACGACTGCTGTTCCGGGAAGCTATCATTCAATTGAACAGTCTCCGGTCAGCCTGATCAGCTTTTTTACTTCTCTTCAAGATGGAATGGTCGGATCAGCACCAATCATCTTTCTGATTTTGTTCACAGGCGGTACCATTGCCATTTTAGAAAAAACGGGCGCCATCAACGGTCTGATTTACAATGTCATCAGCAAATTCCGCACAAAGCAATTAGTATTTATTTGTATTGTCGGCGCGTTGTTCTCCATTCTCGGAACAACCGGAATTGTCGTAAATTCAGTTATCGGATTTATCCCCATCGGCCTCATAGTCGCACGATCCTTAAAATGGGACGCTGTTGCGGGCGCCGCTGTTATTTACATCGGCTGCTACGCTGGATTTAACTCTACTATTTTATCACCGTCCCCGCTCGGTTTATCGCAATCAATCGCGGAGCTGCCGCTCTTTTCGGGGATCGGCCTGCGTATTGTGATATACATATGCTTTTTGCTTTCTTCTATTATTTATATCTATCTGTATACGAGAAAATTAAAAAAATCAAAGGATGCCAGTGTGTTAGGAACAAATTGGTTCCCGGCGGCAGGAATGGGTGAAGCGGGTAAAGAAGAAGATCAGTCAATGCCGTTTACCGTTCGCCATAAGCTGATTTTGGCTGTGGCGGGACTGTCGCTGATCGGATTTTTGTACGGCGCTTTAAAGCTGGGCTGGTCTGATTCCCAAATGGCTGCGACGTTTATTTTTATTTCTGTCCTTGCCGGTTTAATAGGCGGGCTTGCGGCAAACGATATTGCTAAAACCTTCATTACGGGCTGCCAAAGCCTTGTATACGGGGCGCTGATTGTCGGGATGGCACGAAGTATTTCCGTCATTCTTGAAAATGGAAAGCTCCTCGATACAGTCGTCAATGCCTTGGCTTCGCTTTTGGACGGATTCAGCCCGATTGCCGGCGCGATCGGTATGTATATCGCCAGTGCGCTTCTTCACTTTCTCATCTCTTCAGGGTCTGGAGAGGCCGTTGTATTTATTCCAATTCTGGCGCCGCTCGCTGATTTGATGGGAATTACGAGACAGGTTGCAGTGGAGGCGGTTATGCTTGGAGAAGGAGTCGTCAACTGTGTGAATCCGACATCCGGCGTCCTTATGGCGGTGCTTGCCGCTAGCGGCATTCCGTATATCAAGTGGCTGCGGTTTATGGTGCCGCTTGCTTTGATTTGGTTTTTGATCGGGCTTGTCTTTATTGTGATCGGCGTCATGATCAATTGGGGGCCGTTTTAACGATTGCTGCCCGCCGGCTTGTACGGCGGGCTTTTGAGTTAATCATTGCAGAAGCGCAGGCTGTTATTGTAACATGTAAGCCATAAGCCATTCGTAAAAGTGCGGGAGGAAGGTCATGAATAATCTGCGTAATAGACTTTCAGGCGTGAATGGGAAAAATAAGAGAGTAAAAGAAAATGAACAAAAAATCTGGTCGGAGATTGGGATAATAGCGGGTGCTTTTGCGCTTCTTGATGTGATCATTCGAGGCATTATGTTTGAATTTCCGTTTAAAGAATGGGCTGCAAGCCTTGTGTTTTTGTTCATCATCATCTTATATTACTGCATCAGGGCAGCAGCATCTGGGATGCTCATGCCGAGAATAGACACCGAAGAAGAACTGCAAAAACGGGTGAAGCAGCAGCGAATAGAGTCAATTGCGGTCGCCTTTGCGGTAGTGGTGCTTACGATGTACGACAGGGGGATTCCCCATACATTCTTCGCTTGGCTGAAAATGGTCCTTCTTTTTATCGTCTGCGGCGGCGCTTTGTTTCTGCTTCGATACGTGATTGTGAAGCTGGCTTACAGAAGAGCGATAAAAGAAGAAGTAGAAAAGAAATCATCTTGATAGATGGTTTCTTTTTTTGTTTGTAAAGTGAGGGGAATGGCTCACAGTTCGGGGCAGCATTTTTATTAGGATAGGAATATAGATTTGAATTCTCTCTATCAAGTTGTTTTGATAGGGTGAATGTGATAATTTGAAATGTAAGCGTTAACAAAATTCTCCAGTCTTCACATTCGTTTGAAAGGAGGAAGCGGAAGGATGAAGTAAGAGGGATTTTTGACTCCGCAGTAAGTCTTCAAAAACTAAATAAGGAGTGTCAAGAATGTTTGAAAAACGATTCAAAACCTCTTTACTGCCGTTATTCGCTGGATTTTTATTGCTGTTTCATTTGGTTCTGGCAGGACCGGCGGCTGCGAGTGCTGAAACGGCGAACAAATCGAATGAGCTTACAGCACCGTCGATCAAAAGCGGAACCATTCTTCATGCATGGAATTGGTCGTTCAATACGCTAAAACATAATATGAAGGATATTCATGATGCAGGATATACAGCCATTCAGACGTCTCCGATTAACCAAGTAAAGGAAGGGAATCAAGGAGATAAAAGCATGTCAAACTGGTACTGGCTGTATCAGCCGACATCGTACCAAATTGGCAATCGTTACTTAGGTACTGAACAAGAATTTAAAGAAATGTGTGCAGCCGCTGAAGAATATGGCGTAAAGGTCATTGTTGACGCGGTCATCAATCATACCACCAGTGACTATGCTGCGATTTCCAATGAGATTAAGAGTATTCCAAACTGGACCCATGGAAACACACAAATTAAAAACTGGTCAGATCGATGGGATGTCACGCAGAATTCATTGCTCGGGCTGTATGATTGGAATACACAGAATACACAAGTACAGTCCTATCTGAAACGTTTCTTAGAAAGAGCATTGAATGACGGGGCAGACGGATTTCGATTTGATGCCGCCAAACATATAGAACTTCCGGATGAAGGGAATTACGGCAGTCAATTTTGGCCGAATATCACAAATACATCTGCGGAGTTCCAATACGGAGAAATCCTGCAAGATAGTGCCTCCAGAGATGCCGCATATGCGAATTATATGAATGTGACAGCATCTAACTATGGACATTCCATAAGGTCCGCTTTAAAGAATCGTAATCTGAGCGTGTCGAATATCTCCCATTATGCATCTGATGTGGCTGCGGACAAGTTAGTCACATGGGTGGAATCGCATGATACGTATGCCAATGATGATCAAGAGTCTACATGGATGAGTGATGACGATATTCGTTTAGGCTGGGCAATGATTGCTTCTCGCTCAGGCAGTACGCCTCTCTTCTTTTCCAGACCTGAGGGCGGCGGAAATGGTGTGAGATTCCCAGGGAAAAGCCAAATAGGCGACCGCGGAAGTGCTTTATTTGAAGATCAGGCTATCGCTGCGGTCAATACATTTCACAATGTAATGGCTGGACAGCCTGAGGAACTCTCGAATCCGAATGGAAATAACCAGATATTCATGAATCAGCGCGGCTCACATGGCGTTGTGTTGGCAAATGCAGGTTCATCTTCTGTCACCATCAATGCTTTAACGAAATTACCTGATGGCAGCTATGCTAATAAAGCTGGGGATGGTTCATTTCAAGTAACGGACGGTAAACTGACAGGCACGATCAATGCCAGATCAGTGGTTGTTCTTTATCCTGACGATATTGAAAATGCGCCTCATGTCTTCCTTGAGAATGTCAAAACAGGGGTAACCCATTCTTTCAATGATCAATTGACGATCACCCTGCGTGCAGATGCGAATACAGCAAAAGCCGTGTATCAAATCAATAATGGGCAAGAGACAGCGTTTAAGGATGGAGACCAATTAACGATCGGAAAAGGAGATCCATTTGGCACAACATACGACATCACGTTAACAGGAACGAACAGTGATGGTGTAACGAGGGCCCAAGAGTACAGCTTTGTAAAAAGAGACCCGTCTGCGGCCAAAACAATTGGCTATCAAAATCCGAATCATTGGGGCCAAGTAAATGCTTATATCTATAAACATGATGGAGGCCGGGCAATAGAATTGACCGGATCTTGGCCGGGAAAAGCAATGACTAAGAATGCAGATGGAATTTACACGCTGACGCTGCCGGCGGATACGGATACAACCAACGCCAAAGTGATTTTTAATAATGGCAGCGCCCAAGTGCCTGGACAGAACCAGCCTGGCTTTGATTACGTGCAAAATGGTTTATATAACGACTCTGGCTTAAGCGGTTCTCTGCCTCATTGAGGGCAAGCGATCAGAGGAAAAATCCCCAAGAAACCATCCTAGATGGTTTCTATTTTTGTTCATAAATCAGACAAAACTTTTCTCTTGCAATAGTTTGTGAAATGTTGCACAATATAAATGTGAAATACTTCACAAACAGACATCGAAGAAAAACATACCCTGGAAGGATGATTAATGATGAATAAACATGTAAATAAAGTAGCTTTAATCGGAGCGGGTTTTGTTGGTAGCAGTTATGCATTTGCGTTAATTAACCAAGCGATCACAGATGAGCTTGTGGTCATTGATTTAAATAAAGAAAAAGCAATGGGCGATGTAATGGATTTAAACCACGGAAAGGCGTTTGCGCCGCAACCGGTCAAAACATCTTACGGAACATATGAAGACTGCAAGGATGCTGATATTGTCTGCATCTGCGCCGGAGCAAACCAAAAACCTGGTGAGACACGCCTAGAATTAGTAGAAAAGAACTTAAAGATTTTCAAAGGCATCGTCAGTGAAGTCATGGCGAGCGGATTTGACGGCATTTTCTTAATCGCGACAAATCCGGTTGATATTCTGACTTACGCTACATGGAAATTCAGCGGCCTGCCAAAAGAGCGGGTGATCGGAAGCGGCACAACACTAGATTCTGCGAGATTCCGTTACATGCTGAGCGAATACTTTGGCGCAGCCCCTCAAAACGTGCACGCGCATATTATCGGAGAACACGGCGACACAGAGCTTCCTGTCTGGAGTCACGCAAATGTCGGCGGAGTGCCAATCAGTGAACTCGTTGAGAATAACGATGCGTACAAACAAGAGGAGCTTGACCAGATCGTAGATGACGTGAAAAACGCCGCTTACCATATCATTGAGAAAAAAGGTGCGACTTATTACGGCGTTGCGATGAGCCTTGCCCGCATTACAAAAGCCATTCTTCATAATGAAAACAGCATTTTAACTGTCAGCACATATTTGGACGGACAATACGGCGCAGATGACGTGTACATCGGCGTTCCGGCTGTCGTAAACCGCGGAGGAGTTGCAGGCATCACTGAGCTGAACTTAAATGAGAAAGAAAAAGAACAGTTCCTTCACAGCGCCGGCGTCCTTAAAAACATCTTAAAACCGCATTTTGCAGAACAAAAGATCAACTAATCGCAACTATAGAGTAAAGGGCTGATTGTCAATGTGGGAGCAGTTGTATGATCCGTTTGGAAACGAGTATGTGAGCGCACTTGTGGCGCTCACTCCGATTCTCTTTTTTCTCTTGGCTTTAACCGTTTTTAAAATGAAAGGCATTCTTGCGGCATTTCTTACCCTAGCCGTCAGTTTCTTCGTCTCCGTTTTGGCATTTCATATGCCGGTTGAAAAAGCAATTTCTTCTATTTTACTAGGAATCGGGAGCGGTTTGTGGCCGATTGGCTACATCGTTCTGATGGCGGTGTGGCTGTATAAAATTGCAGTGAAAACCGGGAAATTTACCATTATTCGTTCCAGCATAGCCGGCATTTCGCCTGACCAAAGAATACAGCTATTATTAATTGGTTTTTGTTTTAACGCGTTTTTGGAAGGCGCGGCCGGTTTTGGTGTTCCGATTGCGATTAGTGCGGCGTTGCTCGTCGAACTTGGTTTTAAACCGTTAAAAGCGGCGGCGCTCTGTTTGATTGCGAACGCAGCCTCTGGAGCCTTTGGTGCGATTGGAATTCCTGTAATCACAGGGGCACAGATTGGTGATTTGTCTGCTCTTGAGCTGTCACGGACATTGATGTGGACACTGCCGATGATCTCATTTTTGATTCCGTTTCTGCTTGTATTCCTATTAGATCGAATGAAGGGAATCAAACAGACATGGCCTGCCCTGTTGGTTGTGAGCGGTGTGTATACAGCGGTTCAGACACTGACAATGGCGGTGCTTGGACCGGAATTAGCAAACATTTTGGCGGCCTTATTCAGCATGGGCGGGCTTGCGCTCTTCCTCCGCAAATGGCAGCCGAAAGAGATTTACCGGGAGGAAGGAGCCGGCGAGACTGGTGAGAAAAAGGCATACAGTGCCGCTGACATTGCGAAAGCATGGTCCCCTTTCTACATTTTAACTGCGGCGATCACAATCTGGAGCCTTCCTGCCTTCAAAGCGCTATTCCAAGAAGGCGGGCTGTTATATCAGACAACACTATTATTGAAAATGCCTTTTCTACATCAGGAAATTATGAAAATGCCGCCGATTGCGCCATCTGCCATGCCGTTAGATGCAGTCTTTAAAGTCGATCTGCTGTCAGCGACTGGTACAGCGATTTTAGCGGCAGTCATCGTGACAGGGCTGTTCAGCAAAAATTTCTCTTATCGGGATGCCTTTGCTTCCTTGAAGGAGACAGGAAAAGAGCTGTGGGTGCCGATTATCACGATCTGCTTCGTAATGGGGTTTGCCAATCTGGCCAACTTCGCAGGGCTCAGCTCTTCAATTGGGTTGGCACTGGCGAAAACAGGAGATTTGTTCCCGTTTGTCAGTCCTGTTCTCGGCTGGATCGGCGTGTTCATTACCGGTTCTGTTGTCAGCAATAACGCTCTGTTCGGACATTTGCAGGTTGTCACCGGAGCGCAGATCGGTGCGGGTTCTGATTTGCTGTTAGCTGCAAATACGGCGGGCGGGGTGATGGCGAAACTCGTTTCTCCTCAGTCTATCGCCATTGCCGCCGCAGCGGTCGGCCAGACTGGCAAGGAATCTAAACTGTTTAAGCGTACAGTGGCGTACAGTCTGATTCTGTTATTGATCATTTGTATATGGACGTTTATTCTTGCAAGATTAGGATTGTAATCGAAAAAAGCAGTACATGTCAGCCATGTACTGCTTTTTTGTTAATTTGCTTTCTTCGCCATTTCCGCTGTTGTTTTCACTCTGGCTTTTCCCATAAACAAAACGGTAACCGCCGCGAGGACAATTGGAATCAAAGCGAGCAAAAAGACATATGTGATACTTGATGACATCGCGTCAATAATGCGATTCAGAATCGCCTCAGGAATTTGGGAACGTGTTCCTGCTTGGAAAATCTCCTGCGGGTCGCCGATATTTTGCGCGGCGCCTGAGCCCGCTGAGCCTTTCATGCCGCTGAAGCCGTCGCTCAGCTTGTTTGTGAATACGTTTGTTTGCACCGTTCCGAAAATGGTGACGCCCAAGGTCATGCCGAATGACCGCAAAAATGAATTTGTAGAGTTGGCCGTTCCCCGAAAACGAGGCTCAAGATCATTCATAGAAGCCGCCGGCAGCAGGGAGAAGTTAAAGCCTACACCAAATCCTGAAATCATCATAAAGACGGTCAGCCATACCCGTGCTGTGTCAGGCGTCATATTGGAAAGAAGCAGCATGCCGATAAAGAAAGCGATAACAGATATCAGCATCAAATTGCGGAAGCTGACCTTCGTTTGGAAGATCCCGCCGATCATGCTCCCGATGACTGATCCAATCATCATCGGCGTCAGAATAAAGCCCGCGCTTGTCGCTGAGCTGCCGTATACCGCCTGAACGAAAATCGGAATAAATACCGCTAAAATAATGAATGTTCCGCCATACAGGAAAGCGAGAATCTGTGCTGTGGCAAACAAACGGTTTTTAAACATCCAGAAAGAAATGATCGGCTCTTCCGCTTTTCTCTCCACAATAAAAAAGGCAATGAAGAAAACAGCGAATACAATAAACAGGCCAATGATCTGAATGGAATTCCAATCGTATGTTTTGCCGCCAAGCTCAAGGGCGAACATCAGGCATACAATGGATACGACTAAGGTAACCGCGCCGCCCCAGTCAATTTTCTGCTTTCTGGGCTCCAGAGATTCTTTGTAGTAGCGAATAATGAAAAACAATGACAATGCGCCGATCGGCACATTGATGTAAAACACCCAGTGCCAGCTGATCGAATCTGTAATGATCGCGCCTAACAGCGGCCCAAGAACACTGGATAATCCGAATACAGCACCGAACATGCCGGACATTTTTCCGCGTTTTTCCGGCGGAAACAAATCAAAGATAATGGTAAAGGCAATCGGCAGGAGCGCGCCGCCTCCAATCCCTTGAATGGCCCGGTAAATGATCAGCTGATTCATCGTCTGTGCAATTCCGCATAAAGCCGACCCGATTAAGAAAAAAATAAGTCCAAACAGGAAAAAGCGTTTTCGGCCGTACATATCGGAAAGCTTGCCGTAAATCGGCATTCCAGCCATGACCGCCACCATATAGGATGCCGTCACCCAAGCGAATTTATCAAAGCTTCCAAGATCCGCTACGATGCTGCCCATCGCCGTCGCAACAATCGTATTGTCCATTGCAGACATCAAGATGCCCAGCAGGAGACCGAGGACCACAAATTTGGTGGAAGCCTGTTTTGCTGATGTTGTGTCCATTTGTTCTACCTCCTCTTACTTTTCTATGTAAGTTCTGATATCATGATAATAGTTTGATCATTGAATATCTCGATTATCAAGATAAATTCGATTCTATAGGGAGGACTGTCAGTTGTCAACAAGAAATTCCAGAAGTGAGTTGGAAAAGACTGCCGTTCAGCTTTTTCGGAAATTGGGCACAAGAACGGTTCTGTTTCATCAGGCAGCCGCTCAGGCTCTCGGTCTGTTTCCCACCGATTTGAAATCAGCTGACATCTTAAATGAAGCGGGACCGATGACGGCCGGAGAGCTGGGGAAAAAGACAGGCCTCAGCACAGGTTCTGTCACAGCGCTTGTTGATCGGTTAGAAAAAGCGGGGTATGTGGCTCGTGAAAAGGACCCGAACGACCGCAGAAGAGTCATGATCGTCCCTTTGACCGCTTCGAAAAAACATGTAAAGGATTTGTTCCGCTCTCTGTCAGAGTCGACGATAGATTTGTGCCGCGAGTATACGGAAGAGGAACTGGAACTCATTTTCAGCTTCGTAGGCAAAGCTGCCGATATTATGGAGGAAGAGCTTGAACGTCTGAAACAGTAAGCGAAATTGTGCATAGCTTGGCCCGTTCCCGAATAAATTGTACAAGTTACGTAAGAGAAGGGAGTACGGGCCGGTGAACATTTTTTTGAGCTATATTGTGCTGGGACTGTCCTTGTCTGCGCCTGTGGGACCAGTAAATGCGGCGCAAATAGACAAAGGAATTAAAAACGGTTTTTGGCATGCATGGATTTTTGGTTTAGGCGCCATGACAGCGGACGGACTGTACATGCTTTTTATCTATTTCGGGCTGTCGCAGTTTTTGACTGCTCCGTTTGTGAAAACGTTTTTGTGGCTCTTCGGCTTTTTTGTTCTGACCTATACCGGAATTGAAACACTGAAAAATGTCAGAGAACCGATGAATGTGCGAAGCTCACGGGGAAAAGCGTCATACAGGAAAACGTTCGCTTCGGGTTTTCTCATTTCACTGTCAAATCCATTGAGCATCCTTTTTTGGCTTGGGATTTACGGAAGCATACTTGCGAAAACAGCAGAGGCCTACAATATGAATCAGCTTCTTATCTATAGCTCCGGCATCATGATCGGCATTTTAATCTGGGATTTTTGCATGGCTATCACAGCCAGCATGTTCAGAAATCTGCTTCATGAAAAGCTATTGAGGGGATTGACCGGAATCGCTGGTGTATCCCTCCTTGTATTTGGCTTTTACTTCGGTTATCAGGGCATCAAACAGTTACTGGGCTGATTCATGAAGGACAGTCACCTGCCGCCTCCAGTTTTAATATAGTATCCAGATGATACTGGAGGTGGATCAATGGTGAATGGGATTTACACCAAAAGTTTTCTGGAACGTAATCAAGATGAGCTTCCTGAATGGCAAAGAATCGCTTTTGAGCTGCTGGCAGAAACTGTGGCGGATGACGCGGATACGTTTCCATGCATTCCCGGACGCCAGTCATTTCTGAATGATCAGCTTCGCATTGCTTTTGCCGGAGATCCGCGGGAAAACCGAACGGCGGAGGAACTGGCTCCATTGCTTGCGGAGTACGGAAAGATATCGCGGGACACTGGAAAGTATGCATCTCTCGTTGTGTTGTTTGATACACCGGAAGATTTGGCTGAGCACTATTCGATTGAAGCGTATGAAGAGCTGTTTTGGAGCTTTTTAAATAGACTGAGTCATCAAGATGAAAAAGAGTGGCCGGAAGACATTCCGGCCGATCCCGAGCATTATAAATGGGAGTTTTGTTTTGACGGTGAGCCATACTTTATTCTGTGCGCTACACCGGGGCACGAGGCGAGAAGAAGCCGGAGCTTTCCCTATTTTATGATCGCGTTTCAGCCAAGGTGGGTGTTTGATGACCTAAATGGTTCAACTGTATCCGGCCGCAACATGAGCAGAATGATCCGATCCCGTTTAAAGGCCTACGATCAAGCTCCGATTCACCCGCAATTAGGCTGGTACGGAGGAAAGGATAATCGCGAATGGAAACAGTATTTCCTCCGTGACGACGAAAAACAGGTATCAAAGTGTCCGTTTTCTTATTTAAAGAACATGTTCAACAAAATGAAATAAATCACGAGCTGGCAGGGCGGTCTTTATGTCCCTGCTTTTTTTGATAGATCATGGTAACGACGGCAATAATCGCGAGAAAACCTATGCTCACAAAAAAACCGGGCCGGCTTGATTTTTCAAACAATGTACCTGACACAGCCGCAGCAATCAGAATCATCGCTAAATAAATTTGCGTTTTGCCCATTCCCTCAGGATCAGTCAGCTTTTTGCTGGAGAACAGGATAAACAGCCAAGTGTATAAAAGCATAAGCCCCGCTGCTGTCGTCATGTGCTCATAAATGTTTTTGGGCAGCACCAGGGACAGAATAATGGATAAGACAAGCCCTGCAAACGTCAGCCCCAGTGCCGGCCAGCATATTTTTTTGCCTTCCTTTAAGGTAAAGCATTTCGGCGCGTCGCCGTCATCAGCCATCGTACAAAGCAATGTCGTAACCGCAAATAGCGAAGCGACGAGGGTCGAGAACCCGGCGATAATGAAAATCCCGTTAAAAATATCGAGAATGATCTCAAGGTTGTATCCTTTTAACGACGTAATGAACGGGCTGTCCTGTTCTGTAAACTTGTGTAACGGAACCAAAAGCAAAGCCAGCCCGATTGAAATAATATAAATAATCGCAAGCGTCGCCAGCATCAGTTTTCCTGATTTAGACGCTTCCTCTGGTTTCTTTAAGTGGACCGCCATCAGCCCCATGACCTCAATTCCGCCAAAGGCGTAAAACGCGTAGATTAAGCCTGTCCACAGCCCCATGGCGCCGAAAGGGAAAAACTCACTCGTCTTATTTGGAACCTGTACATCAGGCCTTCCGCCGGACAGGATGCCGCATAATGCCAGGATGGCAATGACAATAAACATAAAAATAGCGGCTGTTTTGATGACTGCCAGTACATTTTCAGTCTTCTCAAAAACAGACAGTCCGGTGAAAATAATGAGAAGCCCAAGTACCGCGTAGATTGAAGCAAACACCCATAACGGCACCTGAGGAAACCAATGCTTCGTAAATAGTGAAATGGCTGTCAGCTGGCTTCCGGTAATCAGCATTTCTGATGTCCAGTACACCCAGCCGTTACTGAAGCCGGCCCATCTTCCGAATGCTTTCCTCGCATACGAACAAAACGAGCCTTTTTCAGGATGTTTTGCAGACAGCTTGGCAAGCTGTTCGAATACAAAATACGTACCGATCGCTCCAATTAGAAATGAAAGCAGAACGGAAAAACCGCTTTTCACTATTGCGATGCTGGAACCGAGAAAAAATCCAGTTCCGATTGTGCATCCTATCCCGATTAATGACAGCTGCCACCAAGCTAAATTTCCTTTTTGCTGATCTTGTTTTGTTTGACTCATAATCATTTCAACCCCTTTTATCTAAGGTTAGATTGCGACCCGCCCGAAGCTTATATACATCGGATTTTTGCCTCTTTTTACATGGAGAAGGCGGCGAACGCTCATACTAATGGAAAAAAGGAGCGAGCCGATGACACAGCGATATATCGTAGAGCCGAAGAAAGGGCTTGGGCTGAAGCTGAAAAAGGGGCAGATTTTGAAGGTGGTTGATGTTGAGGGCCAGCAGGTTGCTGATTTTGTCGCGTACCATGCCAAGGATTTTTATGAACACCTTGATCAGGGAGCGACGATTGATGCCAATCATTCCATTCATGTGAAGGTCAACGACCATCTCTATTCCAATCTGTACAAACCGATGCTGACGCTGATTGAGGATACGGTCGGCAAGCATGATCTGCTGCTTCCCGCCTGCCGTCCTGATATGAACAGGCTTTTATACGGCAAGCAAAAGGATGAGTTTCAGGATACGTGCTATGACAATATGAACCGTGCGCTTGAGCAGTTTGGCGTACCGAAGCCTCACATGCATTATCCTTTTGCGATTTTTATGAATACTGTCCTTGATCAGAAAGGGAACCTGTCTGTGGAAACGCCGCTTTCAAATGCCGGGGATTATGTAAGGCTGCGGGCGGAAATGGATTTGGTTGTCGCGTTTTCTTCCTGCCCGATAGAAAAAGGTAAGTGCAATGGCGATAGTGTAACGTCAATACGGGTGGAAGTCAGCTGATCTCTCTTGTTCACTGTGAATGAAGACCTGTGCTATATTTAATAGGGATACATAACTGTCATGATTCATTTTCGTCAATTTGGGGAAATGATCAAATAAGAAACAGCGAAACTGTACAGGAGGAATGATTGGGATGAGCATGCAGGAAAAGATTATGCGTGAATTACATGTGAAGCCCTCAATTGATCCAAAGCAAGAAATTGAGGACCGAATCCATTTTTTAAAACAATATGTAAAGAAAACCGGCGCTAAGGGCTTTGTATTGGGAATCAGCGGCGGACAGGATTCAACTCTTGCGGGGCGCCTTGCTCAGCTGGCGGTGGAAAGCATTCGCGAGGAGGGCGGAGACGCTCAATTTATCGCGGTCCGTCTTCCGCATGGCACACAGCAGGATGAAGACGATGCCCAGCTTGCTTTGAAGTTTATTAAGCCGGATAAATCATGGAAGTTCGACATTAAATCGACCGTCAGCGCTTTTTCTGATCAATATCAGCAGGAAACGGGCGATCAGCTGACTGACTTTAATAAAGGGAACGTAAAAGCAAGAACAAGAATGATCGCTCAATACGCGATCGGCGGACAAGAAGGCCTTCTTGTCATTGGCACTGACCACGCAGCTGAGGCTGTCACTGGTTTCTTTACGAAGTACGGTGACGGCGGAGCCGACCTCCTGCCGCTGACTGGATTGACGAAGCGTCAGGGAAGAAGCCTGCTAAAAGAGCTGGGTGCACCGGAACGCTTATACCTAAAAGAACCAACTGCCGATCTGCTCGACGAAAAACCGCAGCAGGCGGATGAGACAGAGCTTGGCATTTCCTATGAGGAGATTGACGATTATCTCGAAGGGAAAGAAGTATCAGCGAAAGTGTCAGAAGCGCTGGAAAAACGCTATAGCATAACTGAGCATAAACGTCAGGTTCCGGCGTCTATGTTTGATGACTGGTGGAAATAAAATGAAGAAAGCCCGCTCTCGGAGCGGGCTTTTGTCATGTGCAGGATCTTTATTTGATGCGGATATGATTCAGCTTTACCATCAATCTGTCAGTAAACCTTCGGAGGCTGCCTCTCGTATCAGGGTCTAATGTAAGCTTGGCTCTCGCGGCAATGGTTTCTGCCGCATCCTGAATCGACATGTTGTCTGTTTGGAGGTGATCTGCAAAGACTGGTGATGACAATCCTTCAATGCAGCGGTCGATTTGTTTGGCGGCCCATGAGTTTTTTCCTTCTGCTCTTGTGCGCAGCCGTTTTAACAAGGTTTCCTTTGAAGCCATTAGTGTAAAGTGGTGAACCGTCTGGCCGTCATGTCTGAGCCTGCCGATGATCTCATTAAAGTATTCAGGGTGTACAATCGTCATAGGCACAATGATGATGCCGCGGTATGTATCGGTCAGGGAGGCGAGCAAGCTGTAATTGAACGCCCGCCATAAGGGATAGCTTTGAAAATCGTCCTCCGCGATCTCCGGCGGTATCATAGAGCGCATCGCGAATCCCATTTTCTCAGGATCATACACGTACGACGGTTTCAGCCTTCTATGCAGTTCGAAGGCTGTTTGTGTTTTTCCGGAACCGAAAGCCCCGTTTATCCAAATGATCATCTCCATTTCTCCCTTCTCACTTATGATACAAAAAAAGACCCTTCCATCGAAGAGTCAGCAGGAAAAACAATAAAAGCAGTGAGTTGAAAGGTTTTAATGCTTTTTTGCGTCGAAGTATTAAAATATCTGTGGAAATGTTGTACAATGAATGTCATTCAGGCAAAAACGTTTGAACGGAAAAGGACGGGCAAGCCGGTATCTATATAAATATTCGTAAAATAAGCATATAATGAATATAAAATTTCATTCCTTAGGAGGATTTCGCCGAAGATGAACGCTAAACGAGCCATCCCAGTAAGAGAAAGAAATATCGTCCTGATCGGATTCATGGGTGTAGGAAAAACGACAATCGGCCAATTGGTCGCTAAGAAATTATATAGAGATTTTATCGATATTGACCAAGAGATCGAAAAGGATTTCAAGATGACAATTCCTGAGATGTTTGAGGAAAAGGGAGAAGACTTTTTCCGGAAAACGGAGAAGGAATATATTTTAGACATCTGCCATCATAAACGATTCAAAATTGTATCTCTGGGCGGCGGGTCTTTTAAACAAGAGGAAATCAGAAAGTGCTGTCTGGAAAACTGTCTCGTGCTTCATTTGGACCTGTCATGGGAGAACTGGAAGCAGCGCGCGGACTTATTGATCGAGAGCCGCCCTGTGCTGCATAACCGTTCAATGGATGAAATGGAACAACTGTTTAACGAAAGAAAAGTCATTTACAACAAACACAATTCAAAAGTGGCAACAGACAACCTTTCTCCTGAGGAGGTCGCCGATTATATTGTAGAGACATTAAAAATCGGCTGGGATCTTTATCAGCCAATGTAAAAAGCCGTGCGGTGCGCACGGCTTTATTTATCATTTTACGCCTTGTATCAAAATGGCTTTTAAGCAAAAGGAGTCAGGCTGTCCGTTTTGTTTCAATTTGATGGAGAACGTATCACGTGCTTCTTCTGATGCCTGATGTAAATGGCTGATAATCTGTTTTTCCCGATCGGCGGGGGTTCCGCCACGTTTGATCCAGCTTTCGTATTGAATCGGCAAATTCCACTTTTGGATGTCTTGATAGCTCAGCTGATTGGCGGTGAACATTGACTGCCATTCTGATAATGAGCCTTCCCGAACATGGGAAGGGTCTCGGAGCTGGTTCAAATGATTGACAAACTCATCAAGAACGGGATCTTCAGGCGCGTAATGATCGACCAAGAGAAAACGTCCGTTCTTTTTCAGGACGCGTGCAACTTCGCTGACGGCTTTGCGGACATCTGAAAAATGGTGGGCCGCGTATCGGCAGGTGATGATATCAAATGAATCGTCGGGGAAGGGGAGTGACTCGGCCATTCCTTGCTGAAAGCGTACGTTTCCCGCTCCTTTTTCTTGCGCAAAGGAGGACGCAACCTCAACCATCTCTTTCGTCGCATCAACACCGATGCATTCCTGCACATATGGAGAAAATGCCAGCGCCGTATGGCCAGCACCTGCTCCGATATCCAGCATCCGCTGCTCTGCCCGGCATTCCGCCGTTTTGATCATCAACCCCAAATCTTCGCCTTCAGCAAATACCTTCTCATCCCGATACATCTCGGCGTTAATAGAAAACGGTGTTTCATTTGTCATGTGAACCAGCCCCTTTTTTTGTAAATGATGATATGGATTATGTTAGCAATTTCTGTTATGATTCGTCCAAGATATAAAAATGATAAAAACGATAGGATCAACCTATGGAGGCTGAAATGGATATTAAAGTGATGGAATACGCAGCGGAAATCGCCCGGCGCCAAAGCTTTACAAAGGCAGCAGATCATCTTCATATCGCTCAGCCATCTCTCAGCCAGCAAATCAAAAAGCTTGAGACTGAGCTGGGGCTTACCCTTTTTCACAGATCCCACGGCTCTGTTACACTGACACCCCACGGCCGGCGTTTCATTGAAAAAGCCGAGGACATTATTCGTTCCAGAGATGATTTGCTCCGGGAGATGCAGGAGCGGTCGCAGGGGCTCGGACACAAGCTTTCCATTGGGATTCCCGCTGTAACGGGGAGATATATCTTTCCGCCTCTGCTGAAGCAGTTTTTGGCCCGTTATCCTCATGTGGAGGTTCAGCTTGTTGAAAAAGATCCGGTCTCTTTAGAGGAGATGACGGCAAAGGGAGAGGTTGACCTTTCTGTTTTATCCTTGCCGATCGAGGATGAACGGCTCGCCATTACACCGTTGCTCACGGAACCGATTGTTCTCGCAGTGCCGAAGGAAAAACAAAGGTGGATGCCGCAGGAAATGATCGCTCTGATTGAGAAAGCGCTGGAGGGAGAGGAGGGCCGCAAGCCGTGCGTACCGCTTGAAATGGTGAGGCACGTGCCTTTTATTCTGTTAAAAGAAGGCTTCGGTTTTCGCAGGACAGTTCTCGATCTCTGTGCGGAAAGCGGCTTTAAGCCGAATACAGCTTTTAAGACGAGCCATATTGAAACCGCCCAATCCCTTGTGGCCAATGGTTTAGGTGTGACAATGGCGCCGAATATGGTCAGAAGGGATAAAGATCCTGGTGTGATCTATTTATCTATTCAATCAGCGCCATCACGAACCCTCGTCTTTGTATTTTTAAAGAACCGCTACGTCAGCTTGACAGCTCAGGCCTTTATGGAACTGAGCCGGGAAAGTCTTAAACAAACGTTTGATGAAGGCAGTCTGGGAAACAAAAGTGAAAATATTTAGAAAACAGGTTCTAAACGTGGTAGTATAGGAATACAAACTAAATCTTATAAAACAAAGGAGAATAATCGGAAATGCAACTATTCGATATGCCGCTCGACCAATTGCAAACGTATAAGCCTGAACAAACAGCACCGAAAGATTTTTCTGAGTTTTGGAAATCGTCTTTGGATGAACTTGCGAAAGTCCAAGCAGCACCTGATTTACAGCCGGTTGATTATCCTGCTGATGGAGTAAAGGTGTACCGCCTCACATATAAAAGCTTTGGAAACGCCCGCATTGCCGGATGGTACGCGGTGCCTGACAAGGAAGGCCCGCATCCGGCGATCGTTAAATATCACGGCTACAACGCAAGCTATGACGGTGAGATTCATGAAATGGTGAACTGGGCGCTCCACGGATACGCCGCATTCGGCATGCTTGTCCGCGGCCAGCAGAGCAGCGAGGATACGAGTATTTCTCCGCACGGTCACGCTTTGGGCTGGATGACGAAAGGAATTCTTGATAAAGATACATACTATTACCGGGGCGTTTATTTGGACGCCGTCCGGGCACTTGAAGTCATCAGCAGCTTTGACGAAGTTGACGAAACAAGAATCGGTGTGACAGGCGGAAGCCAAGGCGGAGGCTTGACCATTGCCGCAGCGGCTCTATCAGACATTCCGAAAGCCGCGGTTGCCGATTATCCTTACTTAAGCAACTTTGAACGGGCCATTGATGTGGCGCTTGAACAGCCGTACCTTGAAATTAATTCCTTCTTCAGAAGAAATGGCAGCCCGGAAACGGAAGAACAGGCGATGAAGACACTTTCATATTTCGATATTATGAATCTCGCTGACCGAGTGAAGGTGCCTGTTTTGATGTCGATCGGTCTGATTGACAAGGTCACGCCGCCGTCCACCGTGTTTGCCGCATACAACCACTTGAAGACAGAGAAAGAGCTGAAGGTGTACCGCTACTTCGGGCATGAATATATCCCTGCCTTTCAAACGGAAAAACTTGCTTTCTTTAAGCAGCACCTTAAAGGCTGATTAAACGGGAAAAGCCGCCGCGTATCATCAGGCGGTTTTTTTCTGCAAACTGCCGGAATGAGAACAGACTGGAGACGAATAGATATGAAACAAAGGATCATTGATGAATTAAAACGAATCGAGCAGTCATACGGAGTCAAAATCGTATATGCCGTTGAGTCAGGAAGCCGCGCATGGGGATTCCCGTCGCAGGACAGTGATTATGATGTCCGCTTTATTTATGTGCCGAAAAAGGAGTGGTATTTTTCAATTGAGCAGGAGCGGGATGTGATTGAGGAACCGATTCACGATTTGCTGGATATCAGCGGCTGGGAGCTGAGAAAGACGCTGCGCCTCTTCAAAAAATCAAACCCGCCGCTCCTTGAATGGCTGTCCTCAGACATTGTGTATTATGAAGCATTTACGACCGCAGAGCGGTTAAGAAAACTGCGGATGGAGGCATTTAAGCCTGAAGCAAGCGTGTATCACTATATCAATATGGCGAGAAGGAACGTCAAGGATTACCTTCAAGGGCAAGAGGTCAAAATCAAAAAATATTTCTACGTGCTTCGGCCTATTTTGGCTTGCAAATGGATTGAAAAGCACGGAACCATTCCGCCAATGGATTTTACGGTTTTGATGGATGAACTTGTTACTGAACCCGAACTGAAGGCAGAAATGGAAACCTTGCTTGAACGGAAAAAAAGAGGCGAAGAGCTTGATCTCGAAGCGAGAATTCATGTCATTCACCAATTCATTGAAACGGAAATCGAAAGAATCATGGAAGCAGCAAAATCGCTAAAAGCAGAAAAAAAGGATATGACACCTGAATTGAATCGTTTGCTTTTGAATACGGTTAAAGAAGTGTGGAAGGATGGAGGAAGCTGATGTTTTTTGTCGCTTCCTTTTCTCCTTTATTCGACAGAATGTCCCCCGACTTTCTAACTATCTGATTGTGGCAAACCCACAAAAATTATCAGAATCTTTGTATTTTGAGAATATTGTGAACCACGGTTTTGTCCATTTACAATAAACTCATACAAATACTTCTTAGATTGCGGGGTGTTGAGGTTGGAAGTGATCACAAGAGATTTTTTCTTATTTTTATCCAAAAGCGGCTTTCTCAATAAAATGGCAAAGAACTGGGGAAGCCGGGTAGCAGCGGGTAAAATTATCGGCGGGAATGATTTTAACAGTTCAATCCCGACCATTCGACAGCTTAACAGTCAAGGCTTGTCAGTTACTGTCGATCATTTAGGTGAGTTTGTGAACAGTGCCGAGGTCGCACGGGAGCGTACGGAAGAGTGCATTCAAACCATTGCGACGATTGCGGATCAGCAGCTGAACTCACACGTTTCTTTAAAAATGACGTCTCTAGGTCTCGATATAGATATGGATTTGGTATATGAAAATATGACGAAAATCCTTCAGACGGCCGAGAAGCATAAAATCATGGTCACCATTGACATGGAAGATGAAGTCAGATGCCAGAAAACGCTTGAAATTTTCAAAGATTTCAGAAAGAAATACGAGCATGTGAGCACAGTGCTGCAAGCCTATCTGTACCGGACGGAAAAAGACATTGACGATTTGGATTCTTTAAACCCGTTCCTTCGCCTTGTAAAAGGAGCTTATAAAGAATCAGAAAAAGTAGCTTACCCGGAGAAAAGCGATGTCGATGAAAATTACAAAAAAATCATCCGGAAGCAGCTCTTAAACGGTCATTATACAGCGATTGCCACACATGACGACAAAATGATCGACTACACAAAGCAGCTTGCCAAGGAAAATGGCATTGCCAATGACAAGTTTGAATTTCAGATGCTGTACGGCATGCGGTCGCAAACCCAGCTCAGCCTCGTAAAAGAAGGTTATAACATGAGAGTCTACCTGCCTTACGGCGAAGATTGGTACGGCTACTTTATGAGACGCCTTGCAGAACGTCCGTCAAACATTGCATTTGCTTTCAAAGGAATGACAAAGAAGTAAAAAAAGGAGAGATTATCATGACAACACCTTACAAACACGAGCCATTCACAAATTTCCAAGATCAAAACAACGTGGAAGCGTTTAAAAAAGCGCTTGCGACAGTAAGCGAATATTTAGGAAAAGACTATCCGCTTGTCATTAACGGCGAGAGAGTGGAAACAGAAGCAAAAATCGTTTCTATCAACCCGGCTGATAAAGAAGAAGTCGTCGGCAGAGTGTCAAAAGCTTCCCAAGAACACGCTGAGCAAGCGATTGAAGCGGCTGCGAAAGCATTCGAAGAGTGGAGATACACATCTCCGGAAGAAAGAGCGGCTGTCCTGTTCCGCGCTGCTGCCAAAGTCCGCAGAAGAAAACATGAATTCTCCGCTTTGCTTGTAAAAGAAGCAGGAAAGCCGTGGAACGAGGCGGATGCTGATACGGCTGAAGCGATTGACTTCATGGAGTACTATGCGCGCCAAATGATCGAACTGGCAAAAGGCAAACCGGTCAACAGCCGTGAAGGCGAGAAAAACCAATATGTGTACACGCCAACTGGTGTAACAGTCGTCATCCCTCCTTGGAACTTCTTGTTCGCGATCATGGCAGGAACAACAGTGGCGCCGATCGTTACTGGAAACACAGTCGTTCTAAAACCTGCCAGCGCAACACCTGTCATCGCTGCGAAATTCGTTGAGGTGCTGGAAGAGTCCGGACTGCCGAAAGGCGTAGTCAACTTTGTTCCCGGCAGCGGAGCGGAAGTCGGCGATTACCTTGTTGACCATCCGAAAACAAGCCTTATCACATTTACGGGATCAAGAGAAGTGGGTACGAGAATTTTCGAACGCGCGGCGAAGGTTCAGCCAGGCCAGCAGCACTTAAAGCGTGTCATTGCTGAAATGGGCGGTAAGGATACGGTTGTTGTCGATGAGGATGCGGACATTGAATTGGCGGCTCAATCCATCTTTACATCAGCGTTCGGCTTTGCAGGACAAAAATGTTCTGCAGGTTCACGTGCAGTTGTCCATGAAAAAGTGTATGATCAAGTGTTAGAGCGTGTCATTGAAATTACGGAATCAAAAGTAACAGCAAAACCTGACAGTGCGGATGTTTATATGGGACCTGTCATTGACCAAGGTTCTTATGATAAAATTATGAGCTATATTGAGATCGGAAAACAGGAAGGGCGTTTAGTAAGCGGCGGCACTGGTGACGATTCGAAAGGATACTTCATCAAACCGACGATCTTCGCTGACCTTGATCCGAAAGCAAGACTCATGCAGGAAGAAATTTTCGGACCTGTCGTTGCATTTTCTAAAGTGTCAAACTTTGATGAAGCTTTAGAGGTGGCAAACAATACTGAATACGGTTTGACAGGCGCGGTTATCACAAACAACCGCAAGCACATCGAGCGTGCGAAACAGGAATTCCATGTCGGAAACCTGTACTTCAACCGCAACTGTACAGGCGCTATCGTCGGCTATCATCCGTTTGGCGGCTTCAAAATGTCCGGAACGGATTCAAAAGCAGGCGGGCCGGATTATTTGGCACTGCACATGCAGGCAAAAACAATCAGTGAAATGTTCTAAAGCGGGACTAAATGGGCATCCTCCCTGCGGGGATGTCCATTTCATCCATATACTATAAAAAAGAGGAGGAAGTGCCATAGAAAACACACAGCTGATTATCTCGATTTGTATTTATATGGCGGGGATGCTGCTGATCGGCTACTTTGCTTACAAGCGCACGTCGAATCTGACGGATTACATGCTGGGAGGACGTTCCTTAGGTCCTGCTGTAACCGCTCTCAGTGCGGGCGCTGCCGATATGAGCGGCTGGCTGCTGATGGGGCTCCCGGGCGCCATGTTTTCAACAGGTCTGAGCGGGGTTTGGATTGTGTTCGGACTTTGCCTTGGAGCATGGGCGAACTGGCTCTATGTTGCGCCGCGGCTGAGAACCTATACTGAAAAAGCGGGGAATTCCATTACAATTCCAGGATTCCTTGAAAATCGCTTTGGAGATCAAACAAAGCTTCTCAGACTGTTTTCAGGAATTGTGATTTTAGTCTTTTTTACGTTTTATGTATCGTCCGGAATGGTATCCGGCGGCGTCTTATTCAACAGTATTTTGGGGATGGATTATCACACCGGATTGTGGATTGTGACTGGTGTTGTTGTGGCATATACCCTGTTTGGCGGCTTTTTGGCAGTCAGCTGGACAGATTTTGTTCAGGGGATCATTATGTTTGCCGCACTCATTCTTGTTCCGATCGTTACGTTTTTCCACACGGGAGGAGCAGGTGATACAGTTGCTGAAATCCGCTCTGTGGATCCAGATATGTTTAATATTTTCAAAGGAACAAGCGTCCTTGGCATTATTTCTTTGTTTGCCTGGGGTTTGGGCTACTTTGGCCAGCCGCATATCATTGTGCGTTTTATGGCGATAACGTCTGTCAAAGAGATCAAAAGAGCGCGCAGAATCGGAATGGGCTGGATGATTTTGTCCGCAGTCGGCGCAGTGCTGACCGGTTTGGGCGGAATCGCTTACTACCATCAGCGCGGCATGACACTGAAGGACCCAGAGACGATTTTTATTCAATTAGGGAATATTTTGTTCCATCCGCTTATCACAGGTTTTCTGATTTCAGCTATTTTGGCTGCGATTATGAGTACAATTTCTTCCCAGCTGCTTGTGACATCAAGCTCTCTGGTAGAAGATTTGTATAAGTCGATGTTCAGACGCTCAGCTTCTGATAAAGAGCTTGTGTTTTTGGGCCGTTTGGCTGTTCTGGCTGTTTCAATCATCGCGTTACTGCTGGCTTGGGAGAAAAACAATACGATCCTTGGATTGGTCAGCTACGCGTGGGCGGGCTTCGGTGCATCATTCGGGCCGGTCGTACTGCTCAGTCTGTTTTGGAAACGAATGACCAAATGGGGGGCACTCGCCGGCATGATTGTGGGAGCAGCAACTGTAATCATTTGGGCGAATGCCGGTCTTTCGGACTTTCTGTATGAAATGATACCTGGTTTTGCTGCGAGTCTATTATCTGTTTTTGTCGTCAGTGTATTGACGCAGGCTCCGTCACAAGCTGTCACAGACCAGTTCAACGACTACCAAGATACAATGTCACAATAAAGATCGAAAGGAGGAGGAAGGGGTTGTCCCTTTTTCCTCTTTTCTCCTTTTAAGCGGACGTTTTTTCTTTTGGAAACAAACGTATTTTTTTCTATACAAAAAGCCCCCGTATGGATATGATTAAAGTAAAAAAAGTATAGGAGAAAAAGGTATGGAAGAGCTTTTAGAGAGAGTTTTTTCATTTTCAGATGTTGATAAGCTGATTGATTTTATCAGTTATGAACTGCAGAAACCAGTCATACTGGAAAGCGCGGATTTCTTTTTGTTAGCCTATAATTCTTACTATATTAACCATTTTGATTCTGCCAACCAGCAGACTATTTTTTCAAAAAAATGTCCGGTTCAGATTTTTGAGAGGTTTCTGAAGGACGGAATCATTGAAAAACTGAAAACAGAACCTGAGCCTTTTCGCGTCAATAAAATTGAAAGCATTGGGTTAAACCAGAGGGTGGTCGTGAGTGCAAAGCATAAAGGGGAAGTCATGGGCTACATCTGGGTTCAGGAGCTGGACCAAAACCTGACGGACGAAGAGCTCGACTTTTTGTATGAGACCTCCTTTCATGTCGGGAAAATCATTTATAAAACGAACAAGCTGAAACAGGAAAAGGAAGAAAAAGCAGAGGATCTCATCAAACGGGCCATCTATCAGCAATTTATCTCTGAGAAGGAACTTAGACGGGAAGCTGAAAGAATCAACACCGTGCTGCCTTCGATGTTTTCAGTTGTCATCCTGCACGCCGCGAATGGGGATGGGGAAGCGGTTGAGGATTTAAAGGAAAATATCAGGTCGTACCTGAATTTACGGGATAAAGTCAGTCATGTCTTAACGATCGAATCAAATATTGTCATCGTCGTAGCGAGTTTTTCCCAAAAAAGCTCCGTCTCCTCGGCAGCTTCAGAATTTATTAACAAGCTGTTAACACATTTTCACTTTCAAAAAATACCTACCCCTATTTATATCGGTATCGGAAACGAATATGATCACCTTTTAAAACTCGGCAAGAGCTACACAGAAGCACTTGAAGTCATCAAAGCCGCAGAAATCACCGGCAACCAGGAAAACATTCCATATGAATATGCCAAACTCGGCATTTACCGCTATTTAGAAAGCATTGAACAGAAAAATGAGTTTTTAGAATACGAGAATAAGGATTTGGCTTTATTAAAAGCAAAGGACCAAGAAAGCAGCACCGAGCTACTGAAAACGCTGGAAGTCTATCTCCTCAACAACTGCAAAACAAAACCAGCAGCAGAACAGCTGTTTATTCACCAAAATACATTGAATTACCGCATCAAACAGATTACTGAAATGACATCGATTGATTTAAGCGATTTCAGAACGCGATGCCAGCTCTATCTGGATTTGATGCTGATGAAAAAGAAATAAAAAAGAAACCAGTACTTGTACTGGTTTCGTCTTCACTTAAAATCCTCTGTAAACGTACGGATCATCAGGCTTTTTAATGGTGCTCCAGTCAGTCACTTTCACAACAGGGAGCGTTGATTTGAATGGCTGATAATATTCTGAGGCCAGCGTGCCCTTAATTTGAATCCATTCATCATCCTTGATGTTGATGTCCTTCGGAAACTCCACAAGCATCCCGTACACGCCGGAATCAGCGATACAGTGAATGATGCCAAACCTCAATACGAAAAGCTGATTTTTGTTAATCGCGTTTCCTTTGTACGCAAATCCATGAAATTCAATCGTCCGCCCGAGAAATTCACCCGGATAGTTATATATCGTTTCCATTCCTTTTAGAAAATCATCATCGGTCAGAGAAATCTCTTTCTTGCTGGAATACTTATTAAACAGCTGTTTCATCTGTTTGTCATAGCTGTCTTGCGCGTAATAAAGGCTGGCATCTGGCCGCAAATACTGTGTTTGGGAGTAATGATCCCCGCTCTCCATCGCTTTAAACGAGAACCCTTTTGTTTTAACAATGGATGAGTCAAGCGTCGCAATCGGGAAGAAGATGCCCGACACTAAAGGGAAAATAAAAACAAGATAAATCAAATAACGCTGATAAAATGGCTTGTTTTGTTCATGTTCGTGATCATGGCCGCACCCGCAATCATGATCATGATGATGCCCGCCTTTTTCAGGCGACTTGATAAATACATATGCTTGAACGACTGTCAGAATAGTCAGCAGGAAGATCGCAATAAAGGAAAGATAGGCATATTTCATATTGATATATTTTGTTAGATTTCCTGAGGCATGCAGATGATAAAAGAAAAACGTAAATCCCATCAGCACCAATAGACGAAACATCCAATCACCCCTTTACCAGTAGTGATCCCACTAAGACAATCACGACAATGTACGTAATCAGCAGGAAAACAAATCGTTTTTTGAAGGCCGCAAGCATCATCAATAGATTCTTAATATCCACCATCGCGCCAAAGACGAGAAAGGCGATTAACGATCCTAATGAAAATGTGCTGCTGAAGGAAGACGCGATGAACGCATCGACCTCTGAACAAAGCGACAAGACAAACGCCAGTCCCATCATCACGAGGGAAGAGGATACATCATTCTGCCCGATCGCAAGCAGAGTGGATGTTTTGACATACGTCTGCATAGCAGCAGCTATGAAGGCGCCGATGATTAAATATTTCCCAACGGAGAAAAATTCATCAATGGCGTGACGCAAGGTCCCTCCCAGCTTTTGAAGCAGGGTGTGGTGATGATGATGGTGATGCCCGGATTCATCAGGCTTTAAAAGCTGATTATCCTTAAATTGATAGGATAAGATGATCCCAATGATCACCGAAACGGCGAGCGCCAGTCCGCCCCGGTAAAAGACAACGCTCCATCTATTCCCAAACGCAATATAAGTGGAAAATAAAACGATAGGGTTAATGATAGGCGCGGTCAGCATGAAAGCGACGCCCGCATGCAGAGGAACCCCCTTTAACAGAAGCCGCCTCGTAATCGGGATGATGCCGCATTCGCAGGCGGGAAACAAAACGCCGGCCAGCGCACCGAATAAAACGGCGAGAAAGCGGTTTTTCGGCATGATCCTCGCAATCATTTCTTCAGAAACAAACATTTGAATGATTCCGGAAAGTATGACGCCAATCAGAATAAACGGAATGGCTTCTATTAAAATGCTGATAAAAATAGAATTCAGCTGAAGAAAAGATGATTGTGCTGTCACAATAAAACCTCCGCTCATGTTAAGCTGCCTCTTATGTTACCAGAAAAAAGGCACTGCTTGTTTGACGGAGGAGGGGAAAGGATTGTTTCACCTTGTTTAGGATTCCAAAAATTCGAGTATGATTCTGTCTGTTTCAGCAGCTTCTTTCCCAAGCCAAATCAAGTGCCCCCATGAGTGAATCAAACAGAGAGCGGCGTCAGGAATGTGTTCTTTTGCATGATGTGCATGTGACAAGTCGACAAATCCATCGTAAACGCTTTGCATAATCAGTACGGGGCATGTGATGGCCTGCAGCTCTTTTGAAGAGACAGCGGCGGTTTGTGGCAAGTCGAGCAGAAATCCTTCACCTGAGCGCTGCCTGCTGTTCATTTTTCGAAATGCTTCTATGTCTTTTTCATCCATCATGGACTTGATTCGCTGAAACGAAAGCGTGCTGAATTGCGGACTCATGGCTCGAAACATCAAACGCGGGAAGGCGTTATTCAGAGAAGAAGCCAGCTTCCACAGCCACTTTTCCACCGGAGGGCGGAAGAGGATTCTCCCAACTTTGTATTCCGTGTCTTGAGGGGTGAGCCATTCTTTGGTGATCGCGGATTGCAGGGTCAGAGTGTTTGTCCTTTCTGGATGATGTGAGGCAAAGCATATGCCGCTCGGGCCGCCTGCTGAGATGGCAATCACATGGACGCTGTCGATTTGTAAATGATCTAACAGCTTCACATAGAAACGGCAGGCGTCGGCAAGACTTTTTCCAATCTCTTTTGACGTTCGTCCGTAGCCGGGCCTTGAAGGCGTGATGATGGAGTACCCATGCTCGACCAGCGACGTGTACCCGAATTCCTCGTAACAATTTGAATGCCCGCCATGCATGACCATAATGGGGGCTCCCTTGCCTGTCACAGAATATTCTAGTGTAAGTCCTTCGAAAGTGATCGTTCCGACTCGTCTTTTCATCTGTTTCTCCCATTTGTTTTCTGCCTATTATAGGGTTTTCAACAATTTACCACAAGAAGAAATGAATAAACAAAGGCACGTAAAATATGATATACTTTGTATTGATATTCATTCTCAATTAAAATGATTTGATATAGATGTGTACGGGAGGCAGGACGGATGGCTGAGAATCAAGAGGTATATGACGTTACGATTATAGGCGGAGGGCCGATCGGGCTGTTTACGGCTTTTTACTGCGGGATGCGGGAGCTGAAAACGAAAGTGATCGAATTTTTGCCGCGGCTTGGAGGGAAGGTGTCTTTATTCTTTCCTGAGAAAATCATTCGCGATATCGGCGGAATACCGGGGATTGCGGGAAAGCAGCTGATCGAACAGCTGAAGGAGCAGGCGGCGACGTTTGATCCTGACATCGTGCTGAATCAGCGAGTGACCGGTTTTGAACGTCTTGATGACGGCACTATTGTGCTGACAGGTTCTGAAGGAGAAAAGCATTATACACGAACCGTCATTTTAGCTGTCGGCATGGGGACACTTGAGGTCAATGAGTTTGACAGTGAGGATGCGACCCGGTACGCGGGCAAAAATCTTCATTACGGGGTTGAGAAGCTTGATGCGTTTAAAGGCAAGCGGGTCGTAATATCAGGCGGCGGAGATACTGCGGTCGATTGGGCCAATGAGCTGGAACCGATTGCGGCGTCTGTGACTGTCGTTCACCGGCGCGAGGAATTCGGCGGATTGGAAAGCAGCGTGACGAAAATGAAGCAATCATCAGTGCGGGTGCTTACTCCTTATAGGCTGGAGCAGCTGAGCGGCAATGATGAGCGAATCCAAAGTGTGACCGTTTGTCATACTGCGTCTGGCCATAGGGAAGACGTAGAGGTTGATGAGCTGATCATTAATCATGGGTTCAAAATTGATCTCGGGCCGATGAAGGAGTGGGGGCTGGAGATTGAAGAAGGCAGGGTGAAAGCTGACAGACATATGCGGACGAATCTTCTGGGCGTGTTTGTAGCGGGTGATGCGGCTTTTTATGAAAGCAAGCTGAGATTGATTGCCGGCGGCTTTACGGAAGGCCCGACAGCGGTCAACAGCGCGAAGGCTTATTTGGACCCTAAGGCCGAGAATATGGCGATGTATTCAACCCATCACAAAAAATTGGTGCATAAATAAAACAGCCCTTGAGAAAAGGGCTGCTTGCAATCAGCTGTGAAGGAGCTTTTTTTTCGGTTGTTGATTCTGAATGAGAGCAAACAATTCCTCCTGTTCTTGGACAGTTGTGAATCCATAAGCACCGGCAGCTGAGTCATCGCCTATGCAGACGATGGGAGGTCGGCTTGCTGACGGTTCCGGCGAGATGCCAATTTGTTCGCCTGCGCTGATCAATTGCTGAACGGACGGTTTGCTCGGACAAATGATCATGTGCAACGGAGATTCACTGATGGTTCGCTGAATCATGTGGGTGAACCGGTCATCTATAACATTTTCATGGGTGACATAAAACGAACAGGGCTTCTGCGTCTGCATGTTTTCCACTGCATGGCGGCTCCCGACAACAAGACGTTTTTCAGATTCAGGCTGACTGGCGGAGACGCGAAAACCTCGTTTTTCAAGCTCTGTCTCTGCATGTTCAGATGCCGCACTCAGTCCGGCTGTCAGCTGGCGGATGTCAATTTTCTTGGAAGCAAGTGTTTGGAAAAATTCACAAACCGCACGGCGCGATGTGAAAAAAATGTCTTCAAAGGTGCCGATCTTTTGAAGAATCTCTTCATTGACGGGCGTGTTCTCAGTCCGCCATTTCGGCCATTCGATGACATCGGCACCGGAATCGCGCAGCTTGTCTGCAAGCGGCTCTTCATCTTCGCCATGAGTGACAACCATCATGTGCTGGCCGATGAGTGGTTTGCTTTCAAACCAGCTGTGTGTTTGAAAGTTGACGATATCTCCGATGACGATAATCGCAGGGTTTGTGATCTGGTGTTCCTGAACTTTTTGCTGAATGTTTTCAAGCGATCCTTTCACACTCCGCTGTCGGCCCCACGTTCCCCATTGGACCACAATGACAGGGACGGAAGGAGATTTTCCGTACGCGATGAGCTGCTGGCAAATATAAGACAAATTCTTGACACCCATGTAAAAGACAAGGGTTTGAACGCTCCGGGCAAGCCCTTCCCAGTCAAGATTCGGCGTGCCTTTTAATGATTTATCATGCGCTGTAATCATGGCAAAAGACGATGCGAAATCCCGATGCGTGACAGGGATGCCCGCATATAGCGGCGCTGCAATTCCAGAGGTGATTCCCGGCACCATTTCATAGCGGATGCCGTGCTCATGGAGAGCATCTGCTTCCTCGCCGACTCTGCCGAATACGCTCGGATCTCCGCCTTTTAAACGGACGACGGTTAACCCCTTTAATGCTTTTTCAACCAGCAGGGCGTTAATTTCTCTTTGTTTCATAAAATGGCGGTCTGGCAGTTTTCCGCAATAAATAAACTCGCAGTCCGGTGATGCAAATTCGAGCAGCTTCGGGTTGGCGAGCCGGTCATATAAAATGACATCTGCTTCCTCCAGCGCCTGTTTTCCTTTAATGGTGAGCAGCCCTGGATCGCCGGGGCCGGCTCCCACGAAATATACGATTCCGTTCTTCATGGTCATGTCATCCTTCCGTCACTGTAAAAAATGAAGGGATCACTTGAAAAGTGATCCGGTCTTTTGATCAATATACGAGATAAACATGTTCTCCTTCGATCAGCGTTTCGTATGTTTTAACGCATCCGTGATCAGGTTCTTGGACAATTCCGTCTTCTAAGGAGATTTTCCAGTCGTGCATCGGGCAGAAAACATATTCGCCGCTGACGATGCCTTCTGCCAGAACTCCGCCCTTATGCGGACAGCGGTTTTCGATGGCGCGGATGCTTCCATTTGAAAGCTTGAAGACTGCAAGCTCCTTATCTTCAATATACACTGTTTTGCCTAATTGTTCAGGCAATTCTCCAATTTTTCCGATACATACTTTTGTTACGTCTTTGTTCACCATGTCCGTTCCTCCTCAATGTTTGTTTTTTGTCATTATGATGTCGTCACGACATTTTCAAATAATTCTTTAGAGGTTTGTTTGTTTTCCAGGAAATTCTTCCACGGATCCTTGTGGACAGAGAGTGTTTCATTCATTCGGTCGTTCAGCTCCTGCCGTTTTTCCGGATCGTTTAACACGGATTGGACATGGGATAAACCGACGCGCTCAAGCCATGCGGAAGTACGCTCCAGATAGTTTGCGGTTTCCCGGTAATATTGCAGGTAGGCGCCTGCGTATTCTAAGACTTCTTCATTTGTTTTCACCTTCATCAGCAAATCACCGGCGCGCAAATGGGTTCCGCCGTTCCCGCCGACGTAAAGCTCCCAGCCTCCGTCAATGCCGACAACGCCAAGGTCCTTAATGCCGGATTCCGCACAGTTCCGCGGGCAGGCAGACACGGCCATTTTGACTTTATGAGGCGTGTTCAGCCCTTCGAATTTTTTCTCAAGCGCAATGCCCAGTGCCATGGAGTCTTGTGTGCCGAAACGGCAGAATTGCTCACCTACGCACGTTTTTACTGTGCGGAGTGTCTTTCCGTACGCGTAGCCTGACGGCATATCAAGATCTTCCCATACCTTCGGAAGGTCTTCTTTTTTCACGCCGATGAGATCAATGCGCTGGCCGCCGGTCATTTTCACGAGCGGGATCTCATATTTGTCGACGACATCTGCGATCTTGCGCAAATCTGTGGAGTTGGTCACGCCTCCGTACATCCGGGGAACGACTGAGTATGTTCCGTCTTTTTGAATGTTGGCGTGCATTCGTTCATTAACAAAGCGGGATGTCCGTTCATCCTCGTATTTGGTTGGATTGATCATGCCTAAGTAGTAGTTCAGAGCAGGCCGGCATTTGGAACAGCCTTCTGGTGTTTTCCAGCCGAGCACATTCATGATTTCTCTGGTATGTGACAGCCCTTTGGCTTTGATTTCTTCTACGACTTCATCTCTCGACAATGTGGTGCAGCCGCAAATCGCTTCTTTTTGCGCTGACGCATCAAAGTCTGATCCGAGCGTATGCTGGAGGATTTCTTCTACGAGCGGCTTACAGCCTCCGCATGAGCGGGATGCACCGGTGCATGCTTTGATCTCGTCCGTTGACGAGCAGCCCTTTTCCTGTATGGCTTGAATAATGTCACCTTTTGACACGCCGTTGCAGCCGCAGATGATTTCATCGTCGCTCATCGCTGCGGTAATGCTTGTGCCTGCTTCTTGGTTGAGAGGCTGTAAGATTGATATTTTAGAGGTTTCAGAGATATCGGCTTCTTTTTGAATCATAGAAAACAGGCGGTTGCCCTCGCTGCTGTCGCCGAATAAAACAGCACCGACAATTTGGTTGCCTCTCAGGACGATTTTTTTATAGATGCCGTCCTGCTCATCGAATACTTTAATCGCTTTTTTGTCCTCTGATTCATCAAAGTCACCGGCAGAGAAGACCTCGACGCCTGATACCTTTAACTGAGTAGAGAGAACGGAGCCTTCATACGGTTTTGTTTCGATGCCGCACATATGCTTCGCCAGCACTTTGGCCTGTTCATAGAGCGGCGCCACGAGCCCGTATGCGATTCCCCGGTGCTCAGCACATTCACCGACTGCATAAATGTGCGGGATTTCAGTTTGCATATAATCGTTGACAATGATTCCGCGGTTAACCGGAATGCCGCTTTCGGCTCCAAGTACTGTATTCGGGCGGATGCCGACAGCCATGACGACTAAATCAGCTTCAATGCTTGTGCCGTCTTTGAATCGGACGCCTTCGACACGGTCATCACCGACAATTGCTTCGGTTTGCTTTTCAAGTAAAAAGGTCATTCCTTGTTTTTCTAACTCGTTTTGCAGCAGGCGTCCTGCCGTTGCATCAAGCTGGCGTTCCATCAGGAATGGTGCGAGGTGGATGACGGACACGTCCATGCCGAGATTCAGCAATCCGCGAGCGGCTTCCAAACCGAGCAAGCCTCCGCCGATGACGGCTGCTTTTTTATATTGTTTTGACGCGGCGAGCATCGTGTCTGTATCTTTGATGTCCCGGAAAGCCGTGACGCCTTTTTTGTCTGCGCCCGGAATCGGAAGGATAAAAGGGACAGAGCCTGTCGCCAGGATCAATTCGTCGTAAGGCTGGATTCGGTCTGCGTCTGTGATGACCGTTTTGTTTTCTGTGTCCACTTTGATGACTGTTTCATTTGTATACAATTGAATATTGTTTTCTTCGTACCAGTCCCAATCATTTAACGTAATATCTTTGATGTCGGTATCGCCTTGAAGTACTTTTGACAATAGGATTCGGTTGTAGTTGGGATGCGGTTCGGAACCGAAAATTGTGATCTGAAATTCATCTTTTGCAACACTCAATATCTCTTCAATGGCCCTTACCCCGGCCATTCCATTTCCAACAAGGACTAGCTGTTTTTTTCCCATCAGATGATCCGCTCCTTATCAATGTTTTTTCCAGCGTAGCACAGCAAAAAGGAATATTTAAGATACATGTTATAAAATGTAACAAAATATACGAAAAGTTCTAAAAATTTTATGAAAAATTAAATAGGTTTGATTCGGACCGCGCATATCTTAAAACCGGGCATTTTACAGGCTGGATCTAAGGCTTCTCCGATTAAATCATTCACGTTTTGAGCATCTGCCCAATGGATGGGAACAAAAACGGTATCTTTTCTGATTTGTTCCGATAATTTGCTGCGGACAGTGATGCTTCCCCGCGGGGATTCTATTTTTACGAGAACACGGTCTTCAATATGGAAGGACGCCGCTGTTTGCGGATGGATTTCCATAAATGATTCAAAATGTCTCGCGGCAAGGGCGGCGCTTTTTCTCGTTTGGACGCCTGTTAAGTAGTGAGACATGACCCTGCCTGTCGTTAAATACAGCGGATAATCGGCTGTCGGCTTCTCTTTTGGAACAGCCGGTTCGTTTGGAATCACACTTAATGCCGCTTTTTGGTCCGGATGTGCAAATGAGTCCGCAAACAAGCGTCCGGTTCCGGGGTGATCAGGTTCCGGACATGGCCAGTGAATGCCGCCTTCACGTCTGAGCCTGTCGTATGTGATGCCTGAATAATCGGCAATTCCGCCTCGGCTTGCCTCTCTTAATTCATTAAAAATATCCTCTGCTGACGTGTAAGAAAAGTAACGGCCTTTCCCGAGAGCGGATGCGATCTTACAAATGATCTGCCAATCGTGCTTTGCTTCTCCAGGACACGGCCGGCTTGCTTCTCTTAATGTCACGCGGCCTTCGACATTTGTCATGGTGCCCTCATCTTCTAAGTAAGAGGAGGCGGGCAAAATCACATCTGCGTATGTTGCAGTTTCAGAAATAAACAAATCGATTGCGACAAAGAAAGTCAGTTTTCTTAAAGCTTTTTTCACGAGATTTGCATTTGGACTGGAAACAGCAGGGTTAGAGCACATGAGGAACAGTCCTTTGATGTCGCCGTCATTGATTTTTTCCATTATTTCATAGGCTGAGACACCTTTTCGCGGGAGTTCATCCTGATGGATTCCCCACACTTTCGCAATATGCGCCCGGTGTTCTTCATTTTCGATAGAACGGTAGCCTGGAAGCTGATCGGCTTTTTGGCCATGCTCTCTGGCGCCTTGCCCGTTGCCTTGTCCGGTGATCGCCCCGTAGCCCGAGTAAGGTTTGCCGATTTTTCCTGTGATCAGCACCATGTTTAAGAAGCCTTTCACAGCCGCTGTTCCATCGGTTTGCTGTTCGATCCCGCGGGCTGTAAACAGCATGCCGGACGTTTCCTTGGCAAACTTCACGGCCGCTTTTCGCATGTGCGCCAGCGGGACACTCGTCTGTTCGGCGATATCATTCAGGCTCAGCGCGTCAGTATGCTGCTTCAGCTCCTCGAATCCATTTGTTCGTGATCGAATGAAATCCTCGTTAATGAGCTGTTCGTCGATGATGATTTTGACGAGACCGTTGGCAAGAGCGGCGTCTGTGCCGGGTTTGATTTTCAGATGAAGATCGGCGATTTTCGTTGTCGCTGTTTCACGGGGATCAATGGCAATGATGTAAGCTCCGTTTTCTTTCGCTTTTTCAAAATACGGCATAATCGTAGGCTGGCATTCCGCAATATTGGTGCCGGCCAGTATGATCACACGGGTGTGGGGGATGTCTGATAAAGGATTCGTTAAGCCTCTGTCCGCGCCGAATGTTTGGTTGGCTGCGGTTGCTGCGGCGGACATACAAAGTCTCCCGTTGTAGTCGATGTATTTTGTCTGTAAGCCCACCCGCGCGAACTTCCCTAACAAGTACGCCTCTTCATTCGTTATCGAGGCGCTTCCGTATACAGCCATGGCGTCATGTCCGTGTTCAGTTTGGATCATTGTCACTTGGTCTTTGATATGATTCAGTGCTTCTTCCCAGGAAACAGGCATAAACTCGCCGTTTTTCTTCAACAGCGGCCGGGTGATGCGGGAGGAGTTCAGGGCATGCTGGTGGGCGTTCATGCCCTTCATGCATAACCGGCCCTGTGTCGTAGGATTATCAATCCCGATCGCTGTGTACTTTTTCCGTGTAACGATGGTTTGTTCCACGAGCTGCATTTTGCACTGCATGCTGCAAAACGGGCATTGGGTGTCATACGTTTTTTCTGATTGGATGTCTTGCTGTTTCTCGCGGAAATATCTAAGCAGTCGTTCAGTCAAAATGCCTCATCCTTTCTTATGTGCGCCTGCCTCTATGGGCGGGTTTTGAATCAGTGACAGGTCTGTTTGAAGGCTTTCCAGCAGCTGTGTCCTTAGATCCTCTTCAAATAGCACTTCTCTGATATGCACGATCCCGAGACGGTCCATCCACTGATGTACGGCTTCCTCGTAATGAGCCGTTTCACGATAATATTGGATCAGTCCTTTGATCATGCCGGCAGTGCTGTCTGCGTTGTCTGTCACGCAAAACAGGGCTCCGGTACGGGCATGAGTTCCCCGGACACCGCCGATGTAAATGTCCCAGCCAGCTTTTGTCCGAATCGCGCCGACATCTTGTATGGCGGCATCGGCGCAGTCTGTTTCACATGATAAGCTGATAGAAATATAGGCGGGCATGGAAAGCATCTCAAGATGTCTCTCGATCTGGGCTGCCAGATGCTGAATCGATCGGTTTTGTCCGCATGTACATGCTTTGACACTTTGCAGTGCGCGGCGGTGTTCATTGGAGCAAACGGGCACTTTCAGGTCTTTTTTGATGTTCGGGAGATCCGCAGGTTTGATCCCGGAAAGCTTCAGTCTTTGGCCGTGAGTGATGGATACGCCAGGGATGCTGTATGCCTCGATGATGTCAGCGATATTTCTTAGTTGCTCCGCGTTCGTCAGCCCGCCGTACATTTGCGGAACCAAGGTGTATGTATCTTCGGCGGCTGATTCAGGCTGAACAAAACCAGGGTGCAGCATTTCCAGGTAGTATTGAATCGCCGGGACACACTTGCTGCATCCGTTTTTCGTTTTCCAGCCAAGCTGGCTCATCGCTTCTGCCGGATCAGTGCATGGTCTGCGCTGAAGCTCAGCAATGATGTCGTCTTCCGTAAAATCGGTGCATCCGCAAAACGCAGGTGTGCCGGCGGGCTCTGTATATTCGCCGCTGGTCATGTGCTTCAAAAGATCTTCAACGAGCGGCTTGCATCCTCCGCAGGAGCCGGATGCTTTGGTGCAGTGCTTGACTTCCTCAACAGTTGTTAAGCCTTTCGTGTGCACCGCTTCTTCAATCCCGCCTTTAGTCACTGAGTTGCATTGGCAAATTGTTTCACTGGAGGGCATGGATTCAAATAATGTGCCGGTTTTCTCCGGTTCGATGATCTGCTTTTTGACAATGGAGATGTCTCTTTGTTTAAGCAGGCTGTCGAGAAATCGTTGCTTGTCACGTGTGTCTCCGAATAAAATAACGCCGGCCAGTTTGTCATCCTCAAAGAGTGCTTTTTTATAAACGCCGGCTTGCTCATCGTAGATGTTGATGCTCGTCGTGCGTTCATCTTCGTGAATCTTTCCGGCTGACCACACATCAATTCCAGCTATTTTTAAAGCTGCAGATGGTGCTGAGCCTTGATATCCCTTACATAGAACGCCGCAAATATGTTTGGCGAGAACATTTCCCTGCTCATAAAGCGGGGCTACCAAACCATATACCGTTCCGTTATGCTCGGCGCATTCCCCGACGGCATACACATTCGGTTCGCTCGTCTGCATGTAGTCATTCACGATGATCCCGCGGTTTACTGCAATTCCGGCTGATACAGCCAATTCAATATTCGGCCTCACGCCAGCTGCCATCACAATCAAGTCTGCTTTCAGTGAAGATCCGTCTTTAAAACGGATTCCGTCTGCCCGCGAGGTGCCAGAAATGGATACGGTTTCTTTCTCTAAAAGAAAGGTTAAGCCTTTTCGTTCCAGCTCCGTCTGTAGCAGCCGCGACGCCGTTTGATCGAGCTGTTTTTGCATGATGCCGGCGGAGTGGTGAATGACGTTGACATCCATGCCGAGATGCTGTAAACCGACAGCAGCTTCCAGTCCTAATAAGCCGGCTCCGATCACCGCTGCCTTTTGATAGTGTTCGGCCATGATCATCAATGCTTGGCAGTCTTCTATTGTTCGAAATCCGTAGACGCCTTCTTTGTCTGCCCCGGGGATGGGGAGAATATGAGGGGAGGAGCCTGTTGCCACAATTAATTTGTCATAAGACAGCGTGCGCTTCCGATCCGTGATGACCAGCTGCTGATCTGTATCAATTTGGACAACCGTTTCGCCCGTGTAAAGGGTAATCCCATACTTGGCGTACCAATCCTTGCTGTTTAATGTAATGTCATCGAGTGACGCCTCACCCTGCAATACAGAGGATAAGAGAATGCGATTATAGTTGGGATGTGGTTCGCTTCCGAAAATGACAATCTCGAACATTTCGCGATTCAGCTTCAATACTTCTTCAATACAGCGGATTCCGGCCATTCCGTTCCCTGCTAACACCAATCTTTGTTTCTTCATGTGCCAGACCTCCTTTGATTCTCCTATTAAAAATTATGTCACAACGCATTGTTAACGCATTAAACGTGTCATAAAAACTTACACATGTCTTTTCCAGAAAAAAATGGTCATATATCCTTAATTCAGAAAATTTAAAATAATTAAGGATCAAGAAAGGGGAAACTTATGAAGCTGTCGGAACTGAAAACTAGCGGTCATCCACTCACTTTGCTCTGTTCCTTTTTATACTTTGATGTGAGTTTTATGATATGGGTTATGCTTGGGGCGCTGGGTGTTTATATTTCTCAGGATTTTGGCCTGTCTCCTTTTGAGAAAGGGCTTATCGTGGCTGTGCCGATTTTATCAGGATCTGTGTTTCGTATCATTTTAGGAATATTAACGGACAGAATTGGACCGAAAAAAACGGCAGTGATCGGGATGCTGGTGACAATGATTCCGCTGCTTTGGGGGACATTTGGCGGCCGGTCGCTGCCTGAGCTGTATGCCATCGGAATTCTGCTTGGCGTGGCGGGGGCAAGCTTTGCCGTTGCGCTGCCTATGGCAAGCCGTTGGTATCCGCCACATCTGCAGGGGCTTGCGATGGGGATCGCCGGCGCGGGGAACAGCGGCACCTTGTTTGCAACCCTGTTTGGCCCGCGTCTTGCAGAGCAGTTCGGCTGGCATATTGTCATGGGAATTGCGCTTATTCCTTTATTGATCGTCTTTGTTCTTTTTGTATCCATGGCAAAGGATTCTCCTGCACAGCCGGCGCCGCAGCCGCTCAAAAACTATCTCCATGTGTTCAGGCAAAAGGAAACATGGTTTTTCTGCCTGCTGTACAGCGTCACATTCGGAGGATTTGTCGGGCTATCAAGCTTTTTATCTATTTTCTTTGTCGATCAATACCAGCTCTCAAAAATTCACGCTGGTGATTTCGTTACATTATGTGTGGCGGCGGGGAGCTTTTTCCGGCCTGTCGGGGGCTGGATTTCGGATCGTGTCGGCGGCACGAAAGTTCTTTCTGTATTGTTTGTCATCGTGGCCCTGTGTATGGTCGGGGTCAGCAGCCTGCCGTCTCTTTCAATGGTCATCGTTCTTTTGTTTGTCGGAATGATGGGGCTCGGAATGGGGAACGGAGCCGTATTCCAGCTCGTACCGCAGCGCTTCCGCAAAGAAATCGGCATGGTGACCGGAATTGTCGGCGCGGCCGGCGGTATAGGAGGATTTTTTCTGCCGAACATCTTAGGATCGCTAAAACAGATGACAGGCACATATGCTATCGGTTTTATCACGTTTTCCTGTATCGCGCTGCTGGCGTTTGCGCTCGTGCTTGCCGCAGGCTATTACTGGAGAAAAAGCTGGAGCGCGGAAAGCAGCCCCGCTGATATTTAGGCTTTGACGGACACGCATGTGTGCGTGTCTTTTTTATTTTCTCTTGATTTTCATCAGTGAACCTATCAAAATAAATAGTAATTATTACGATTTGTTAATGAGAGGAGTTTTCTGATTGAATCAACATACGCCGCTTCCGGGAAAACCGGAACGTCTTCAATACTTTGGGTCGGTCAGTCCGATAAAAGGCGAGAAACCTGTAGAAAAAGAGAAAATGAAGGATCTGCAAAATATCAGGAAGGATTATTTTTTTGACATTCAGCATGTAGGTGTCGCTAATGTATCCCATCCGGTCACAATCACTTCTGCTATGACGCCTGCTGAGCAAACAACGGCTGCAAAATTTACAATGACTTGTGATTTGCGGAGAAATCAGAAGGGGATTAACATGAGCCGGTTAACAGAGCTTCTGCAAGTCTATCATCAAAACGGCTGGATTCTCTCATTTTCCTCACTTCAGCAATTTACGAAAGAGCTTGCGGAAAACATGGGCCAGTCCTCTGCTTCAGTCGAAGTGTGGTTTCCATGGTTTTTCGAACGGAAAAGCCCGAAACTTGAGAAAGCGGGTCTGATGCATGCTGACATATTGATGTCTGTCACCTATCGCGAAGATCAGCCGTTTGAACAGCGTGCAGGCATTTCAGCGAAAGTAACGACTCTATGCCCTTGCTCCAAGGAAATCAGTGAATACAGTGCCCATAATCAGAGGGGAACGGTCAGCATTTGGGCTGATATTCATCCGGCCGCATCGCTGCCAAGCGATTTTAAAGCCGATTTGCTTCACGCCGCAGAATCAAATGCCTCTGCGAAGCTGCATCCGGTGCTGAAGCGCCCTGATGAAAAAGCCGTGACGGAAACAGCATATGAAAACCCGAGATTTGTTGAGGATCTCGCCCGGCTGATTGCCGTGGATTTGTATGAGCTTGAATGGGTGTCAGCCTTTGAGATTGAATGCCGCAATGAAGAATCGATTCATCTCCACGATGCCTACGCGAAGCTGCGTTTTTCGAAACAGGTGGATAGAATATGAAACGCTCATTATTAATTGTTGCAGTTCTTGTGCCGGCCAGCCTGCTGTCAGCGTGTTCTTATCATACGGAAGAACACGCAAGTTCAAATACGAAGAAAACGGAGCACATAACGGCCGCCCGAAAACCAGAAAAAACAAGCATTGATTGGACAAAGCCTTCAGGCGGTGAATACCCGGATATTAAGCAGAAGCATGTCTGGATTGATGTGGACGTGAAGGAACAGAAGGCTTACATCAAAGAAGGAAGCAAAACCATCTATACAATGATCGTCTCGTCAGGACTTGATCAAACAAAGGACGACGCTACGCCAAAGGGCACTTTTCATATAGAGCCTGAACGGGGAGAATGGTTTTTCTCCGAAGGATATCAGGAAGGAGCGGAATACTGGGTTTCATGGAAAAACCATGGCGAATTTCTATTTCACAGTGTGCCGATGACAAAGGATAAAAAAGTCATCGAAAAAGAGGCACAAAAACTTGGGGGGAAGGCATCTCACGGATGTATCAGGCTGACCATCCCAGATGCAAAATGGATATATGAAAACATCCCTGAACATACAAAAGTTGTGATCAGCTGAACTAAAAAGCGGTTGACAAAAAGGAAAAAAGAACATACGATTTAAATCGTAACAATTACGTTTTGTAGAGAGGAGATTCTCCCATGTATAAATGGCTGATCATTGGCGGCGGCATCCAAGGCACAACCTTGGCTGTGCATCTGGTGAAAAGCAGAAAGGCATCGATTAAGGATCTTGCTGTCATTGATCCCCATGAACGGCCTCTTGAATGCTGGAAACGAAACACTGGCCGCATTCAGATGAAATACTTGCGCTCTCCATCGGTTCATCACGTGGACACAGAGCCGTTCAGTCTGCAAATGTATGCGGATAAAAGCCAATGGCCGGAAGTGTTCTTTGGAAGGTATAAGAGACCCTCGCTGTCGCTCTTCAATCAGCACTGCGAGGATGTGCTGGATGAGATACATATTGAGCAAGCATGGAAAACAGGCACAGTGACAGATTTGAGAAGGACAAACGGGTTGTGGGAAGCGGAGACAGATGCCGCTGGAACAATTACGGGTGAACGAGTGGTTTTAGCCATGAGTTTTTCTCATCAGCCTTCATGGCCGGAGTGGGCAAAACCATTTCAGAATGACGGCATTTATCATGTGTTTGATAGAGATGTGGACGATGTAAGGAATGAAAGTGTGCAAATGGCAGTTGTAGGCGGGGGGATAACGGCGGCTCATTACGCCATAAAACTCGCAGATGACGGCCATGATGTCACGATGCTAGTGAGGCATCCGTTCCGAATCTATGACTTTGACAGTGATCCGGGCTGGCTTGGTCCGAAATATATGAAAGCATTCAGTAAAACGATAGACTATCAAAAGAGAAGGCAATGGATCACAAGCGCGAGACATCGCGGCTCTTTTCCAAAGGACATTTCAAGAACGCTTGCTGTCTATAGGGAAGAGGGCAGAGTAAAAGTTATTCAGGATGACATTGATTCTTGCCAAAAAACAGTTGACGGCAAGATACAGATACACGGTAAGAACAGCGAATCGCCATACGAATATGAGCGTATCGCACTGGCAACAGGTTTTACCTCGGACATCAGCCGGTTCGAGTGGGTACAGAGAGCAGCGCAAGCCGAGCAATTGCCTTATGCAGGCTGCGGTTTTCCGATTGTCGGCCAGGATTTGCAATGGGGAAAAGGATTATACGTAATGGGAGCCTTTGCTGAATTAGAAATCGGGCCGACAGCGAGAAATATTTCCGGAGCGCGAAAAGCTGCTTACACTATTGCACATACGGCGAAGCATACATTTTAAATCGTAATCATTCTATTTTATAAGGGGGACATTACCATGAAAAAAATCCCGGTTACCGTACTGAGCGGTTATCTTGGAGCGGGAAAAACAACATTGCTGAACAGCATTTTGCAAAATCGCGAAGGCTTAAAAATAGCAGTCATCGTCAACGATATGAGCGAGGTGAACATTGACGCGGGCTTGGTGAAGCAGGAAGGAGGCCTTTCCAGAACAGATGAAAAGCTTGTGGAAATGTCAAACGGCTGTATTTGCTGTACGCTTCGTGAAGATTTATTAATTGAAGTCGAGAAACTGGCGAAGGAAGGGCGGTTTGATTATATCGTAATCGAATCAACAGGAATCAGCGAACCGATTCCGGTGGCCCAGACTTTTTCTTATATCGATGAAGAGATGGGAATCGACCTTACAAAATTCTGTCAGCTGGATACGATGGTGACAGTTGTTGATGCCAACCGTTTTTGGCATGATTATCAGTCAGGCGATAGCCTTCTGGACCGCAAAGAAGCACTGGGGGAAGGGGATGAAAGAGAAATTGCCGACCTCTTGATCGATCAAATCGAGTTTTGCGATGTTCTGATCTTAAATAAATGTGATTTGGTCAGCGAGCAAGAGCTCGAACAGCTTGAAAAAGTGCTTCGCACACTGCAGCCAAGGGCCAAATTCATTCGTTCCGTCAAAGGAAATGTAAAACCCCAGGAGATTTTACATACAGGGTTATTTAACTTCGAGGAAGCGAGCGGATCTGCCGGCTGGATTCAAGAGCTGACGGCAGGACATGCGGAACACACCCCGGAAACAGAAGAATATGGCATCTCATCATTTGTGTATAAGAGACGGTTGCCGTTTCATTCTACACGGTTTTATCGCTGGATGGATCAAATGCCAAAGAACGTGGTTCGCGCAAAAGGAATCGTCTGGTGCGCATCTCATAATAACCTCGCTTTACTAATGTCGCAAGCCGGGCCGTCGGTTACGATTGAGCCTGTATCCTATTGGGTGGCGGCACTGCCAAAGCTTGAGCAGGAGCAAGTCAAACAGCAGGAACCCGAAATTTTGGAGGACTGGGATCCAGAATTCGGCGACCGCCTGACGCAGCTGGTGTTTATCGGAACAGACTTGGATGAAGACGCAATTACGAAAGAGCTTGATCAATGCCTGCTGACTGAGTATGAATTTGATTCCGACTGGTCGCTGTTTGAGGACCCGTTTAAATGGAAGCTGAATCAATAGAAAAAAAGCCGTCTCCTGCGGAGCGGCTTTTTTTAATGAAACGTTTGTTTAAACATAATGAGCGTATTTTTTCTCAAGGATATTCTGAAAAACGGCCGCTGCTGAGCAGATTGCCCAATAAATGAGAGCAGTCAGAATATACATGGTCATGTAATCAAACTCTCTGCCTCCGATGATTTTCGCATGCTGGAGCAATTCCGGCACTGTAATCATCGCAGCGAGAGAGGACGCTTTGATTAAGTCGAGCAATACATTGGCAAGCGGAGGCAGCGCAATACGGATCGACTGCGGCAAAATGATGCCTCTCATCGTCTGCCAATAGGAAAGTCCGAGCGAGGATGCGGCTTCCCACTGTCCTTTTTCAACAGATGAAATGGCTGAACGGTTAATTTCCGCAATGTAGGCGGCGCTGTTAAGGCTAAAGCCAATTAAAGCGGCCGTGACAGCGGAAAATTCAATGCCGATATAAGGAAATCCGAAATAAAGGATAAACAAGATCACCAAAATCGGAACGCCCCGCATAAATGAGATATAGAGCTTCGCCGGCCATCTTAACAAGGCAAGCTGAGACATTCTGGCGAGTGATATGAACAGGCCGATCACCGTTCCCGCAAACATGCTCACAAAAGAGATGAGCAGCGTATACCCAATGCCTCTTATGACATAAGGAAACGATTCAATTGCCAGCTTCGTGTTAAAAATATATTCCCACTGAATGCTATTAATCATGGCGTCCGATTACAAATCAACGTCCTGAACGTCGACATCCAGTTTTTTTGATACATCTGCTTTATTGAAGAATTGTTCCGACAGCTTAGTCAAAGTGCCATCCTTGCTCATTTCTTTCAATGTTTCGTTCATCTTTTTCTGAAGTGCTGCATTGCTTTTTTTCATAACAAGTGCCTGTTTGTTCGGCATGTACTTGATGTCAGGGTGGATCGTAATGTTGAGATCCGGGAATGCTGCGAGCGCAAGTGTCTGCAGGTAATAGTCGTTTAAAATGACATCAGTGCGTCCGTTGGCGACATCTTTTAAATACTGCTCGTTGGTCGCATTATCATAAATCACTTCTTTGGCGCCGTATTTTCTCGCTACATCCATGTAGACTGTCGTAGCTGCGCCAGCCGCTTTCTTCCCTTTTAAATCTTTAAGCGTTTTAATCCCTGATAAATCGTCTTTTCGGACAATTGCTGTGCCGTATGAATATTTATATGGAGTGGAAAACGCGAACTTCTTCTCGCGGTCCTTCGTTACATCGATGTCATTTGCGGCTGCGTCAACCTGTCCGCTGTTCACCGCTGTCAGCATCCCGTCAATGCCCATCTCCTTGAACTCAACCTTCAGCCCCAGGCGTTTTGCCGCTTCACGAACGACTTCAACCTCGTAGCCTGTCAGCTTATCGGAACCAGAATCGGTATCGTGGTAAGAAGTAGGATAAAGCGTGCCGGATGTAGCGACAACGATTTTCCCTTTGTCTTTGATCTGTTCCCAGCCTGTATCCTTGGAACCGGCTTCATTTTTGCCGGAACAGGCTGTCAATATAAGAAAGAAAGCCATTGTAAAACTGAATATAACGGCTTTGGATTGCATGAATGATTTCACCTTTGTTTCCCCCAATCTGTTAATCAACTAAAAAGATAGCATTGAACATAAGGGGTTGCAATATGTTGATGACGTTTTCAAAAAGTTCGAATTGTGTGTACAAAAGCGTGTGAGCGTTTAAAAGCGGCTATGAAGGGAAGGAGTGATAAAAAAGGAGTTGTCTAAGGATGAAAGCACTGACACATCAAGGGAAAGAGCATGTGAAAGTGAAGGAAGTAGCAGGCCCCGAAATTAGCCAATACTGTATGAAATGATGAAGAAGCATGTAGTTGATCTTCTGCATAATTTAAGTCTTGCTGATGTCCATAAGGCATATGATATATTCAATAAGAAAAAAATGGAAACCATCAAAGCTATATTGAAAACATAATGGGGGAGTCAAATGAATATTTACAAACCAGCCGGATTCTGGATCAGACTGGGAGCTTCATTGCTGGATTACATTATTGTCTCGGTGCCTCTTTTGCTGATCTATTGGCTGATTACAGGAAAAGACCCGAATGACAGCATGTTCATCAGTTTGATTGTTCTGCTGTACTCTATTTTGCTGCCGGTGTTTTGGAACGGCTACCTTATCGGAAAAAGAATCTGCGGAATCAGAATCGTAAAAAAAGACGGATCACAGGTCAGCCTGTTAACGATGTTTTTGCGGGTTATTGTTGCCGGCCTGGTTTACGGCATCACCTTCGGACTCGGCTTGATCGCCAGCCTGATTCTCATCGGCGTGCGAGAAGACAAACGGACACTGCATGATTTAATCGCGGGAACGTATGTCACTTACGCGTCACCGGGTGAAGAAGAACTTGATAATGACGAACAGATCAGAAAGAGCGAATAATGGTTCGCTCTTTTTATTTTGTATGCATAAAAAATGAAATGCAGCAAAACATATGAAAAATAGGATTGGAGGAATAAATTGGATGAAACGAATAAAAATCAATATCATCACAATGTTCATAGTCGCGGCTGTCATTTCTCTGACCGGCACAGCGGAAGCCGCTGAAAAACAGCAGCAGCCTCCCGCTAATGTTTCACTGACAGATCAGCAAAAGAAAGAAATTGAACAGCTGGAAGCAGACATACTAAAAAAGCGCAAAGACGTAATCTCAAAATATGTGCAATACGGCGTCCTGCCTAAAGAAAGAGGAGAACACATCAAAAATCACATGGACAAACACTTTGAAATGATGAAACAAAACGGCTTTGTTCCAAAGCCCCATCCTCATGCGCATAAATTTGAAAAAAGGCATTAAGACGGTAAGCATCCAATGGAAATTGGGTGCTTTTTTGTTGTGAAAAAGTTGTAATTTAGAAAATAACATCGTTCAAACCGTTTATATCGTATAATAAGATATAAAGGAGTGATATGATGGAAATGGATTTCATAGCTAAACTAAATCAGCAGTGGACAGATATTTATTATTTATTACATTACAAACATAAAGATAATATTTCTCACCAGGCAATACGGCTCATGCAGCATATTGAAAAGCAAGGCGAAGCAACAATAGGGGCTTTGGCTGAATACTTGTCTGTCTCTCACAATACAGCGTCAGAGCATACTAAACGTTTAATTCAAAAGGGATTTTTAGCTAAACGGCGAAGTCAGCAGGATGAACGAAAGGTTTTAGTTTTCTTGACACAAAAAGGAAGATCTGTTCTTGAACAGCATACACAGCTAGATAAAGAGAAGTTAAAAGATATAATTGAACGAATGAGCACATCAGAAAAGGAATTACTTGAAAAGGCATTTGAACTTTTAAGTAAGGAAGCTAAACAATGGTAGTTTTAAGCAAAGTAATCATCTCTGCGTTGATTATCGGTTTTGTTACTGAAATAGCAAAAAGACATCCGACCTACGGGGGAATCATCGCTGCTTTGCCCCTAGTCAGTTTATTAAGCCTTTTTTGGATGCAATTACAGGGTGAAAAAACAGCACAATTAAGTCAATTTGCATCTGGTGTGCTTACAGGAATCCCTGCTACAGTTTGTTTACTCGCTATTTTGGCGTTTTTGCTGAAATTTCATGTACCGTTCTGGTTAGCATTCTGCGTTGGAATACTAGGATGGGCTGTATTTTTATGGATGCAAAAGATTTTTCTCAATATATTTGTAACTGAGTGATAGAAAGGAGATGCTATGTTTTTAAAAAAGGTTACCCTTCTTCGAGATAAGATTTCGGACTTTGACAAATTTCCATTTTCTATTCCGGCTATCAGTCAATTAAATGAAATTTTATTTACTAGCCCAGTGACTTTTTTTGTAGGAGAAAATGGATCTGGCAAGTCTACTTTGCTTGAAGCGATAGCAGATAAGTGTGAATTCAATACAGCGGGCGGAAGCCGGAATAATGTCTATGAATTACAGGAGTCGGACTCTCATTTAGGAGATTACATACGTTTATCTTGGCTCCCAAAGGTAACAAATGGCTTCTTCTTAAGAGCTGAATCGTTTTATCATCTTTCTCTTCATCTGGATGAGAAGGAATTAGATGCTGCGCAGCCATACCGTTCTTATGGAGGGAGGCCGCTGCACAAGCAATCACATGGAGAGTCCTTTATGTCTCTATTCTGTCATCGCTTTAAAGAAAAAGCGATTTATCTTTTAGATGAGCCAGAAGCAGCACTTTCTCCAGCCAGGCAGCTGGCTTTTTTGAGAGTTATATATGATTTGGTGAAGGGTGGAAATGTACAGATGATCATTGCGACTCACTCTCCAATTCTGCTGGGCTATCCCAATGCTAATATTTTAAGCTTTGATGGTGGAAGAATACATCATACAGAATATGAGGATACAGAACATGTTCAATTAACACGATATTTTCTTGGACAAAGAGAAAAAATATTGGCTGAGCTGTTCCGCGACTAATATCGAGTTGATCTGAAACGCGTTTCATAGCCTATTATAGGTTTATCAATAGTTCAGGAGTGATAAACACTATGATCCACCAGCATCCAGAATCTTTTCCGAAACATTTTTTGTGGGGCTCTGCTTCGGCAGCGTACCAGATTGAAGGCGCTTGGAACGAAGATGGCAAAGGCCCTTCTGTATGGGACGTGTTTACGAAAATACCGGGCAAAACGTTCAAAGGAACTAATGGCGATATTGCGGTTGACCATTATCACCGTTATAAAGAAGATGTCGCTTTAATGGCTGAAATGGGCTTAAAAGCGTATCGATTTTCCGTCAGCTGGCCGCGGATTTTTCCAAAAGGAAAAGGGGAGGTCAATGAAGCAGGCCTTGCGTTTTACGATAACCTGATTGATGAATTGCTTTCTCATAACATCGAGCCTGTTCTGACTTTATATCACTGGGATTTGCCTCAGGCGCTTATGGACGAGTATGGCGGCTTTGAATCAAGAAATATCATAGAGGATTTTAATAACTATTGTATTACTCTTTATAAACGTTTTGGAGACAGAGTAGAATATTGGGTTACGTTAAACGAACAAAACTACAATTTTAATCACGGATTTTTTACAGCCATGCATCCGCCTGGAGTGAAAGACAGAAAACGATTTTACGAAGCAAACCATATAGCGTTCCTGGCTAATGCGAAGGCCATTGAATCTTTTAGGGAATATGTGCCTGAAGGCAAAATAGGTCCAAGCTTTGCTTATTCTCCGGCATATCCTTTATCTAGCCATCCAGAAGACATACTGGCTTTTGAAAATGCTGAAGAGTTTATGAACAATTGGTGGCTTGACATGTATTGCTGGGGAACCTACCCGCAAATTCCTTTCCGCTATTTAGAAAAACAGGGCTGGGCGCCGACAATCGAAGCGGGAGATATGGAGCTGCTTGCCAAAGGGAAGCCTGATTTTGTAGGTGTCAATTATTATCAGACCATCACCTACGAACGAAATCCGCTTGATGGTGTGTCAGAAGGAAAAATGAATACAACAGGACAAAAGGGGACCAACCAGGAAACAGGGATACCCGGAGTATTTAAAACGAAAAAAAATCCGCATCTGACAACGAGCAACTGGGATTGGACAATTGACCCAATTGGATTGCGTATCGGCCTTCGACGAATTACAAGCCGCTATCAGCTTCCAGTGTTTATCACAGAAAACGGTTTGGGTGAGTTTGATAAGGTTGAAGACGGCACTGTACAAGATGATTATCGAATTGATTATTTGCGTTCGCATCTTGAGCAATGCAGACAAGCCATCAGCGACGGTGTCGATTTGATAGGCTATTGCAGCTGGTCGTTTACTGATCTGTTAAGCTGGCTGAATGGCTACCAAAAAAGATATGGATTTGTATATGTCAATCGCGATGAAGAAAATACACATGATTTAAAACGTTTGAAGAAAAAAAGCTTTTATTGGTATCAGGATGTAATCAAGACGAATGGAGAAAGTTTATAAGAGTCCCTGAGAGTCACTCTCTCAGGGCTTTTTCATTACACAGAAACAGCATCAATAATATAAGTGTCGGCGTGCAGATCTGACTTCTCAGCCGGCACAGTCCAGCATGTCAATTGATAGTCCCCTTTAGGAAGATCAAAGGACAGCCTTTTAGACATAATGCTTTCAATCTCAATTCCGTTTTCTGTGACATGAAAAGGAACAGTCACTTTTTTTTCGTAGGAGTTTACAGTTTCTGAACTGTTAAGGCGCAAAAGAATAAATGCCTTTGTATTTCTCTGAGCCTCAAAGGAAATTGCTCCGTCCGCCGCAGCATATCCTTTTTCGATCGCTTCGTCAGTCCAATCCATGACAGGAGGTGCGGAATCCTTTTGAAATACAGTAAATTGATGATATGAAATCGACAGTTCTTGCGGCTTCCATGACTTGATCAATGTGCTGTTCCTCCTCTTTTAACTGTTTACTGAATCGTGAATAAAACCTTTGTGCCGTCAGGGTAATCGGTAAGCTGATGCCCGACCCAAGAACCTGCACCGCGGTTGTCAGTGGGAGAAATATATTCTACAGAAGCTCCCTCACCGCCTTCTTTGCACATGGCCATTGGCCATTCATCTCTGTCATACCCCGTTTTAGGCGGTACGTCTTTTAATGATTGCTCACGGCGTTCCTCAGCTCCGTCCCTGTCGATGGTACACACATCTGAGTGCCCCTCATTTATCGCATCCTTTATATGTTTTGCCGTTTCGGGATAACGGTCAGAAGGGAAGGCGATTGTTTCGTCATATTGTTTCGTTTGAGACGTTTTTTGATCAGCTGAGAAAAAGTCTCCCTTTATCAGGCTGACAGCTGCAGCTGCTATGACGACAATGACGAGAAGTATCGTTTTTATGATGTCCATCGTGATGTTCACCTCCCGCAATTAGCAACTTTAAAAACTGATCCAAGAGTAATCCAGAAAGCGTTTAGTGTAAAGGTTAAAATCTTATGTTTTATACTCAGTTTATTGCAGAAATCGTAATTTTAGCTGGTCGAAATATTTGTTTTCAGTAAAATACCGTTGCCAATTTACAATAATGATAGTAAGTCATCGGCCGTTTTCAGGTTGATCAATCATTTTAAATTGGCTTATGATACCGGTAAGCTCCTCAGCTAATTGAGATAGCGTTTCAGAAGCTGCAGTAATCTCTTCCATCGCAGCAAATTGCTCTTCTGTTAATGCAGCGGCCTGCCGGGTATTTTCTGTAGATTCTTTAATGTCAGCCGTATTGGCTGCAAAGGAATCGTTTATTTGATGCGCACTGGCTGAAATGTTTGATACAGATGCTGATAAATCACTGATCTCGGCGCTGATTTCACCTGTTGCGGCTGCAATTTCCTTAAATGCATCTTTTGTGCGCTGGATCATGGTGACACCTTCGGCAGCCTCTGTTTTTACATGCTCAACTGACCTTGCAGATTGGTTCATATCTTTTTGTATCTCTGTAATTAATGTTGAAATTTGTCCTGCAGACAGTTGAGACTCTTCCGCTAATTTACGTACTTCATCGGCAACAACAGCAAAGCCTTTCCCATGTTCACCGGCTCTGGCAGCTTCAATCGCTGCATTCAGCGCAAGCAGGTTTGTCTGATCGGCAATTTGGGTGATGACGGATAAAATTTGTTCAATTTGTTTAGAGCGGCCGTCCAGCTGCTGTATGATTTCCCCGCTTTTCTGAATCGAATGGTGTATCGCATCCATTTGTGCCTGTACATCTGCAATTTCCTTTTGTCCAATGTCGGCTTTTGATTGCGCAAGCTGTCCTTTGTCAGCAATAGCAGCAGTATTTGAAGAAATATCCCGTATGTCTGCTGAAGCTTGTTTCAGCGAGCTTTCACTGTTTTCGATTCGGGTGATCTGATGCTGGGCTCCATTTGCAATGTGCTGTACAGCTTCTGTGATCTTTTCTGAAGCTTGATTTGTTTCCTCTGCTCCGGCTGAGAGCTGCTGGGAGGCTGACGCAAGCTGAAGGGCTGATTGCTGCACGGTTTGAATGGTATTGTTCAGTTTCATTCTCATCTTATTGTAATAGACGCTGAGTTCTGATAGCTCATCACCGGATTTATCTGATACCTTTATTGTCATATCTCCGTTTCCAGCACTTTCAAAGGCATATTTTAAAGCGTTGAGCCGCTTATTGATTCTTCTGGTGAAAAGCAGGACAAGGATGACTGATACAATAATGACGATAGCAAGAACGATAGCGAATTGAGCGAAGAGTGACTTGGTAAGCGATGCTAAAATGCTTTGGTTGGCTCCGGTATACAGCATGCCGATGATGTCCCCGTTTTGATCTTTTAAAGGCATGTATGCCGTCTGATAAGAGGAGCCTGCCACGTCTGCTTGTCCGTAGAATCGTTTTCCGCTCTTTAAAACAGCGTCAATAACTTCAGAAGAAGCCTGAGTGCCGACAGCTCTTTCGCCGCTCTTCATGACATTGGTTGCAACACGAGTATCTCCTTGGAAAATGGTAACCGTATCACCTGTTTTTTCACCAAGCAGATCAACAATATCTTCATTTCCGTTGATTTGGATCTTGCCTTTATACAGCTTATTGTTTTTTACTTGCCAGTCCCCTGAAATGACATCATCAATATAAATGCTGCTTAAAGCGAGATCGCCTTTCGCTTTTTCAGTCGCCATTTGTTTCATGCTTTCTGTAATTTCCTTAAGCATTACAGTACCGACTGATACCGAAAACAAAAGAATAATCACGAAAACCATGCAGAGAATTTTTGTTCCTAGCTTAAGCTTTAGTTGTTTTATCAACATAATTCCTCCTTTTTGTGATTTGTAGGTCATATTACTTATCGGGTTTTTAGGTTTAAAGCTTTATTTGGAAAATAATAAAACCGGCCTGATCTACAGGCCGGTTGTGTGACGCTATTCAAGGTTTGCGTGGTGGGTGAACATGGTTTCAGAATCGAGTCCTTTTTTCTCCATGAGTTTTAAAATCACTGCATCATAGAATAGCAGCAATGTTTGCTCAAATAATGAACCCATTGGCTGAATGGTTTTATAGCTTCCGTTTGACCGGTCTTTAGGGGACCCGGGCATTTTGACGATGAGATCCGCTTGTTTTCCGATGCTTGATTCCGGATTGATGGTTAAAGCGGCAACGATCCCGTGTAAGCTTTTTGCTTTTGCAGCTGTATGGATCAAGCTCTTTGTCTCCCCTGATCCTGAGCCGATAATGACAAGATCTCCCTCGCGGAGCGGCGGAGTGAGAATCTCACCGGCAATATGAGCGTTGAAGCCCATGTGCATCAATCTCATCGCGAAGGATTTTGCCATCAGGCCAGACCGCCCGGCCCCTGCAGTGAAAATTTGATGGGACGATAGAATGTGATCGGCGAGCTGATCAGCTTCTTCATTAGAAATATAAGCCGTTGAACGGTGTAACTCGTTTAGAATTTCCGTTACGAATTCAGTCGTTTTCATATGATTTATCCTTGGGCAATAAGCTGTTTCATTTTTGAAGCTGTTTCCGCTTTATCGGCTGCGCTTGTAATTCCGCCCCCAACAATGACAAGGTCAGGATTTTGTTTGATCACTTCTGGCAGTGTATCAAGTTTGATCCCGCCCGCAATTGCGGTTTTTGCGTTTTTAACGGTATTTTTGATTGTCGTTAATTCTTCGAAAGAGTTTTTGCCCTCTGCTTGAAGATCATATCCAGTGTGGACGCAGATGTAGTCAACACCGAGTGCGTCAATTTCTTTCGCACGGGATTCAATATCTTTCACGTTAATCATGTCTACCAAGATTTTCTTCTTCTGTTTTTTGGCTTCTTCTACTGCGCCTTTAATCGTTGCATCGTCTGTAGCCCCTAAAACGGTGATAATGTCAGCGCCTGCTTCAGATGCTTTCATGATTTCATATCCGCCGGCATCCATGATTTTCAGGTCTGCTAAAACCTTCAATTGCGGAAATGCTTCTTTTATTTCTTTAACGGCTCTAAGGCCCTCATTAATGACAACCGGTGTTCCGATTTCAACCACGTCGATGTATTGTTCCACTTCTTTGACAAGCTCGATGGCTTCCGGGATGTTGACGAGGTCTAATGCCAGCTGTAATTCCATTGTTGATCCACTCCCTTTTTCGAATTATTTTTCATTCTATAGGTTCACTCTTTTGCTGAGAAGTAGGCACTTTGAAGTCAACTAGTTACTTGGAGGATACTGTGAGTAGAGGCAATCAGATTTCTTTCGCTTGGTTTTAGGAGTGAGTATAATAAAAAGGAGTCTGCAAAAAAGTAAGTAAGTGATGATACGTATCTAACATACAAAAAATATACTAAGGGGGGATTTCTTTTGAGCCGGATGGACGACAAAAGGTTTAATTGTGAGAAGGAATTAACGCTTGCGGTGATCGGCGGTAAATGGAAAATGCTCATTTTGTGGCATTTAGGAAAAGAAGGCACGAAACGGTTCAATGAATTAAAAGCTTTGATTCCTGATATTACGCAGAAGATCCTCGTGAATCAGCTGAGAGAGCTTGAGCAGGATATGATTGTTCACAGGGAAGTGTATCCGGTTGTCCCGCCGAAGGTTGAATACTCCTTGACCCCGCAAGGAGAAAGCCTGATGCCTATTCTTGATGCCATGTATGAGTGGGGGAAAGGCTATATGGAGCTGATTGACATCGATAAAAATGTCATAAAGGAATCATTGTAAGGTGCTCTTGAATAAGGGTGCCTTTTTTTTGCCTGTTTTTCGGTTTTTGCGCGGTAAACATATGGGATGTAAAGATTGTAAATGGCTTTCAACAATAAATGGGATGGAGCGGAAAGGATCATTTTAAAAATTTTTATTTTTCTGTAAATAATGTTTAGTGGAAATTATTGCGGCATCCCGCAAAAATATCCCAGTAAATAAACTGGAATCTTTCGGTATCCCGCATGAAACTTTTCACCCATTTTTCGGTGATAAAAACATTTTTTTCATTTAAAGTGAACGGTAGTAAGGTAAAAAATATTGAAAACAATGAATAATTAGCCAAAATTGTATCGTGTTTGGATGAGAGATCTTGCGGTCTTTATTTGCTTGTGTTAAACCCCGCAATGATGATTGATGGCAGTTGTTTTGACAGCGGCAATCTGTTTTTTTGTTTGGATGCACTGCTTTTTAAACGTAGTACTTTGGGCTTTTTCGGCTGTTAGTTCATAAGGATTAAAAGCTTATATGGATAAGAAAGGGAAAATATGCTGCACATGTTCACTGGTTATTGAAGATTAGGGGAGGTATGACAATATGGAAATAACTTTTTACCCTTTAACGGATGCACAAAAACGAATTTGGTATACAGAAAAATTTTATCCTGACACGAGTATTTCAAATCTTGCGGGGATTGGTAAGCTGGTTTCAACTGAAAAGATTGATTGGAAGCTTGTGGAGCAGGCGATTCAAGCGTTTATCCGCAGAAATGACGCCATGCGCCTTCGTTTGCGTCTCAATGAAAACGGAGAGCCCGTTCAATATATTAGCGAGTATCGGCCTGTTGATATAAAACATACTGACACCACTGGAGATCCGAATGCGATAGAGTCTATTTCACAATGGGGCCGGGAGGAAACGAAAAAACCTCTGCCGCTGTACGATTGTGACTTGTTCCGTTTTTCCTTGTTCACCATAAAGGAAAATGAAGTATGGTTTTACGCAAATGTTCATCACGTGATTTCTGATGGAATATCCATGAATATTCTCGGAAATGCGATTATGCACATTTATTTAGAATTAGCCGGCGGCTCAGAAACAAAAGAGGGCATTTCGCATTCATTTATCGATCATGTTTTATCTGAACAGGACTATGCTCAATCAAAACGGTTTGAAAAGGACAAGGCGTTTTGGAACAAGCAATTCGAAACGGTGCCTGAACTTGTTTCCCTGAAACGGAATGTCTCTGCAGGAGGAAGTTTAGAGGCTGAGCGGTTTTCTAAAGATGTGCCTGAAACGCTTCATCAGCAGCTTCTATCGTTTTGTGAGGCAAACAAGGTCAGCGTTCTTTCGGTGTTTCAATCGGTGCTCGCCGCCTATTTGTACAGAATCAGCGGCCAGAATGATGTCGTGACGGGAACCTTTATGGGCAACCGGACAAATGCGAAAGAGAAGCAGATGCTTGGCATGTTTGTATCAACGGTTCCGCTGCGGACGAACATTGACGGCGGGCAGGCGTTCTTAGATTTTGTCAAAGACCGGATGAAGGATCTCATGAAAACACTTCGTCACCAAAAGTACCCGTATAATCTCCTGATCAACGATTTGCGTGAAACAAAGAGCTCTCTGACCAAGCTGTTTACGGTTTCTCTTGAATATCAGGTGATGCAGTGGCAGAAAGAAGAGAATCTGGCCTTTTTGACTGAGCCGATTTTCAGCGGCAGCGGATTAAATGATGTATCAATTCATGTAAAGGATCGATGGGATACTGGGAAACTCACCATTGATTTTGATTACCGCACTGATTTATTTTCACGTGAAGAAATCAAAATTGTTTGTGAACGCATGATTACGATGCTGGAGAACGCATTATTGCATCCAGATCATATCATTGATGAATTAACGCTGATTTCTGCAGCGGAGAAAGAGAAGCTGCTTGTGAGGGCCGGCGGTGAATCTGTCAGCTATCGTAAGGATATGACGATTCCAGAGCTGTTCCAAGAACAGGCTGAGCAGCTTTCTGATCATCCAGCGGTTGTATTTGAAGATCGCACATTGTCCTATCGAACGTTACATGAGCAATCTGCACGCATCGCCAATGTGCTGAAACAGAAAGGCGTTGGCCCTGACAGACCTGTTGCGGTTCTGCTTGAACGCTCTGAACGGATGATTACGTCTATCATGGGGATTTTAAAAGCCGGCGGAGCCTATGTGCCGATTGATCCCGCTTTTCCTGCGGAGCGCATTCAATATATTTTGGAGGACTGCGGGGCGGACTTCATCCTGACTGAATCGCAGATTGAAGCTCCTGCGGCCGATGCTGAATTGATTGATTTTGATCAGGCGATTGCGGAAGGTGCTGGCGAAAGCCTGAATGCAGATGTATACGCACGGAACCTTGCCTACATTATTTACACATCGGGAACAACCGGACGTCCGAAAGGCGTTATGATCGAGCATCGCCAGGTTCATCATTTGGTTGAATCTTTGCAGCAGACGATTTACCAAAGCGGCAGCCAAACACTGCGGATGGCATTGCTTGCGCCATTCCACTTCGATGCGTCAGTGAAGCAGATTTTCGCGTCGCTTCTTTTGGGACAAACCCTTTATATTGTACCGAAGAAAACAGTGACGAACGGATCTGCCCTAGCTGCGTATTATCGCAGGCACTGCATTGAGGCAACGGACGGAACACCGGCCCATCTGCAAATGCTGATAGCAGCTGGCGATTTTGAAGGCTTAAAGCTGAAGCACCTGCTGATTGGAGGAGAGGGTTTATCGTCTGTCGTTGCGGACAAGCTGCTGAAGCTGTTTAAAGAAGCCGGCATAGCGCCGCGTTTGACCAATGTGTACGGGCCGACCGAAACATGTGTGGACGCATCTGTTCATCCGGTTATCCCGGAGAATGCTGTTCAATCAGCGTATGTGCCGATCGGGAAAGCGCTGGGGAACAACCGCTTATATATTTTGGATCAAAAAGGCCGGCTGCAGCCGGAAGGCGTGGCGGGCGAGCTTTATATCGCGGGCGATGGTGTAGGCCGTGGTTATTTACATCTGCCTGAATTGACGGCTGAGAAGTTTTTACAAGATCCATTCGTACCAGGCGATCGGATGTACCGGACCGGAGACGTGGTGCGCTGGCTTCCAGATGGAACAATCGAATATTTAGGAAGAGAGGATGACCAGGTCAAAGTCCGCGGATACCGGATTGAGCTTGGGGAAATTGAAGCCGTTATTCAGCAGGCGTCTGACGTTGCGAAAGCCGTTGTTTTGGCACGTCCTGATGAACAGGGAAATCTCGAGGTCAGCGCATATGTTGTGCAGAAGCCTGGAAGCGAATTTGCTCCAGCCAGCCTGCGGGCACACGCGGCCAGACAGCTTCCTGACTACATGGTGCCGGCTTACTTTACAGAAATCACAGAAATTCCGCTCACGCCAAGCGGCAAAGTCGACCGCCGCAAGCTGTTTGCACTAGAGGTGAAGGCGATCAGCGGAACGGCCTATACGGCGCCGCGAAATGAGACGGAAAAAGCAATCGCAGCCATTTGGCAGGATGTGCTCAATGTTGAAAAAGCGGGGATCTTTGACAATTTCTTTGAAACGGGCGGGCATTCATTGAAGGCAATGACGCTTTTAACAAGGATTCATAAGGAAACAGGCGCTGAGATTCCGCTTCAATATTTGTTTGAGCATCCGACGATTGCCGCTCTTGCAGAGGAAGCCGATCACAGAGAAAGCCGGGCATTTGCAGCAATTGAACCTGCTGAAAAACAGGAGCATTACCCGCTTTCATTGGCACAGCAGCGAACATATATCGTCAGCCAGTTTGAGGATGCGGGAGTCGGATACAACATGCCGGCGGCAGCGATTTTGGAAGGGCCTTTAGAGATTCAAAAGCTGGAGCGGGCATTTCAAGGGTTAATCCGCCGCCACGAGTCTCTGAGAACGTCATTTATTCTTGAAAACAACACGCCTAGACAGAACATTCATGACAGTGTCGATTTCAAAGTCGAGTTGATGGAAAGAGGCGGCCGCTCCGATGAGGAAATTATGACTTCATTCGTCCGGAGATTTGATTTGGCGAAAGCGCCGCTGTTCAGAATCGGCTTGATGAAGTTAGAAGAGAACCGTCATATGCTGCTGTTTGACATGCACCATTTGATTTCTGACGGTGTGTCCATCGGCATTATTTTGGAGGAGTTAGCACGGTTATATAAAGGCGAACAGCTTCCTGAGCTTCGTCTTCAGTATAAGGATTACGCCGTGTGGCAAAGCGGACAGGCTGCTGAAGGGTACCAGAAGGACCGGACGTATTGGAAGGAAGCCTTTGCGGGCGAGCTTCCGGTGCTTCAGCTTCTGTCCGATTACCCGAGACCGCCTGTTCAAAGCTTTGAAGGAGACAGGGTGTCGATCAAGCTGGATGCGGGCTTAAAGGATCGCCTAAATCGTTTGGCTGAACAAAACGGCGCCACGCTTTATATGGTGATGCTGTCCGCGTACTATACGCTTTTGTCAAAGTATACAGGGCAGGATGACATCATTGTCGGCACGCCGTCAGCGGGCAGAAACCACTCCGATACAGAGGGGATTGTCGGGATGTTCGTCAATACGCTCGCGATTCGCAGCGAAGTGAAGCAGGATGAGACGTTTACCGATTTGATCACGCGTGTCCGCAAACAGGTGCTGGATGCTTTTTCTCATCAGGATTATCCGTTTGAGTGGCTTGTTGAAGATTTGAACATTCCGCGTGATGTAAGCAGACATCCGCTGTTTGACACGATGTTCAGTCTTCAAAATGCGACAGAGGGCATTCCGGCTGTCGGCGATCTGTCTTTGTCTGTTCATGAGACTAACTTCAAGATTGCAAAATTTGATTTGACGATGCAGGCAAGAGGAACCGATGAGGGCATTGAGCTTGATTTGGACTACAGCACGAAGCTGTTTAAACAAAGCACGGCAGACAGGCTGCTTACGCATTTTGCGCGTTTGCTTGAAGATGCTGCTGCTGAGCCTGAGAAACAGATTTCTGAGTACAAACTTCTTTCCGAAGAGGAGGCTGCTTCGCAAATTCAGCAGTTCAACCCGGAAAGAACACCTTATCCGAAAGACAAGACAATTGTTCAGCTGTTTGAAGAGCAAGCGGCGAAAACGCCAGACCAGCCGGCACTTCAATATGAAGGCGAATCACTTACCTATCGTGAGCTGAATGAACGGGCCAATCGGTTAGCGCGCGGCATTCTTTCTTTTGGGGCAGGCGAAGGCAGAACAGCGGCTGTCTTATGCGAGCGGTCAATGGACATGATTGTGTCGATCCTCGCGGTATTAAAGACAGGTTCGGCTTATGTTCCGATTGATCCGGAGCACCCGATTCAGCGGATGCAGCATTTCTTCCGCGACAGCGGAGCGAAGGTGCTTCTCACTCAGAAAAAATTAAAGGCTTTAGCAGAAGAAGCGGAATTTAGCGGCGTTATCGTGCTTGCAGATGAGGAAGAAAGCTATCATGCCGATGTGCAAAATCTTGCACTGCCTCTTGATTCTGCGGCGATGGCCAACCTGACGTATACTTCCGGAACGACAGGAACACCGAAGGGAAATATCGTGACACATGCTAATATTCTGCGCACGGTGAAGGAAACGAATTATCTCAGCATTACAGAACAAGATACGATTCTCGGACTTTCCAATTACGTATTTGACGCGTTTATGTTTGATATGTTCGGTTCTTTGTTAAACGGTGCCAAGCTTGTGCTGATACCGAAAGAAACAGTTTTGGATATGGCTCGCCTGTCTCGCGTTATTGAGCGGGAGAACATCAGCATTCTTATGATTACAACCGCTTTGTTCCACCTGCTTGTGGACTTGAATCCGGCGTGCTTGTCAACGCTGCGCAAGATTATGTTTGGCGGGGAGCGGGCTTCAGTTGAGCATGTAAGAAAAGCTTTGCAAATTGTCGGAAAAGGCAAGCTCCTTCACATGTACGGGCCGTCTGAAAGCACGGTTTTCGCGACGTATCATCCGGTTGATGAATTGGAGGAGCACACGCTGTCTGTTCCGATTGGAAAACCGGTCAGCAATACGGAAGTATACATCCTTGACCGGGCGGGACACGTGCAGCCTGCCGGGATCGCCGGGGAGCTATGCGTCAGCGGCGAAGGGCTCGTGAAAGGCTATTACAACCGTCCTGAACTGACTGAGGAGAAATTCGTTCCGCATCCGTTTGCATCCGGCGAACGCATGTATAAAACGGGTGACCTTGCCAGATGGCTGCCGAATGGCGATATCGAATTTATCGGGCGGATCGACCACCAGGTGAAAATCCGCGGACAGCGCATCGAGCTTGGAGAAATCGAACATCAGCTGCAAACCCACGACCGCGTGCAAGAGAGTGTTGTGCTTGCTGTTGATCAAGGCGCGGGAGACAAACTGCTCTGCGCGTACTTTGTCGGAGAGGGAGAAATCTCATCTCAAGAGCTAAGAGAGCATGCCGCGAAGGATCTGCCGGCTTATATGGTTCCTGCGGTGTTTATCCAAATGGACGAGCTGCCGCTGACCGGGAACGGAAAAATCGACCGGAGAGCGCTGCCGCTTCCTGATGCCAACGTCTCAAGAGGTGTTTCATATGTTGCGCCTCGCAATGAAACGGAACAAAAAGTCGCAGACATTTGGGCGCATGTGCTTCAGGCTGAACAAGTCGGCGTTTATGACCAATTCTTTGACATAGGCGGACATTCATTAGCAGGCATGAAGATGCTTGCCTTGGTTCATCAGGAACTGGGCGTTGAGCTGTCACTCAAAGATCTCTTCCAGTCACCAACGGTTGAGGGCTTGGCACAGGTGATTGACTCTGCTGAAAAAGGGACAGTCATCAGCATCAGCTCGGCAAAGAAACAAGATACGTATCCTGTTTCTTCACCGCAAAAACGGATGTACGTGCTCCAGCAGCTTGAAGGAGCGGAAACGAGCTATAACATGCCGGCGGTTCTGCGCCTTACAGGTGAGCTTGATGTTGAAAGGCTCAACAGCGTGATGAAGCAGTTAATGCAGCGTCATGAAGCCTTTAGAACCACGTTTGAAATAAAAGATGGAGAAACGGTGCAGCGAATCTGGGAAGAAGCTGAATGTGAGATGGCATATTTCGAAGCCGCAGAGGAAGAGACAGAGCGGATCGTTTCTGAGTTTATCAAGCCTTTCAAAATCGATCGGCTTCCGCTGTTCAGAATGGGGCTGATCAAGCATTCAGACACTGAGCATGTGCTGCTGTTCGATATGCATCATATTATTTCTGATGGTGCGTCTGTCGGCGTGCTCATTGAGGAGCTTTCAAAGCTGTACGATGGAGAAACCCTTGAGCCGCTCCGCATTCAATATAAGGATTATGCCGTGTGGCAGCAGCAGTTCATTCAGTCTGAGCTTTACAAGAAGCAAGAGGAGCATTGGCTGAAGGAGCTGGAAGGAGAGCTGCCGGTGCTGACGCTTCCGACTGACTATAGCCGGCCTGCCGTTCAAACATTTGAGGGAAACCGCATTGCATTTTCATTAGAAGCGGGCAAAGTTGATGCCCTGCGCAGACTTGCAAAAGAAACGGATTCCACAATGTACATGGTGCTTCTCGCTTCATACAGTGCGTTTTTATCAAAACTGAGCGGGCAAGACGATATCATCGTCGGTTCACCGGTAGCCGGACGATCCCAAGCTGACGTCAGCCGCGTCATCGGAATGTTCGTCAATACGTTGGCGTTGCGCACGTATCCGAAAGGTGAAAAGACGTTTGCTGACTATCTTAGCGAAGTGAAAGAAACGGCACTCAGCGCTTTTGATGCGCAAGATTACCCGCTTGAGGACTTGATCGGGAACGTACAGGTTCAGCGTGACACGAGCAGAAATCCGTTATTCGATGCAGTGTTTTCAATGCAAAATGCGAACATCAAGGATCTAACGATGAAAGGGATTCAGCTGGAGCCGCATCCGTTTGAACGGAAAACGGCCAAGTTTGACATTACACTGACCGCTGACGAAACCGATGGAGGGCTTACGTTCGTACTCGAATACAATACAGCGCTGTTTAAGCCGGAAACGATTGAACGATGGAAGCAATACTGGATGCAGCTTCTAGATGCTGTCACCGACAACCCGAATCAGCAGCTTTCCAGCCTGTCACTTGTGAATGAAACAGAAAAACAAACGCTTCTCGACGCATGGAAGGGCAAAAACCTTCCTGTGCCGACAGATAAAACCGTTCATCAGCTATTCGAAGAGACCGCTCAGCGCCACAAAGACCGCCAGGCTGTCACATTCAACGGACAGTCATGGACGTACGGCGAGCTGAATGCGAAGGCAAACCGTCTTGCACGGATTCTGATCGACTGCGGCATCAGCGCGGATGAGCGCGTCGGCGTTCTCACGAAGCCGTCGCTGGAAATGTCCGCTGCGGTGCTCGGCGTCTTAAAGGCGGGAGCGGCGTTTGTACCGGTTGATCCTGATTATCCGGATCAGCGGATTGACTATATTTTACAAGACAGCGGCGCGAAGCTTCTCTTGAAACAGGAAGGCATTTCAGTTCCGGATAGCTTCTCAGGAGACGTCATTCTTCTCGACGGGGATCGTACGATTCTAAGCCTGCCGCTAGATGAAAACGATGAAGAAAATCCAGAGACGGATACAAACGCAGAGAACCTCGCTTACATGATTTACACGTCTGGAACGACCGGACAGCCGAAGGGTGTCATGGTCGAGCACCATGCGCTTGTGAACCTGTGCTTCTGGCACCATGACGCGTTTAGCATGATAGAGGAGGACCGCAGTGCGAAGTACGCGGGCTTTGGATTCGACGCCTCCATTTGGGAGATGTTCCCGACCTGGACAATCGGCGCCGAGCTTCACGTCATTGATGAAGCGATCCGCCTCGATATCGTCCGCCTGAACGACTATTTCGAAACGCACGGCGTGACGATCACGTTCCTGCCGACGCAACTGGCGGAACAGTTCATGGAGCTTGAGAACACATCACTCCGTGTCCTCTTGACTGGAGGAGACAAGCTGAAGCGTGCGGTCAAACAGCCGTACACGCTCGTCAACAACTACGGGCCGACAGAAAATACGGTCGTTGCCACGAGCACAGAAATCAATCCGGAGGAAGGCTCGCTTTCCATCGGGCAGGCGATCGCCAATACGAGAGTGTACATTCTTGGCGAGGGCAATCAGGTGCAGCCGGAAGGCGTAGCCGGAGAGCTTTGCGTGGCGGGACGCGGCCTGGCGCGCGGCTATCTGAATCGAGAAGACGAAACCGCGAAGCGGTTTGTCGCTGATCCGTTTGTGCCGGGTGAACGCATGTACCGCACCGGCGATTCGGTGAAATGGGTGAACGGCGGCATCGAATACATCGGCCGGATCGACCAGCAGGTCAAGGTCCGCGGCTACCGGATCGAGCTCTCAGAAATCGAAGTCCAGCTCGCCCAGCTTTCTGAGGTACAGGATGCGGCGGTGACAGCTGTCAAAGATAAAGGCGGCAATACAGCGATCGCGGCGTATGTGACACCGGAAACAGCTGACATAGAAGCGCTGAAATTAGCACTGAAGGAAGCCCTGCCGGACTACATGATCCCGGCGTTCTGGGTGACGCTGAACGAGCTTCCAGTTACGGCAAACGGAAAGGTTGACCGCAAAGCGTTGCCGGAGCCGGACATCGAAGCGGGAAGCGGAGAATACAAAGCGCCGGCAACGGATATGGAAGAGCTGCTTGTCGGTATTTGGAAGGATGTGCTCGGCATTCCGGAGATCGGTGTCATCGACAATTTCTTCTCGCTTGGCGGAGATTCCATCAAAGGAATCCAGATGGCGAGCCGCTTGAACCAGCACGGCTGGAAGCTGGAAATGAAAGACCTTTTCCAGCACCCGACGATCGAAGAGCTCACCCAATACGTGGAGCGTGCCGAAGGCAAACAGGCGGACCAAGGCCCAGTGGAGGGCGAAGTCATCCTGACACCGATTCAGCGCTGGTTCTTTGAAAAGAACTTCACGAACAAGCACCATTGGAACCAATCAGTGATGCTTCACGCCAAAAAAGGATTTGATCCTGAACGGGTGGAGAAAACGTTGCAGGCGCTGATCGAGCACCATGATGCACTCCGTATGGTCTACCATGAGGAGCCGAGAACTATCGTTCAATACAACAGAGGACTTGATGCTGCTTCAGCTCAATTAGAGATCATTCAGATTGAAGGCCAAGCGAAAGATTATGAAGACCGCATAGAGAGAGAAGCGGAACGACTGCAAAGCAGCATCGACTTGCAGGAAGGCGGCTTGTTAAAAGCTGGATTGTTCCAAGCAGAAGACGGAGACCACTTGCTCCTTGCCATTCACCACTTAGTGGTTGACGGTGTGTCATGGCGGATTTTACTGGAGGATTTCGCCGCGGTTTATACACAGCTTGAGCAAGGCAATGAACCGGTTCTCCCGCAGAAAACACATTCATTTGCGGAGTATGCAGAGAGATTGCAAGACTTTGCGAACTCCAAGGCCTTTTTGAAAGAAAAAGAGTATTGGAGACAGCTTGAAGAACAGACTGTCGCGGCAAAGCTTCCGAAAGATCGTGAATCTGGTGATCAGCGAATGAAACATACAAAGACAATCGAATTTTCGCTGACTGCTGAAGAGACAGAACAGCTTACCACAAAGGTGCATGAGGCATATCACACAGAAATGAATGATATTTTGCTGACGGCATTCGGGTTGGCGATGAAGGAGTGGACAGGTCAGGATCAAGTAAGTGTTCATTTAGAGGGGCATGGACGTGAAGAAATCATAGAAGACCTGACCATTTCCCGCACAGTCGGCTGGTTTACTAGTATGTACCCGATGGTGCTCGATATGAAGCATGCGGATGATCTGGGCTACCAGCTGAAGCAAATGAAAGAAGATATCAGACATGTGCCGAATAAGGGAGTCGGATACGGCATTCTGCGCTATCTGACGGCGCCGGAACATAAAGAAGATGTGGCGTTCTCGATTCAGCCGGATGTCAGCTTCAACTATTTAGGACAGTTCGATGAAATGTCGGATGCAGGCTTGTTCACGAGATCAGAGCTGCCGTCAGGACAGTCGTTAAGCCCGGAAACAGAAAAACCGAACGCGCTCGATGTTGTCGGATACATCGAAAACGGAAAACTGACGATGACACTGGCCTATCATTCTCTTGAATTTCATGAAAAAACGATAAAGACATTCAGCGACAGCTTTAAAGCCCATCTTCTCAGAGTCATTGAACATTGCCTATCTCAAGATGGAACGGAACTGACGCCGAGTGACCTTGGCGATGATGATTTGACGCTGGATGAGCTGGATAAATTAATGGAAATTTTCTAATAGAGGTGGCATATGAGCAAAAAATCGATTCAAAAGGTGTACGCACTGACACCGATGCAGGAGGGAATGCTGTATCATGCGATGCTTGATCCGCATTCTTCCTCGTACTTCACACAATTAGAGCTTGGGATTCACGGTGCTTTTGATCTTGAAATCTTTGAGAAAAGCGTCAATGAACTGATTCGGTCATACGATATTCTCCGTACGGTATTTGTGCACCAGCAGCTGCAAAAACCGCGTCAGGTTGTATTAGCGGAACGCAAAACAAAGGTGCACTATGAAGATATCAGTCATGCGGACCGAGACCGCCAAAAAGAGCACATCGAGCGTTATAAACAAGACGTGCAGCGCCAAGGTTTTAACCTGGCAAAAGACATTTTGTTCAAGGTGGCGGTTTTCCGTCTTGATGCAGAACAGCTGTATCTTGTCTGGAGCAATCATCATATTATGATGGACGGCTGGAGCATGGGCGTACTCATGAAAAGCCTGTTCCAAAACTATGAAGCGCTCAGAGCAGGCCGGACACCGGCAAACGGCCAGGGCAAGCCTTATTCCGACTACATCAAGTGGCTTGGAAAACAGGACAATGAAGAAGCAGAGAGCTACTGGAGCGAACGCTTGGCGGGTTTTGAACAGCCGAGCGTGCTCCCAGGCCGCCTGCCTGAGAACAAAGATGAATACGTCAATAAAGAATATTCATTTACATGGGACGAAACACTGGTTGCCCGCATTCAGCAAACCGCAAACCGCCATCAAGTGACGGGGCCTAACCTGTTTCAGGCTGTTTGGGGCATTGTTCTCAGTAAATACAACTTTACGAAGGACGTTGTCTTCGGCACGGTCGTATCGGGACGGCCGTCTGAAATCAACGGGATTGAAACGATGGCGGGGCTGTTTATCAACACCATTCCAGTGCGGGTAAAAGTAGATCAAGATGCTGCTTTCGCTGATATTTTCTCAGCTGTTCAGCAGCATGCAGTAGAGGCGGAGCGTTACGATTACGTGCCGCTCTATGAGATTCAAAAACGCTCAGCGCTCGACAGCAATCTCTTGAACCATCTGGTAGCGTTTGAAAATTATCCGCTGGACCAAGAGCTTGAAAACGGCAGCATGGAAGACCGCCTCGGATTTTCTATCAAGGTAGAAAGTGCATTTGAGCAAACGAGCTTCGATTTCAACCTGATTGTGTATCCTGGCAAAACGTGGACCGTCAAAATCAAATATAACGGAGCTGCCTTTGATTCCGCTTTTATCGAACGGACAGCGGAGCACCTTACCCGCATGATGGAAGCAGCTGTCGATCAGCCGGCCGCTTTTGTGCGTGAGTACGGGCTTGTGGGAGACGAAGAGCAGCAGCAAATTGTCGAGGTCTTTAACCGTACGAAAGCCGAACTCCCTGAAGGAATGGCCGTTCATCAAGTGTTTGAAGAGCAAGCGCAACGGACGCCGGCGAGCACTGCTGTCGTATATGAAGGAGTCGAGCTGACGTACCGTGAGCTGAATAGAGCGGCTAACCGTCTGGCTAGAAAGCTTGTCGAACAAGGTCTTCAAAAAGGGGAAACAGCCGCGATAATGAACGACCGATCGGCAGAAACCGTTGTTGGCATGCTGGCTGTGTTAAAAGCAGGCGCCGCCTATGTGCCGCTTGATCCAGCGCTTCCTGAGGATCGTCTTCGTTTCATGGCGGAGGACAGTTCCATTCGGATGGTATTGGCCGGAAAGTCTTATACAGAGCAGGCACATCAGCTGCAAGTGCCGGTACTTACACTGGACAGCGGTTTTGAAGAGAGCGAAGCGGCTGACAATCTCAATCTGCCATCCGCACCGACTGATTTGGCGTACATTATGTACACATCTGGTTCGACGGGCAAACCGAAAGGCGTCATGATTGAACATAAAAGCATTCTTCGTCTCGTCAAAAATGGCGGGTATGTTCCTGTCCATGAAGAGGACCGCATGGCGCAAACGGGAGCTGTCAGCTTTGATGCCGGAACCTTTGAAGTATTCGGCGCACTGCTGAATGGCGCAGCGCTTTACCCTGTCAAAAAAGAGACGCTGCTTGATGCGAAACAATTTGCAGCATTCCTGCGAGAACAGAGAATCACGGCCATGTGGCTGACATCACCTTTATTCAACCAGCTTGCCGCAAAGGATGCCGGCATGTTCGGCACACTGCGCCATTTAATTATCGGGGGAGACGCCCTCGTGCCGCATATTGTCAGCAAAGTGAAACAGGCATCGCCGTCGCTTTCATTGTGGAACGGATACGGCCCGACTGAAAACACGACGTTTTCAACAAGTTTTCTGATCGACCGTGAGTATAGCGGCTCTATTCCAATCGGGAAGCCTATCGGAAATTCGACTGCCTACATCATGGATGAGCAGCAGCGGCTGCAGCCACTTGGCGCACCCGGCGAGCTGTGCGTCGGCGGAATCGGTGTAGCGCGAGGATATGTGAATCTCCCTGAGCTGACGGAGAAGCAATTTCTCGAAGATCCGTTCAGACCGGGTGAAAGGATTTATCGCACTGGCGACTTGGCAAGATGGCTGCCGGACGGCAATATCGAGTTTTTAGGAAGAATCGACAATCAAGTGAAGGTGCGCGGCTTCCGAATTGAGCTTGGCGAAATTGAAACAAAACTGAACATGGCAGAGCATGTGACAGAGGCTGCCGTGATCATCCGCAAGAACAAAGCAGATGAAAATGAAATTTGCGCATACTTTACGGCGGACCGTGAAGTGTCTGTGAGCGGGCTGAGAAAAACACTGTCTCAATCTTTGCCTGACTATATGGTTCCTGCCCATTTGATTCAGATGGACAGCCTGCCGCTCACACCAAACGGAAAAATCAACAAAAAAGAACTGCCTGCGCCTCAATCAGAAACCGCGCAGCCGGAGTACGCAGCACCAGAAACAGAGAGTGAAAAGAAATTAGCGGAGATCTGGGAAGGGATACTCGGCGTCAAAGCAGGCGTTACCGATAACTTCTTTATGATCGGTGGTCATTCTTTGAAAGCGATGATGATGACGGCGAAAATCCAGGAGCATTTTCATAAGGAAGTACCGATTAAAGTGCTTTTTGAAAAGCCGACCATTCAAGAACTGGCGCTGTATTTGGAAGAGAACGAAAGCAAGGAGGAGCAGACGTTTGAACCGATCAAGCAAGCACCTTATCAGCAGCATTATCCTGTATCCCCGGCCCAGCGGAGAATGTATATCCTCAATCAGCTTGGACAAGCAAACACAAGCTATAACGTCCCCGCTGTACTTTTGCTGGAGGGAGAAGTAGATAAAGACCGGCTTGAAAATGCGATTCAGCAATTAATCAACCGGCACGAAATCCTCCGGACATCGTTTGACATGATCGATGGAGAAGTTGTACAAACCGTTCATAAAAACGTATCGTTCCAGCTGGAGGCTGCCAAGGGACGGGAAGAAGACGCGGAGGAAATGATCAAAGCGTTCATTCAGCCGTTTGAACTAAACCGCGCGCCGCTCGTCCGTTCGAAGCTTGTCCAGCTTGAGGAAGAACGCCACCTGCTGCTCATTGATATGCACCATATCATCACTGACGGCAGTTCAACAGGCATTCTGATCGGTGATCTCGCCAAAATATATCAAGGCGCTGATCTTGAGCTGCCGCAGATTCACTATAAAGATTACGCTGTTTGGCACAAAGAACATGCTGATCATCAAAAAGATGAAGCATACTGGCTCGAAACCTTTAAAGGCGAGCTGCCGATTCTTGATCTTCCGGCGGATTTCGAACGGCCTGCTGAACGGAGCTTTGCGGGAGAGCGCGTAATGTTCGGGCTCGATAAGCAAAGCACGGCTCAAATCAAATCACTCTTGGCAGAAACGGATACGACAATGTACATGTTTTTGCTGGCAGCGTTCAATGTACTCCTTTCTAAGTACGCGTCACAGGATGATATCATTGTCGGCTCGCCGACAGCGGGAAGAACACATCCTGATCTGCAAGGTGTGCCGGGCATGTTTGTCAACACGGTGGCACTAAGAACGGCTCCTGCGGGAGATAAAACCTTTGCGCAATTCCTGGAAGAGGTCAAAACAGCCAGCCTTCAAGCATTCGAGCACCAGAGCTATCCGCTTGAGGAACTGATTGAAAAGCTTCCGCTTATAAGGGACACAAGCCGAAGTCCGCTGTTCAGCGTGATGTTCAACATGCAGAACATGGAGATTCCTTCATTGAGATTAGGAGATTTGAAGATTTCTTCGTATTCCATGCTTCATCACGTGGCGAAATTTGATCTCTCCTTGGAAGCGGTCGAGCGTGAAGAGGATATCGGCCTAAGCTTTGACTATGCGACTGCTCTGTTTAAGGACGAAACCATCCGCCGCTGGAGCAGCCACTTTGTCAATATCATCAAAGCGGCCGCGGCTAATCCGAACGTTCGGCTGTCTGATGTAGACTTGCTTTCACCAGCAGAAACGGCTGCTTTGCTTGAAGAAAGACATATGACTCAAATTACTGAAGCAACCTTTGCAGCTCTTTTCGAAAAACAGGCCCAGCAAACACCTGATCATCCTGCGGTGATATCTGGCGGAAATCTGCTGACCTATCGCGAGCTTGATGAACAGGCGAACCAGCTGGCGCATCATCTTCGTGCGCAAGGGGCAGGAAGTGAAGACATCGTCGCGATTGTCATGGATCGGTCAGCTGTGGTCATGGTATCGATTCTCGGTGTCATGAAGGCGGGTGCGGCTTTCCTTCCGATTGATCCTGATACGCCTGAAGAACGGATCCGCTATTCATTAGAGGACAGCGGAGCGAGAATTGCGGTCGTGAACGAAAGAAATATGACGGCCATTGGGCAATATGAAGGAATAATCGTCAACCTTGATGACGCAGCGTGGAGAAATGAAAGCAAGGAGCGCCCATCACCGATTTCCGGATCTCGTAATCTTGCATACGTCATTTATACGTCAGGTACGACCGGGAAGCCGAAGGGGGTGCAGATCGAGCATCGCAATCTGACAAACTATGTTTCTTGGTTTAATCATGAGGCGGGCCTGACGGAAACCGATAAGTCTGTTTTGCTTTCGTCTTACGCATTCGACCTGGGCTATACGAGCATGTTCCCTGTTCTTCTGGCAGGGGGCGAGCTCCACATCGTGCCGAAGGAAACCTATACGGCACCGGATGAAATTGGGCGTTATATCAAGGAACACGGGATCACATATATCAAACTGACACCGTCTCTGTTCCATACGATGGTGAACACGGCCAGCTTTACAAAAGAGCCAAACTTTGAATCCTTGCGCTTGATTGTCTTGGGAGGAGAAAAAATCATCCCGGCGGATGTTCTCGCCTTCCGCAAGGTGTATGGGCATACCGAATTTATCAATCACTACGGCCCGACTGAAGCAACGATCGGCGCCATCGCCGGACGGGTTAATCTGTCTGAACCGGGCGCATTCGCGAAACGCCCGACAATCGGACAGCCGATTGCGAATGCCGGCGCGCTTGTCTTAAATGAGGCGTTACAGCTTGTGCCTCAAGGAGCGAGTGGCCAGCTCTATATCACGGGACAGGGGCTTGCGAGAGGATATCTCAACAGGCCTCAGCTGACAGCCGAGAGATTTGTAGAAAATCCATATTCACCGGGCAGCCTCATGTACAAAACCGGAGATGTCGTACGAAGACTTTCTGACGGTACGCTTGAATTTATCGGCCGGGCTGATGATCAGGTGAAAATCCGCGGCTACCGCATTGAGCCGAAAGAAATTGAAACGGTTATGCTCAGCCTCAGCGAAATTCATGAAGCGGTTGTGCTAGCGGTTTCCGAGGGCGGACTTCAAGAGCTTTGCGCGTATTATACGGCGGATCAAAACATTGAAAAAGCAGCGCTCCGGAACCAGCTTTCACAAACACTGCCGTCTCATATGATTCCTGCTTTCTTTGTGCAGGTGGACGCGATTTCGCTGACGGCAAACGGGAAAACCGACAGAAACGCATTGCCGAAGCCGAACGAGGCACAATCCGGACGCAAGGCCTCAGCTATACCGGAAACAGCGCTTGAAGAGAGCCTATGCCGCATTTGGCAGAAAACGCTTGGCATAGAAGCGATCGGCATCGACGACAATTTCTTCGATTTAGGCGGCCATTCATTAAAAGGAATGATGCTCATCGCGAACATTCAGGTCGAATTGGAGAAAACCGTACCGCTTAAAGCGCTGTTCGAGAAGCCGACTGTTCGCCAGCTTGCGGCTTATATGGAGGCATCGGCAGTTTCAGGCGGCCATCATGTGCTCAAACCGGCTGACAAACAGGATATGTACCCATTGTCATCCGCGCAGAAACGGATGTATGTACTGAATCAGCTTGACCGGCAGACGATCAGCTACAACATGCCATCTGCTCTTCTGATGGAAGGCGAGCTTGATATTTCGCGTCTGCGCGACTCACTGAATCAGCTTGTGAATCGACACGAGTCATTGCGCACATCATTTATAGAAGCCAATGGTGAGCCTGTTCAGCGCATTATTGAGGAGGCGGTGATTGATCTTCATGTGTTTGAAGCGGAAGAAGATGAAGCGGAACAAAAGATCAAGGAATTTATCCGGCCATTCGACCTAAACAATGCGCCGCTCATTCGTGCGGCTTTGCTTCGAATAGAAGCGAAGAAACACTTGCTGCTTTTGGATATGCATCACATCATCGCTGACGGCGTATCAAGAGGCATTTTTGTAAAAGAATTGGCGCTGCTTTACAAAGGAGAACAGCTTCCGGAGCCGGCGCTTCATTATAAGGATTTCGCCGTTTGGCAAAATGAAGCTGCGCAAAAGGAACGGATGAAGGAGCATGAGGCGTACTGGCTCTCGCTTCTTTCAGGCGAGCTGCCGGAGCTTGATCTTCCGCTCGATTACGCCCGTCCGCCTGTGCAAAGCTTTAAAGGGGACACGGTCCGTTTCCGTACGGGAAGCGAGACGGCAAAGGCGGTAGAGAAGCTGCTTGCAGAAACCGGAACGACCTTGCACATGGTGCTTCATGCTGTTTTCCACGTGTTTTTAAGCAAAATTTCCGGACAGCGGGATATCGTCATCGGCTCCGTCACTGCCGGCCGGATGAATGCCGATGTCCAAGACATGCCGGGGATGTTTGTCAATACGCTTGCCTTAAGAATGGAAGCGGAAGAACAGCAAACCTTTGCAGAGCTTCTGGAGAAAGCGAAGCAGACGAACCTGTCAGCGCTTGAACATCAGGAATATCCGTTTGAGGACTTGGTCAATCAGCTTGATCTTCCTCGGGATATGAGCCGAAATCCATTGTTTAACGTAATGGTGACGACAGAAAATCCTGATAAAGAACAGCTTACATTGCAGAACCTAAGCATTTCACCTTATGAGGCCCATCAGGGAACGTCTAAGTTTGATCTGACATTAGGCGGATTCACTGATGAAAACGGCATCGGCCTGCAGCTCGAATATGCGACTGATCTGTTCTCAAGAGAGACGGCTGAGAAATGGAGCGAATACGTTCTCCGTTTACTAAAGGCTGTTGCGGAAAATCCAAACCAGCCGCTTTCCAGCTTGTCACTTGTCACGGAAACAGAAAAACAAATGCTTCTAGATGCATGGAAGGGCAAAACGCTCCCTGTGCCGACAGACAAAACCGTTCATCAGCTATTCGAAGAGACCGCTCAGCGCCACAAAGACCGCCCGGCTGTCACATTCAACGGCCAGTCATGGACGTACGGCGAGCTGAATGCCAAGGCAAACCGTCTTGCTCGGATTCTGATCGACTGCGGCATCAGCGCGGATGAGCGCGTCGGCGTTCTCACGAAGCCGTCGCTGGAAATGTCCGCTGCGGTGCTCGGCGTCTTAAAGGCGGGAGCGGCGTTTGTGCCGATTGATCCTGATTATCCGGATCAGCGGATTGACTATATTTTACAAGACAGCGGCGCGAAGCTTCTCTTGAAACAGGAAGGCATTTCAGTGCCGGACAGCTTCTCAGGAGACGTCATTCTTCTCGACGGGGATCGCACGATTCTAAGCCTGCCGCTAGATGAAAACGATGAAGAAAATCCAGAGGCGGATACAAACGCAGAGAACCTCGCGTACATGATTTACACGTCTGGAACGACCGGACAGCCGAAAGGTGTCATGGTCGAGCACCATGCGCTTGTGAACCTGTGCTTCTGGCACCATGACGCGTTCAGCATGACAGAGGAGGACCGCAGTGCGAAATACGCGGGCTTTGGATTCGATGCCTCCATTTGGGAGATGTTCCCGACCTGGACAATCGGCGCCGAGCTTCATGTCATTGATGAAGCGATCCGCCTCGATATCGTCCGCCTGAACGACTATTTTGAAACGAACGGCGTGACGATCACCTTCCTGCCGACGCAGCTGGCGGAACAGTTCATGGAGCTTGAGAACACATCACTCCGTGTCCTCTTGACTGGAGGAGACAAGCTGAAGCGTGCGGTCAAACAGCCGTACACGCTCGTCAACAACTACGGGCCGACAGAAAATACGGTCGTTGCCACGAGCACAGAAATCAATCCAGAGGAAGGCTCGCTTTCCATCGGTCGAGCGATCGCCAATACAAGAGTGTACATTCTCGGCGAGGGCAATCAGGTGCAGCCGGAAGGCGTAGCCGGAGAGCTTTGCGTGGCGGGACGCGGCCTGGCGCGCGGCTATCTGAATCGAGAAGACGAAACCGCGAAGCGGTTTGTCGCTGATCCGTTTGTGCCGGGTGAACGCATGTACCGCACCGGCGATTTGGTGAAATGGGTGAACGGCGGCATCGAATACATCGGCCGGATCGACCAGCAGGTCAAGGTCCGCGGCTACCGGATCGAGCTCTCAGAAATCGAAGTCCAGCTCGCCCAGCTTTCTGAGGTACAGGATGCGGCGGTGACAGCTGTCAAAGATAAAGGCGGCAATACAGCGATCGCGGCGTATGTGACACCGGAAACAGCTGACATAGAAGCGCTGAAATTAGCACTGAAGGAAGCCCTGCCGGACTACATGATCCCGGCGTTCTGGGTGACGCTGAACGAGCTTCCAGTTACGGCAAACGGAAAGGTTGACCGCAAAGCGTTGCCGGAGCCGGACATCGAAGCGGGAAGCGGAGAATACAAAGCGCCGACAACGGATATGGAAGAGCTGCTTGCAGGCATCTGGCAGGATGTGCTCGGCATTTCGGAGATCGGTGTCAGTGACAATTTCTTCTCGCTCGGCGGAGATTCCATCAAAGGAATCCAAATGGCGAGCCGCTTGAACCAGCACGGCTGGAAGCTGGAAATGAAAGACCTCTTCCAGCACCCGACGATCGAAGAGCTCACCCAATACGTGGAGCGTGCCGAAGGCAAACAGGCGGACCAAGGCCCAGTGGAGGGCGAAGTCATCCTGACACCGATTCAGCGCTGGTTCTTTGAAAAGAACTTCACGAACAAGCACCACTGGAACCAATCGGTGATGCTTCATGCCAAGAAAGGCTTTGATCCTGAACGGGTGGAGAAAACGTTGCAGGCGCTGATCGAGCATCATGACGCACTCCGTATGGTCTATCGCGAGGAAAACGGAAATATCCTTCAAGCGTATAAAGCTATCAGCGAAAGCAAAGTCAGCTTCGAAATTGTGGATCTGTACGGCTCCGATGAAAACATGCTGAAAAGCCAGATCAAGATTCTCGCGAACAGGCTGCAAAGCAGTCTCGATCTGCAAAACGGACCGCTTCTCAAGGCGGAGCAATACCGTACGGAAGCTGGCGACCACCTGCTCATCGCTGTACACCATCTCGTGGTCGACGGCGTGTCATGGCGGATTTTGCTTGAAGATTTTGCTTCAGGCTACATGCAGGCTGAGAAAGAAGGGAACATTGTCTTCCCGCAAAAAACAAATTCCTTCAAGGATTGGGCGGAAGAACTGGCGGCATTCAGCCAATCAGCGCATCTTTTACAGCAGGCTGAATACTGGGCGCAAATTGACGCTGAACAGGTTTCTCCTGTGCCGAAGGATTATGAAACAGTGCAGCGGATGGTCAAACATACATCATCTGTCCTCTGTGAATTAACGGAAGAAGACACCAAACATCTCTTAACGGATGTTCATCAGCCATATGGAACTGAAATCAATGATATTCTTCTCAGCGCGCTCGGTCTAACAATGAAAGAATGGACAGACGGTGCCAAAATCGGCATTAATCTGGAGGGACACGGACGGGAGGACATCATTCCGAATGTGAATATCTCCAGAACGGTCGGCTGGTTTACGGCGCAATATCCTGTTGTGCTCGACATGTCTGAAGCAGACGCCTCAGCCGTGATCAAATCAGTCAAAGAAAACCTGCGCCGCATTCCGGACAAAGGTGTTGGCTACGGCATTCTCCGTTATGTCACAGAAACAGCGGATACAAAGGGTTTCACGCCAGAAATCAGCTTTAACTATTTGGGCCAATTCGACAGTGAAGTAAAAACCGACTTCTTTGAGCCGTCCGCTTTCGATATGGGACGCCAAGTAAGCGAGGAATCAGAAGCGCTGTACGCTTTAAGCTTCAGCGGCATGATCAGGAACGGCCGATTTGTGCTTTCCTGCTCCTACAATGAGAAGGAGTTTGAAAGAGCTACGGTCGAGAAGCAAATGGAACGGTTTAAAGAAAACCTCCTGATGCTGATCCGCCATTGTACGGAAAAAGAGGACAAGGAATTCACGCCGAGCGACTTCAGCGCCGAAGACCTTGAAATGGACGAGATGGGCGATATCTTTGACATGCTTGAGGAGAATTTAAAATAAAACGCAAGGGAATTACAGAAGGCGGGAGCGAAGCATATGAGTCAATTTAGCAAGGATCAGGTTCAAGATATGTATTACCTATCGCCGATGCAGGAAGGGATGATGTTTCATACCATCCTGAATCCCGGCCAGAGCTTTTACCTTGAACAAATCACGATGAAAGTAAAAGGCAGCTTGAATATCAAATGCCTTGAAGAAAGCATGAATGTGATCATGGACCGGTACGATGTATTTCGTACCGTGTTCATTCACGAAAAAGTAAAAAGACCTGTCCAAGTCGTATTGAAAAAAAGGCAGTTTCATATAGAAGAAATCGATCTGACACACTTAACGGGCAGCGAGCAAACAGCCAAAATCAATGAATACAAAGAACAAGATAAGATCAAGGGCTTTGATTTGACGCGGGATATTCCAATGCGGGCGGCCATTTTCAAAAAAGCTGATGAAAGCTTTGAATGGGTGTGGAGCTACCACCACATTATTTTGGACGGATGGTGCTTCGGCATCGTCGTGCAGGATCTGTTTAAAGTATACAATGCCCTGCGCGAACAAAAGCCGTACAGTCTCCCCCCTGTCAAACCGTATAAAGACTACATCAAGTGGCTTGAAAAGCAGGATAAACAAGCATCACTGCGTTACTGGCGCGAGTACTTAGAGGATTTTGAAGGACAGACGACGTTTGCGGAGCAAAGAAAGAAACAAAAGGGCGAATACGAGCCAAAAGAGCTGCTCTTCTCACTGCCGGAGGCGGAAACAAAGGCCTTTACCGAGCTTGCAAAATCGCAGCATACCACTTTGAGTACGGCGCTCCAGGCAGTCTGGAGCGTATTGATCAGCCGCTATCAGCAGTCTGGCGATTTGACCTTCGGCACAGTCGTTTCCGGGCGTCCCGCGGAAATCAAAGGCGTTGAACATATGGTCGGACTGTTTATCAACGTTGTCCCAAGACGGGTGAAACTGTCTGAGGATATCACATTTAACGGTTTGCTCAAGCAGCTGCAGGAGCAATCGCTTCAGTCTGAGCCGCATCAATATGTGCCGCTCTATGACATCCAAAGCCAAGCCGATCAACCGAAACTGATTGACCACATCATTGTCTTTGAGAATTATCCGCTTCAGGATGCAAAAAATGAAGAAAACAGTGAAAACGGCTTTGATATGGAGGATGTACATGTTTTTGAGAAGTCGAATTATGATCTCAATCTAATGGCTTCCCCAGGGGATGAGATGCTGATTAAGCTTGCCTATAATGAGAATGTGTTTGATGAGGCGTTTATCCTGCGCTTGAAATCTCAGCTTCTCACAGTGATTCAGCAGCTCATCCATAAGCCGGATCAGCCTGTCAGCACGATCAACCTCGTTGACGACAAGGAGAGAGAGTTTTTGCTTACCGGCTTAAACCCGCCGGCTCAAACTCATGAGGCAAAGCCTCTGACGGAATGGTTCAAGGAAGCGGTGAACGTTAATCCTAATGCACCGGCGCTCAAGTATTCCGGACAGACTCTTTCCTATCGCGAATTAGATGAGGAAGCGAACCGCCTTGCACACCGTTTGCAAAAGCAGGGCGCGGGCAAAGGCTCCGTTGTAGCTTTGTACACGAAGCGTTCGCTTGAACTGGTGATCGGCATTCTCGGTGTATTAAAAGCGGGAGCGGCCTATCTGCCGATTGATCCGAAGCTGCCGGAGGACCGAATCTCGTATATGCTGACTGACAGCGCCGCAGCCTGTCTGCTGACACATCAGGAGATGAAAGAAAAAGCGGCTCAGCTGCCGTTTACAGGGACAACGCTCTTCATTGATGATCAAACACGGTTTGAAGAACAGGCATGTGACCTTGAGATCTCGATTGAACCCGACGATCCGGCATATATCATGTACACGTCCGGTACAACCGGAAAGCCGAAAGGCAATATCACCACTCATGCCAATATTCAAGGATTGGTCAAGCATGTAGACTACATGGCCTTTTCCGAAAAAGATACGTTCTTATCTGTTTCGAATTACGCCTTTGACGCATTTACCTTTGATTTCTACGCTTCAATGCTGAATGCGGCACGGCTCATTATCGCAGATGAACATACGCTGCTTGATACAGAACGTCTAACCGATCTGATTCATCAAGAGAATGTCAATGTCATGTTTGCGACAACTGCACTATTTAATCTTCTCACAGATGCGGGAGAGGATTGGATGAAGGGGCTTCGCTGCGTGTTATTCGGCGGAGAGCGCGCGTCTGTGCCTCACGTCAGAAAAGCGCTGCGGGTCATGGGGCCGGGCAAGCTGATTAACTGCTATGGGCCTACTGAGGGAACGGTGTTTGCGACAGCTCACATCGTGCATGATATACCAGATGCCATCTCCTCATTGCCGATTGGAAAGCCGATTAGCAATGCCAGTGTTTATATTCTTAATGAGCAAAACCAGCTCCAGCCATTCGGAGCGGTCGGTGAACTGTGTATCAGCGGAATGGGTGTGTCAAAAGGGTATGTAAACCGTCATGACCTGACGAAGCAAAAGTTTATTACGAACCCGTTCAAGCCGGGAGAAATGCTTTACCGTACAGGGGATTTAGCACGCTGGCTGCCGGATGGAACAATTGAATACGCCGGCCGTATTGACGACCAGGTCAAAATACGCGGACACCGGATTGAGCTTGAAGAAATCGAAAAGCAGCTGCAGGAATATCCGGGTGTGAAAGATGCGGTTGTTGTTGCAGACCGCCATGAGTCTGGCGATGCATCAATCAACGCCTACCTCGTGAACCGGACGCAGCTTTCAGCTGCAGACATAAAGACACACCTGAAAAAACAGCTTCCTGCTTACATGGTGCCGCAAACCTTTACTTTCATGGACGAGCTTCCTTTAACGACAAACGGGAAGGTCAATAAACGGCTGCTGCCAAAACCGGATCAGGATCAGCTAATGGAAAAATGGATCGGGCCCCGCGACGAGACGGAAGAAACGATCGCACAAATCTGGTCCGAGATTCTCGGCAGACAGCAAGTCGGCATTCATGACGATTTCTTTGCGCTTGGCGGGCACTCCTTAAAGGCAATGACCGCCGCTTCCCGCATCAAGAAAGAGCTCGCGATTGATCTCCCGGTAAAACTTTTGTTTGAAGCGCCGACGATCGCCGGCATTTCAGCGTATCTGAAAAACGGGGGATCAGATGGATTGCAGGATGTAACGATAATGAATCCCGATCAGGATCAGATCATTTTCGCATTCCCGCCGGTCTTGGGCTATGGCCTCATGTACCAAAACCTGGCCAGCCGCCTGCCGTCATACAAGCTGTGCGCCTTTGATTTCATTGAGGAGGAAAACCGGCTTGACCGCTATGCGGATTTGATTCAGAAGCTTCAGCCGGAAGGGTCTTTGACACTGTTCGGGTATTCAGCGGGGTGCAGCCTGGCGTTTGAAGTTGCCAAAAAGCTTGAGGAACAAGGACGCATTGTTCAGCGGATCATCATGGTGGATTCCTATAAAAAACAAGGTGTCAGTGATCTGGACGGACGCACAGTTGAGAGTGATGTTGAAGCGTTGATGAATGTCAACCGGGACAATGAAGCGCTCAACAGCGAAGCCGTCAAACAAGGCCTCAAGCAAAAAACACACGCTTTCTACTCATACTACGTCAACCTGATCAGCACAGGCCAAGTGAAAGCGGATATTGATCTGCTGACTTCTGGCGTTGATTTTGACATGCCGGAATGGCTTGCATCGTGGGAAGAGGCAACAACAGGTGCTTACCGTGTGAAAAGAGGCTTCGGAACACACGCTGAAATGCTGCAGGGCGAAACGCTAGATAGGAATGCCGGGATTTTGCTCGAATTTCTTAATACACAAACCGTAACGGTTTCTTAAATGAAGTGATGAAAGGAGGAGACGGCCATGAGCCAACTCTTCAAATCATTTGATGCGTCGGAAAAAACGCAGCTCATCTGTTTTCCGTTTGCGGGCGGATACTCAGCGTCGTTTCGCCCTCTCCATGCTTTTTTGCAGGGGGAGTGTGAGATGCTCGCTGCCGAGCCGCCGGGACACGGCACGAATCAAACGTCAGCCATTGAGGATCTCGAAGAGCTGACCGATTTGTACAAGCAAGAATTGAACCTTCGTCCTGATCGGCCGTTTGTGCTGTTCGGACACAGTATGGGCGGAATGATCACCTTCAGGCTGGCGCAAAAGCTGGAGCGTGAAGGCATCATTCCGCAGGCAGTTATCATATCTGCGATACAGCCGCCGCATATTCAGCGGAAGAAAGTGTCTCATCTGCCTGATGATCAGTTTCTCGATCATATTATTCAATTAGGCGGAATGCCCGCGGAGCTCGTTGAAAATAAGGAGGTCATGTCCTTTTTCCTGCCTTCCTTCAGATCAGATTACCGGGCTCTTGAACAATTTGAGCTTCACGATGTGACCCCGATCCAATCGCCTGTTCATGTCTTTAACGGGCTTGATGATGAAAAATGCATTCGGGATGCGGAAGGCTGGAAGAAGTGGGCGAAAGACATCACATTCCATGAATTTGCCGGCGGGCACATGTTTCTGCTGTCACATACGGAAGAAGTGGCAGAACGGATTTTTGCAATATTGAATCAGCATCCGATTATTCAATCGTGATCAAAAGCGGACAGCGCTGGCTGTTCCGCTTTTTTGTTGAGTGGAAATTTTTACATGATATAATAGTCGCAATACTCAAACAAAGGCAGGTCGAAACATGCGCGCGTCTCCTATGATGAAATGGTTTGTATTGCTGTTTACGTTTGTTTTCGCCATCGGAATGAACTCATTCAGAAATTCCTTTCAATTTTTTATGCTGCCAATGGCGGATACCTTCCATGCCGACAGGTCGCTGATCTCGGTTTCTGTCAGCATTTTTATGATTACAACGGGCATCGTTCAGTTTTTTGTCGGTTTTTTTATTGACCGGTTCAGCGTCAGAAAGATTATGGCGCTTGGAGCTGTTTGTATCAGCGCAAGCTATTTGGTGCTTCCGTATTCACCGAATGTTCATGTGTTTTCTGCCATTTACGGCGTGCTCGGCGGAATCGGCTATTCCTGTGCGGTCGGCGTGACGACCCAGTATTTCATCAGCCGCTGGTTCGACACGCACAAAGGCCTGGCGCTCGCTATTTTGACCAATGCCAACTCAGCGGGCCTGCTGCTGCTCTCGCCCATTTGGGCCGCGGCTCCGTATCATGCCGGCTGGCAAAACACCTATACGATATTGGGCATCGTCATGGCGGCTGTTCTGCTGCCGCTCCTCGCCTTCGGGATGAAGCACCCGCCACATGCGCAAGCGCAGTCTGTAAAAAAATCTTATGACTGGCGGGGATTTTGGAACGTGATAAAGCAGTCCCGCCTCATTCATATCCTGTACTTTGGCGTGTTTACATGCGGATTTACAATGGGGATCATTGATGCTCATCTCGTTCCGATGCTGAAGGATGCGCATGTCTCTCATGTCAACGGAATGATGGCCGCGTTCGGGGCGTTTATCATCATTGGCGGGCTGGCTCTCAGATCTCCTCGGCAGCAGAAGCGTGATGCTATCCATCTTATTTTTCATTCGGCTGCTCAGCCTGATTTGCCTGCTCATTCCCATTCTCGGAATCCATCACAGCGAACTTTGGTACTTCGGTTTCATCCTGTTATTCGGACTCAGTTACACAGGCGTGATCCCGCTGACCGCGGCGTCTATTTCAGAAAGCTATCAAACAGGATTAATCGGCTCGCTGTTAGGCATCAATTTCTTTATCCATCAGATCGCCGGTGCTCTCAGTGTGTATGCGGGCGGTTTGTTTTATGACATGACCCATGATTATCTGCTGATTGTTGTGGTTTGTGTGGTGCTTGTCGGTTTATCAGCTTTATTGGCGCTGGTGCCATTCAAAAACATTCATTTTCAACACAAAGAGAGAATTGACATTTAATAAAAAAAAGAGGGGACACCCCTCTTTTTAATATTGCAACTTTACTTTTTTGGCGGGCACATGTTCTTTCACAAGCTGTCTGAACGAGTGCCGCTCATTTTCGAATTTGAAAAAACGTTGAGGTATCAAAATCAGCTGGTGACTGGAGGTTTTTATGGAGAATAAGTGTCTATATTCTGCCGCTCCCTTTATTTCATTCCATTCAAACAAGGTATCATAGTTTTTGGATTGAATTTGAATGCCTTGCCGATTAATGGTATATGTCCTTTTGCGTTTTAACCGCTCACTGTTCTTATAGCCGGTACGCAGCCGCAGATATAAAAAGGCAGTGAAGAGCAGTGTGAAGATCAGAGATACAACTGCTATGAAAATACCATTATAAATCAATTCTAATGTTTCGTTGTTATAAACGGTAAACGGAAATCCATATACGGAATACACCAATGCAGATAGGAGAAAAATATAAATATAACAAATCACCGCCGCTTTTCTTTGCCGGTATATAAAGTAATATCTCATATCTCGTAATGAAATGGCTCCCTCTAGGAAGACGCTATGTTGAATCATTCTTACAATGCACCTCAAATATATTTTCCTTCAACCCTAACATAAATTCTCATTTGTTCATAGAAATGGTTCCTTTTTGATGTTTCTTCTTTTTCTGCAGATTAATATTGCTCCCCAGCACGCCAATAATAATACAAACGGCACCGGCAAGATGATACCAGGCCAGGCTTTCGTTTAGAATCACGACTCCTGCAATCATCGTCACGATGGTGGAGACATGATTAAAAGCGCTCATTTTAAACGCCTCAATCCGAGACAGCGTATAGTTGGACAGAAATGAAGTGACGAGTGAAGACAGCACACCCAAATACACAATGGCGAGAACAAAGCCGGGTTCCCGGAATGGCTGAAAATAAGTGCCGGCAGTTCCAGCCGCTCCGTGGCGCACAAGGGCGATGGCGTTGAAGGCGACAAAGCCGATCGCTGACATGATGTAGGTGAGCTCGGTCAGCTTGAACCGCTGCGTCATTTTTCTGGCAGCGGTATTGTACATCGCGGAGGACAAGGCGGACAGCAGGATCAGCAAAGATCCTTTTAAGCTGGCAGATTCCACGTCAACGCCCTTCATCACAAAAATAAACATGACGCCGGCAACGGATAAAACCGTGAAACCCTTCTGCGTCCACGTCGAGCGTTCCTTTAAAACATAAGAGGCAAAGACCATCGTGAAAATCGGAATGGCTGCCTGAATAATTCCCGCTTCAGAAGAGGACGAGTATACAAGGCCGAATGCCTGAAAGCTGAAAAACAACGCCGGATACAGCAGGGCGAGCGGCAAAATGGCAATGACGTCCTTTACACGGATTGATAGCTTTACCCAGCCGAATAAGACGGGTACAGTGGCCGCAACAAACGCAATGGTGAACCGATGCGCCAGAATATCAAACGGTTCGGCTGTTTGCAGTGCGATTTTTACGAATAGAAAGGATAAACCGATAATGAACGAATATAAGATAGCCGCCATATAAGCGGAGGCTTGCTGTTTTTTAACCATAATGGGAGGTGCTCCTTTACCTGAATTGCAGCGCCGGTCGCTTTATTTTATTGTATGGCTGTGACCAGAGCGGTACAATGAGAAAAACAATGAACTGTACCGGTACAAAACAGGGGGAGAAAGCATGGAGAAGTATATGAGCCTATTGACGAGAATAGAGGAGATGATGCAAAGCAGCGCTTATCAAGAAGGTGACAGGCTTCCGTCCATCCGTCAGCTGTCCGTCCGTTATCAAGTCAGCAAAAGCACAGTGATCCGCGCGCTGCAGGAGCTGGAAAAGCGTCACCTTATCTACTCCGTTCCGAAAAGCGGCTATTATATTGTGAAAAAGACGGGAAAAGCAAAAAGCGGACAGCCGGGCCTCATCGACTTTGCCACATCTGCGCCGGACCCCGATGTATTTCCGTATCTAGATTTTCAGCACTGTATTAATAAAGCGATTGATACATACAAGAACGATTTGTTTATTTATGGGACGCCAAAGGGGCTTCCATCACTCATCCGTGTACTCCGAAAGCTGCTCACCAATCAGCAGGTATTTGCGGAAGAACGGCATATTTTCATTACATCAGGTGTCCAGCAGGCGTTATCCCTGCTTTGTGCCATGCCGTTTCCAAATGGGAAAGTGAAGATCGCGATTGAACAGCCGGGCTATCATTTGATGATTGAACAGCTTGAAACGCTTGGGATACCCGCCATCGGAGTGAAAAGAACGGAGGAGGGACTTGATATAGCCGAGATTGAGCGGCTGTTTCAGACAGAATCAATCAAATTTTTTTATACGATGCCGCGCTTCCATAACCCGCTAGGCTGTTCTTTATCAGAGCGTGATAAACAAGAGCTTGTGAGACTCGCAGAAACGTATGATGTCTATCTCGTTGAGGATGATTATCTCGGTGAACTGGAGGAAAATAAAAAGGCAGATCCGCTGTACGCATATGATCTGTCCTCGCATGTCATCTATCTGAAAAGCTTTTCAAAAATGATGTTTCCCGGTCTTCGTGTGGGGGCTGCTGTTTTGCCGGATGCGCTAATTGACACGTTTCACACGTACAAAAAGCTGAACGACATCGACTGCTCGATGATTTCTCAAGCGGCGTTGGAAATTTATCTGAAAAGCGGCATGTACGGCAGGCATAAGGAGAAGATCCGTGCTTCCTATAAGGAACGGTCACTAAGGCTTCATCAAGCCATCCAAACACATAGGCAGCTGGGGCGCGGCCGCTTCACGTTTTCCAGCGGGCAGGCACCCTGCATGCACACCCATCTGGTGCTTCCTCAGGATCTGCCGGCCTCAAGGGTGATTCAAAGGCTGAAAAAACAAGGGGTTCTCCTTGAGGCGATAGACCGTCATTATTTATCAGATTATCCGAAAGAAAATCTATTAAAAATCAATATTTCCAATGTGAAAACGGAAGATATTGAACACGGCGTCAAGCTGCTGCTGAGCCACTTATAAAAGCGCTTCGTACGAAACCATTGTGATATCCTCGGGGAAATCAGGGTGCGCGGCGCATACGGCCATTTTGTAGCCGGGGTCCACCTCATAGGTTTTGATATAGCATGGTGTATGGCTGTCCGGAAGCTCAATAGATACTTGTCCGTCCTGATGCAGGCGCACTGAAAAGGAATCAAGCGGAAGCGATAAGCCTTTGCCTTCCTGTTTGATAAAGCTTTCTTTCATTGACCATAGATGATAAAAATAGTCTGTCTGCTCGTCTTTGTTTTTGGCTAAAAGATCGCTGTACTCTGTTTTTGAAAAGAAACGTTTGGCGATCTCAAGGCTGATCGGTTTCGTTTTTTCAATATCAATGCCGATCGGCTGTGAATCAAACGCACAAATGACCCAGCGGCCGGAGTGCGAAATGTTGAAATGGGCGTCAGGAAGATCAGGGATGCAGGGCTTCCCGTATTCCTGCGTGCTGAAGCGGATATCAGCTTTGCCCAACTGATACTGTCCGCTGATGACTGAGCGGACGAGCACATCTCCCAGCAGGGTGCGGTGAGCATCTTCTTTATGGTAAAATCTCCGGCATTTCTCCCGTTTTTCAGGCGATATGAAAGACATGAACCGTTCAGTCTCTTCCTGTGAAAGCGGGCGGTCCATATAAATTCCGTAAATCTTCATTCTAGATCCTCCGTCTGCAAAAGATTGTCAAAACCATCCTATCATACTTCAATTAGACTCATATAGAGGAGAAAATAAAAAACAAAGCCGGGGGCTTTGTTTTAATGTAAGGGCGGAGTTGCTTTCACAGCGGCTGTCCGCCTTGCTACAGCATAATTCAGCAGCTGGATGGACTGTGGCAATGAAAAGCGCAAAATGAGTCCGGTGAGGATAGCAGTCAAAATAGTACCTAAACCGATCGGACCGCCCATGCCCCATGCAGCAAACAAAATCGTTATTTCAATGCCGTTCCGCACCCATTGCACATTCCAGCCGGTTTTTTCTGAAATCAGCATCATCAGCGAATCACGCGGCCCCGCGCCAAGGCCTGCTGATACATAAACACCGACGCCGTAGCCGATCAGCAGCACACCGAGCGAGAAGACGATGACGGATCCCGTGTAGGTGGAGGGGGCAGGCAGAAGAAAATTGAAAAAATCTATGAAAACACCTATGAGCACCATGTTCAGGATCGCGCCAATTTTTGGCCAAGCCCTCGTAAACAATGACGTTAATCCGACGATGAGCGCTCCAATAATGATGGACCACTGGCCGATGGTAAGCCCGAAGTGCTGAAACAGGCTGTAATGAAATGCATCCCACGGACTAATGCCGAGTGCTTTTCCTTCTATCGTCAGGGATACACCAAAAGCCAAAATGATCAAACCGGCAAAATAAAATGTCCAGCGCAGAACAAGTTCTTGCTTCACGTGAGGTCCCTTCTTTCGTAAAAATCAGTCGATTGTCATTGTAGCACATCTGACAAAAGGGCGGAATAGGCGAAAGGGGCTCAACAAAAAAACAGGGCCGCCGCAGGCGCCCTGTTTCAGCGTGTTGGCAAACCCTTGCATTCGTTGTCAGGCCTGCGCTTCGGTGCTCACGAATTTAACATTCGCTGTGCTCCAATGCTCGCCCTTCCTAGACTTCAATGGTTTTCAATCACGCTGAAAATGACAAAATCCTAAAACGAAAATCGTTTTAGGATTTTGTCAACAATCTGAAACAGGGCGCTGACGCCCTGTTTTTCTTTTTACAACGGGTTCAAAATCCGGTTTAAGAACCGCTGCGTCCGTTCTTCTTTTGGTGCGGAGAAAATTTGCTCCGGCGGTCCCTGTTCCACGATGACGCCGCCGTCGATGAAGACGACTTCGTCCGCCACATCCTGGGCGAATTTGATTTCGTGGGTCACGACGACCATGGTCCAGCCTTCGTTGGCCAAATCCTTGATAACCTTCAGCACATCTCCGACAAGCTCGGGATCAAGCGCTGAGGTCGGTTCGTCAAACAGCATGAGCTCAGGCTGAATCGCCAATGCACGGGCGATGCCGACGCGCTGTTGCTGTCCGCCGGAAAGCTGGAACGGATATAAATCCATTTTGTCCTTCAATCCGACCTTATCAAGAAGCTGAATGGCTTCTTTTCTGACTTCCTCTTTGTTCCGTTTTTGCACCTGAACAGGGCCTTCCATCACATTTTCGAGCGCTGTGCGATGCGGGAACAGGTGATACGCCTGAAACACCATGCCGGATTTCCGGCGAAGCTTTAGGATATCCGCCTGTTTCACCTTTTTGGAGAAATCGATGGAGAAATCATCAAATGCAAGCTCCCCGCGATTTGGAATCTCCAGCGCGTTCAGGCATCGGAGCAGCGTCGTTTTCCCTGAACCTGAAGGCCCAAGTATGGCGATGACTTTCCCTTTTTCAATCTTCATATCTATCTTTTTTAAAATTTCATTTTCACCGAATGATTTGTTTAATCCTTTAACGGTAAGCATACTCGGAACCTCCTTATTTGGCCACGTAGCGGTCAAGACGCCGTTCGATGACATGCTGGACGAGTGAAAGCAGGAAGCAGATAATCCAATAAATAAAGGCTGCTTCAATATAGATCACTAAAATCTGATCAAGATTCCGCGCGCCGATTTCCTGAGCTTTTCTGAACAGCTCAGCGACCAAAATCTGAGAGGCGAGGGATGTATCTTTGATCAGGCTGATAAAGGTATTGGATAATGGCGGGATCGACACACGAAACGCCTGCGGCAAAATCACGCGGAACAGCGTTTTCTGATGTGTCATGCCGATTGTATAGCCGGCTTCCCATTGCCCTTTCGGCACGGATAAAATAGATGCCCGAATGATTTCAGATGCATAGGCGCCGACGTTTAATGAAAAGGCGATAACTGCGCTTGGAAATGGATCTAATGTGACGTTAAAGGCCGGGAACAGATAGAAAATGATGAACAATTGAACGAGAAGAGGAGTGCCCCGTATCGCGGATACGTATACGCTGAACACCCATCTCAAAGGTCTCACTTTCGACATTCTGGCGAGCGCTGTAAGCAGCGCGATGATCATTCCAAATATAAAGGAAAGAATGGTAAGGGGAATCGTATAGTAGATTCCCCCTGAAAGTATCGGCCAGAATGACTGCTGCACCAGATCCCACGGGATCGCCGTGCCAAGCGTCAATGCCGGCAGATTATTTAGAAACATCTTCGCCGAACCATTTTTTAGAAATTTTAGAAAGAGTCCCGTCCTCTTTCATTTCTTTTAATGCTTTGTTGACTTGATCAACAACCTCGCCGCTTCCTTTGCGGAACGTGAAATATGTTGATTGCGGATCGCCTGTTTCAAACGCGATTTTCACGTTTTTGTTGCCTGATGTTTTTAAGTAGTTCAATACGGCAAGTTTATCGTTGTATGTCATATCGACGCGGCCTTGCTGGATCAATTGAAGGGATTGTGCCAAGCCTTCAACGCCTTCAACTTTCGCGCCCGCATCTGTAGCTAATTTGTTGTAGTTGCTTGTCAGTGATTGAGCTGATGTTTTTCCTTTTACATCTGCTTCTGACTTAATATCGTTGTTGTCTTTTTTCGTAACGACAACGGCTCTTGATGTTGTGTATTTATCTGAGAAATCATATTTGTTTTCACGATCTGTTTTTCCGACTTGGTTGGCAATGACGTCAAACCGTTTGGAATTCAGGCCGGCAAACATGCTGTCCCATTGAGTTTCTTTAAAATCGGCTTTCAGTCCTAGGCGTTTTGCGACTTCTGTGATGACTTCCACATCATAGCCAGTCAGCTTGTCAGTGTCTTTGTCGTGGTAAGTGAACGGTTCATATGTTCCTTCCGTACCGACTGTCAGGACACCTTTTTTCTTAATTGAAGCCCAAAGATCGCCGTCTTTGGCGTTATCTTTTGACTGATTGTCATTTCCTGCTCCGCAAGCTGCGAGAACTGCAATGCTTACGACCATGAATAAAGCCAATAATGCTTTTTTCATCTTATTCCCCACTTTTCTGGTTGATTTTATTGAAATAAAAAAATAGCTTACAAATCTAAAGGATAACTTTTTTTTAGTATGAGTCAAGTAATTGGTTTTCATAAGGCAAAATCTTTTAAAATAAATCCAAAAATTGCTGTACCGGTTTTGGCAAATAACTGTCGGTTCTCCACATGACAGCCGGTGTCATAATGAAGGGATTGTTTTCGATATGCACAGTGTGAACGTGGTTTCTCATATGAACGGGAATCATCGTGACGGGCAGAATGGACGCGCCAAATCCGGAAGAAACGAGACTGAGCAAAGTTGCGGAATCGTGGCATTCACAAACAATACGCGGCTCCAGATTCAAACGATGAAATTCATTCATGACCTGATTATAGACACCTTTCCCGTTGACAGGCCGCAGCAGAATCAGCGGAAAGGAAGGAATGTCCTCCATTTTAATGGTGTCACCGCACGGATATCCGGCCTCTTCTGAAAGCACGAGCACACATGGAATGTCATCAAGCTGTTTAAATTGGACTGTGTCGCTTTTGATCAGTGTCGTCGTGACCGCCGCATCGATTTGACGGCTTTCCAGCAGCTCTAACAGCGTCGCAGGCTCATTCTCCCAAATATTAAAGGTGAGGTGCGGGTATCTCTCTTTGATCTGTGTTACTTTTTCAAGCATCAGAGCGGCACAATAAATCGTTGAACCCACGGCCAGCGTGCCTGCCACCTCCTCCTTCAGCTCTTGTACCTCGATGATGGCATCCTCAAACCTATGCAAAATCTCCTTGGCTCTTTTCAGAAAAACAGTTCCTTCATATGTAAGGGTCATTTGCTTTTTCTTATTCCGGTCAAACAAAACGACACCAAGCTCATCCTCCAGCTGTTTCAGCTGCCTGCTTAAAGGCGGCTGCGCCATGTGAAGCTTTTTGGCGGCGGACGTGATTTTCTGTTCTTGGGCTATGGTAATGAAATATCGAAGCTGGCGAATGTCCAAAAGAAAGCGCCTCCTCTCTATACCTTTTAGGTATTAAATATAGATTTAACAGATATTTTTCATATGGATATATCAGGAGTATGATGGAAATGAAAGCAGAATTCAAGCGTAAAGGAGGGGGCAAAGTGAAACTCGTTGTCGGAATGACAGGGGCAACAGGGGCCATTTTCGGGGTCAGGCTGCTGGAGTGGCTGAAGGCCGCCGGAGTGGAAACCCATCTCGTTGTGTCTCCTTGGGCTAACGTCACGATCAAACACGAAACAGGCTATACCTTAAAAGAAGTAGAACAACTAGCCACATACACATATTCGCATAAAGATCAGGCGGCAGCCATTTCAAGCGGTTCGTTTGATACCGATGGAATGATTGTTGCGCCGTGCAGCATGAAATCACTCGCAAGCATTCGCACCGGGATGGCTGATAATCTGCTGACACGTGCGGCGGATGTCATGCTCAAGGAGAGAAAAAAACTCGTCCTCTTAACGAGAGAAACGCCTTTGAATCAGATTCATCTCGAAAATATGCTAGCGCTTACGAAAATGGGCACCATCATTCTTCCTCCGATGCCGGCATTTTATAATCAGCCGAGCAGCTTAGAGGAAATGGTCGACCATATTGTATTCAGAACATTGGACCAATTTGGCATTCGCCTTCCTGAAGCGAAACGCTGGAATGGGATTGAAAAACAAAAAGGAGGAGCTTGATCATGGCTTATCAAGATTTCAGAGAATTTCTCGCTGCCCTTGAAAAAGAAGGACAGCTGCTAACAGTGAATGAAGAGGTGAAGCCGGAGCCGGATTTAGGAGCCGCAGCACGCGCAGCCAGCAATCTTGGCGATAAAAGCCCCGCGCTCTTATTTAATAACATTTACGGCTATCACAATGCACAAATTGCGATGAATGTGATCGGCTCTTGGCCGAACCATGCAATGATGCTGGACATGCCAAAAGACACGCCGGTAAAAGAACAGTTTTTTGAATTCGCGAAGCGTTATGACCAGTTTCCGATGCCGGTCAAACGTGAGGAAACAGCGCCGTTTCATGAAAATGAAATCACAGAAGATATCAATTTGTTCGATATACTGCCTCTTTTCAGAATTAACCAAGGAGACGGCGGTTACTATTTAGACAAAGCGTGTGTCATTTCCCGTGATCTTGAAGACCCTGACAATTTCGGCAAACAAAACGTCGGCATTTACAGAATGCAGGTCAAAGGAAAAGACCGCCTCGGCATTCAGCCTGTGCCGCAGCACGATATTGCGATCCATCTGCGCCAAGCCGAAGAACGCGGCATCAATCTTCCGGTCACCATTGCGCTTGGCTGTGAACCGGTCATTACAACGGCGGCATCGACTCCGCTTCTTTATGATCAATCAGAATACGAAATGGCAGGCGCAATTCAAGGCGAACCATATCGCATCGTCAAATCAAAGCTGTCTGATCTTGATGTTCCATGGGGCGCTGAAGTTGTGCTTGAAGGCGAAATCATTGCCGGAGAGCGTGAATATGAAGGCCCGTTCGGTGAATTCACAGGGCATTATTCTGGCGGACGCAGCATGCCGATCATCAAAATTAAACGCGTGTATCACAGAAACAATCCAATTTTCGAACATTTATACTTAGGCATGCCTTGGACAGAATGCGATTACATGATCGGAATCAATACTTGTGTGCCGCTTTATCAGCAGTTAAAAGAAGCATATCCGAATGAAATTGTGGCAGTAAACGCCATGTACACACACGGTTTGATCGCGATCGTTTCCACAAAAACACGCTATGGCGGATTTGCAAAAGCGGTCGGCATGCGCGCACTCACAACACCGCACGGACTCGGCTACTGCAAAATGGTCATTGTCGTTGACGAGGATGTCGATCCATTCAACCTGCCGCAGGTCATGTGGGCGCTTTCGACCAAAATGCATCCGAAGCACGATGCGGTTATCATTCCGGATTTATCTGTCCTGCCACTTGACCCGGGATCTAACCCATCAGGGATCACTCACAAAATGATTCTTGACGCCACTACACCGGTTGCGCCTGAAACAAGAGGCCATTATTCACAGCCGCTTGATTCACCATTAACAACGAAGGAATGGGAACAAAAACTAATGGACTTAATGAATAAATAGGAAAGGATGATCGATATGCATACATGTCCTCGATGCGATTCAAAAAAGGGAGAAGTCATGAGCAAATCGCCTGTAGAAGGCGCATGGGAAGTTTATCAGTGCCAAACATGTTTTTTTACATGGAGATCCTGTGAGCCGGAAAGCATTACAAATCCGGCGAAATACAACCCGGCGTTTAAAATCGATCCGAAGGAAACAGAAACAGCAATTGAAGTTCCGGCTGTGCCTGAACGAAAGGCCTGATCAGCGTGAATTGTATATCAGACCGTCTCTTTGAGCTGCTTGACGGGAAACGCCTGAAGGAGAAGCAGCATGAGGCTTTCGTTCTCCAAACGGTATCGGAGGACGGCTGGCCGCACGCCGCCATGATCAGCGCGGGAGAAATCATTGCTCTGAGCCGAACGGATATAAGAATCGCGCTTTGGAAAAACACAGCGACTGCCGCCAACATCCTTCGCACAGGGAAAGCGCAGTTCACGGCATGGTGGGAGGGAGCCGCTCATTATGTGAAGCTGCAATGCGAGCCTTTGCCGCCTTTGAAGGAAGCCGAATATGACAGAGACCGTTTTGCCTGCCGCATCGTTTCGGTGAAGGAGGACGTTGCGAAATATGCTGATTTGACTTCTGGTGTCCATATCCAGCTTCACAGCCCTGAAGAGGTGCTGAACAGATGGGAAAAGACGCTTGAGGAATTGAAGCAATAATATCGAAAGCCTGACGCCATGCGTCAGGCTTTTATTTTTATATAATGAAAACAAAGGAGGCGAGAGAAATGGAACGTACGGGGATCTGTCACTCAGACGGCTTTGATTTATCATATCGAATCGAGGGAGAGGGCGCACCCATTCTTGTAATCGGGAGTGCGGTTTACTACCCGCGTCTTTTTTCCGAACACATCAAACAGAAATATCAATGGATATTTGTCGATCATAGGGGATTTGCTAAAATCAAGAGGGAACTGCGGGCAGAAGATCTGAGTCTTGACACCGTCTTGGCCGATATTGAAAGGATGAGAACATCTCTTCAGCTTGAAGATGTCGTCATCTTGGGCCATTCTGGGCACGCTTTTATGGCTTTAGAATATGCCAGGACATATCCTGAGCATGTTCGGAAGGTTGCGCTTTTCAATACTGCACCTGATAACAGTGAAGAAAGACAGCGAAAAAGCGAAACGTTTTTCATGGAGACCGCCAGTCTCGAGAGAAAGAAACGCTTTGAAAAAGACATTGCGAATTTGCCGCGGGACATAGAGATTGATCCCGAAAGACGCTTTGTGCACATGTGTATTCGCGCTGAAGCGAAAAGCTTTTATCAAGAGCGTCCTCATGCTGCTTTATGGGACGGTGTTTTCACGAATATGCCGATCATTGATGAATTATGGGGGCATACATTTGCCCAGCTTGATCTTATTGAGCGGTTAGCTGACGTTCAAGTGCCGGTGTATATCGGCTTAGGCAGATATGATTATCTGGTTGCGCCTGTTACGCTGTGGGATGCTGTTGAGGGGTCATATCCCCATGTGGAGAAGGTTATTTTTGAGAAGAGCGGCCATCAGCCGATGCTGGAAGAACCGCAAGCCTTTGATCAAAGCTTCAGCAAATGGATGGACAAATAAAAAACAGCCCGCGATCAAAATCCGCGGGCTGTTTCTTATTATAAGACCCCTTTCATCGCGCGTTTGATAATCGGAGATAGCAGCAGGAGAATGCAGCCAAGTACGATTGATATCAAACCGATGGTGCCGAAGTACATTGTTTCAGGAATTTTATCAAACAATCCGGCTACTTGGGCATTGATCGCTTGGGCTGCTGCGTTAGTCAGAAACCACATACTCATTGTCTGTGCAGAGAATGCAGCTGGCGCCAGTTTCGTTGTTACGGATAAACCGACTGGAGACAGGCACAGCTCTCCAAGCACGACAAGCAGGAAGCTGAGGACGAGCCAAAGCGGGCTTACGAGTGCTTCTTTTCCTTGCATTGCAGGGAATACCATAATGATAAATGACAAGCCAGCTAGAATAATTCCGATTGAGAATTTAACTGGTGTGGACGGCTGGCGTTTGCCAAGCTTCATCCATAGCCACGCAAAAATTGGCGCAAAAATAACGATAAACAATGGATTTAATGATTGGAACCAAGATGACTGAAGTTCTAATCCGCCTAATGAAAGCCTTATGCGTTCATCAGCGTATACCGCAAGAATGGTCGCTCCCTGTTCCTGAATAGCCCAGAACATGACAGCACCGATAAACAAAGGGATGTAAGCGGCAAGACGAGATTTTTCTGTTTTGTCCGCTTTTTTGCTTGTAAACATGATGATGAAATAAACAATAGGAATCAAAATACCGAGAATACTTACTAGGTCAATGAAACCATTGATCGTCAGCATGCCTGTTTGTACAGAGATAATCACTGCAATTGCCACAACGATAACACCGATTCCAGTACCAATCGCAGATTTTTTAGACAGCGGATTCGGCACATTTGAGCCTGCAATCCCGAGGTTTTTCTTTCTTGTCAGAGCAAATACGATAAGTCCGAGAAGCATTCCGACTGCGGCAGCTCCGAAGCCGAGATGATAGTTGTACTTCTGTCCGAGTGTTCCGACAATTAACGGCGCGAGTAAACCGCCAAGGTTAATCCCCATGTAGAAAATACTGAAACCTGAATCGCGGCGCGTGTCTTCTTTCGTGTAAAGATCTCCAACCACGCTTGAAACGTTTGGTTTTAATAAGCCTGTTCCGATAATGATAAGCACCATGCTGATATAGAATGCTGTCGCGCTGCCTGGATAGGCGAGTGCAATGTGGCCGAACATAATGAATATGCCGCCGTAAAACACAGTGTTTGCGGTTCCGAATACCCGGTCAGCAAGCCATCCGCCAATAATAGTGGACATGTATACGAGTGATCCGTAGATTGACATAATGGCAACCGCTGTGCCTTTGTCAAAGCCAAGCCCTCCGTTTACCGTCTCTGTATACAAATAGTAAAGCAAGATTGCTCTCATTCCATAGTAAGAGAAACGCTCCCAAAATTCGGTGAAAAATAGCGTAAATAGTCCTCGCGGGTGACCAAAGAACCCTTTTTGCGGGACGCTTTTAATGATACTTTCGTTATCAATCGAAGCCATGTCAGCCAAACCCTTTCTTAAAAAAGTGTATTATAAAAATCATATTCTTATATAATACTTGTGTCAATATAATTTATACTCATTTCAAGAAGTTCCAGAATAGAAAAAATATAAACGTATGAAAATAGTGAATTTATACTGGTTTTTAGGACTTTTTTCGTGAGGTTTTCTTACAAAACTATTCCTTTATATTTTTTTAATAAAATTTTAGAGAAATGTACAAGCGGATCGGGCCTTTGTGAGTATCATGATACTAATCATGGAGAAGGAGGCTCGCAATTGGTTGAATTCATATTAAATGCGGCTGATTTCGGTATTTCAGGAGATGGTAAAACGGATTCAACAGACTTGATTAATCAGTGCCTCAGTACGGCTGTTTCGAAAGGATATCATACTGTCTGGTTCCCAAAAGGGACATATTTAATAGACGGGACACTTGGAGGAGATTCCAATCAAAAGTTTCGAAACGCCGGAATCATTGTTCCCGGCAACCTTGAGATTATGATGGACCCAGAGTGCATCATCAAAGTCATTCCGAACAGTTCGTGGGGGTATTCCGCATTTTATGTAGGCAGGCAAGAGAATATAACCATTTCCGGGGGACAAATTATCGGCGAGCGGGATGAACATACGTATGCGTCCGCGGGGATAAGGTCAACCCATGAATGGGGCTTCGGCATTTGCATTGAAGGATGCTCGAATGTTGTCATTGATGATGTCAAAATTTCTGATTTCACCGGGGACGGGATTATTGTCAGTCCGTTAGGCTTAAAGACATCTAATAATTATCGAACGTCAGAGCATATTACCATCCGCCGCTGTGAGGTTCGGCGGTCGAGAAGAAATAACATTTCCATAACCGGGTGTGACATGGTCACAGTGGAGGAATGCGTGATTGAAGATGCCGGGACGGGAAATGGAACAGCGCCGAAATTCGGAATTGATATAGAAGGATACGGTGAAGGCGATGTTGACTATGAAGAGCCGATCAATGTATCCATTCGCAATAACCATTTTAGCGGAAACGTTTCAAGTTCTGTGACCAATTTTAACGGGTACGGCATTTCAATAGAAGGAAACCACTCAGACAATACGATCAGCTATGGATATGGAACTCAAACGGTGATCAAGGGAAATATTCTCAGACGGGCGGAAGACGCGGCTGCTGCACCTAGAGTCGGGATTACCGGACTCGGTGTGTCACAAGGAAAAGAAAGCAGTGATGCGGTGATCGCCGGCAATCTTATTACCGGGTTTTCAACCGGGATTGATGTCAGAGGAAAGAGCGTTCTTGTCACGAACAACAAAATCAGTAACTTCGAAAACACAGGGATATTGGTTTATCAGTCTTCCGACGTAAAGGTAGACGGCAACCAAATTCAAAGCGGACTGTCTGAAACAAGGCGCAGTACCGGTCTTCGCGCAGTGCTGTCAGATGATAGCGCATTTCTGAATAACTGCCTCATTGAAGTCATTGACGGTGTGACCATAACCGGCGGCGATATGATCATAAAAGATAATGTGCTGAGAAAATTCAGCCGGGGAATTTGGATCGCTCAAGGAAACGCGGTGATTGAAGGAAATACAATGATTCCCGATGCGTTCGAAGGAGCCTTGGAATCGTATACCGTTTCCGTCACGAACAATGCTAACGCCGTCATCAAAAACAATACATTTAAAAATTTTAAAAATTATCCGATTTACTGCTCCACAAGTGCAAAAACCTCTATTATCAGCAACCACTTTGAAAGATCTCCGCTTTTGGTCACCATCTATATCAGCGCCGGTGTACATGAGATATTTGATAATACCATTTCAGTCAACAGAACGGCCGGGAATCCGATTGTCATTTATGTCAACGGTTCTGCAGGTTCTATCATCTCTGGAAACACCATCAATAACCTCTCCGCAGGCACGGCGGTAGCCATCCAAACAAACACCTCAACCAATTCCAAAATCATCGGCAATCGCATCTTCAAAGGAACAATCAACAAACATACTAGCGATACAGCAGACGGCAATATTATCGCCTGAAAAAAACGCCCCGCTCTAGGGGTTCTTTTTTTTCGCTTTATAGAGCATATATATTTCCCTCACCAGTATCAGAACAAAAAATAAAAGCACGACCCATTCTGTAAACGTCGTCATTTTAAAGCTGGACATATTGTTATAAATGGCTTTTGTCAAACTGAAACCTTGAAGCATGTCCATGAAAACAGAAATAGTTAATAAACAAATTAATATGATCCCTGTCACGCCTAATATTTTCATGCTTCATCACCCTCCGCTTTTAGTGTCTATCTTTATCAGAGAAGTTATACCGCAGCCATCCGAATGCATAATCTCAACTCTCAAAGGAAGAATATGAGAAAACGACAAGGAAAGGTATTTTGTGTATGCCTTTATTTTTTAAGCGAAAGAACAATACCGGTTCAAAAGACAAACAGAATACGGAAGAAAAGAATCAGAACCAGCAGCAGGAAAAAGAAAGGCCGGTTCTCGTTTCCCCAAGTTTGGCAAAAAACATAGCTGAAACGAAAAAGGAAGTCGGAAGCAGCTCAGACGTCATCATTCGCGAGATCAAAATCGGGGAACAGGATCGTGTCCACCTTGCTGTTATTTATATTGCGGGTCTGGTCGATAATAACACGATTCATGAATCTCTAATCGAGCCCTTGGTTCAGGACGAGTCCATCCAAAATTCTCATGCCATCCAGCAGATTCTTGAAAAAACGCTCCCGCTGGGAGGAGTGAAAGCAGAAAAGGGCTGGGACAAGCTTTTTTCTGAATTAATGCTCGGCAATTCACTGATTTTCGCAGACGGTTCAGAAGAGGCGCTTATTTGCAGCACACAAGGGGGAGAGAAACGCTCCATCCAAGAGCCGAGCACCCAGGTGTCCTTCCGCGGTCCGCGCCAAGGGTTCACAGAGTCTCTGCAAACCAATATTTCCATGATCCGCCGATATATCAAAAATCCGAATGTATGGGTAGAGAAAATGAAAATCGGATCTGTGACACACACGGATGTCGCGCTCATGTACATTCATGGCATTTGTGATGAAAAGGTGCTGAAAGAAGTGCGCTCGCGCCTGAAAAAAATAGATATTGACAGTATTTTAGAGTCGGGATATATCGAGCAGCTGATTGAAGATGAAACATTTACGACGTTTCCGACCTTGTATCATACAGAACGCCCGGATGTTGTGGCGGGAAATCTGTTAGAAGGAAGATTTGCGATCGTTGTGGACGGAACGCCGTTTGTTCTCATTGCTCCGGCATTATTTATTCAATTTTTTCAGTCCGTTGAAGACTATTATTCGCGTTTTGACATTGCGACAAGCATACGGGTTCTGCGAATTTTAATCTTTTTTATTTCACTTGTCGCCCCGGCTGTTTATGTGGCAGCCACGACGTTTCACCAGGAAATGATTCCGACTCAGCTGTTAGTGGTTATTGCGGCTCAGCGGGAGATTGTCCCTTTTCCGGCTGTTGTCGAAGCAATCACGATGGAGGTTGCTTTTGAGATTCTGAGGGAAGCCGGCGTCAGGCTGCCGCGTGTTGTTGGCTCGGCGGTATCGATCGTAGGTGCGCTTGTTATCGGCCAGGCTGCCGTACAAGCAGGCATCGTCTCTCCGGCTATGGTCATTATCGTTGCCATCACCGCGATTGCCAGCTTCGCGACACCCGCATTTGCCATGGCCATTTCAGCCCGTCTCATTCGATTTATCTTTATTATTGCATCTTCTATTATGGGGTTTTACGGGCTGATTTTAGGGATCATTATGATGTTTGTTCATTTATGCAGCCTGCGCTCTTTCGGTGTTCCTTATATGTCGCCGCTTGCTCCCTTTTCTTCTCAAGGGGTAAAGGACACACTGTTCAGGGTTCCATGGTGGGCTGATCAAAAAAGGCCGGAATCAATCAGCAAGGAAGATAAGGTGCGGCAGGCGGAAGATCAGCGACCAGTGCCTGATGGTTCACGCGGAATGGTGAACAAAGACTTGGAAGAAGGGGATAAGAATGGTACGTAAACGTGTATTAGCCGTTCTCATGCTTTTGAGCGTCATTGTGCTGCCCGGCTGCTGGGATAAGCGGGAACTGACGGACCTTGCGATTATCTCGGCGATTGGCATTGATCGGACGAACGAAGGCAACTACGTGCTGCATCTTCAAATTATCAATCCCGGAAATGTTGCCGGCGGGCTGCAGGGCGGCGGTGCTGGAGACAGGCCGCCTATCTCGGTCTATTCCATTGAAGGTGACAATATGACGGAAGCACTCAGAAAAGCCTCCATGAAGGTATCCCGGCGGCTTTACTTTGCCCATACCAATCTGGTCGTGATCAGTGAAAAGCTGGCGAGAGAGGAAGGCTTGGATTTTGTGTTAGATAACCTTGACCGCGATACGGAATTTAGGACAACAGCGACAATGGTCGTTGCCCATAAGACAAAAGCGGAAAATATCGTAAAAATCCTGACGCCGATTGATAAAATTCCGTCAAATAAAGTCAACAAAACACTCGACTTTACTGAGGCGCAATACGGACGGGTGGTCAAAACCAATATTCAGGACGTCCTGAAAACACTTGCCATCACCACAAAAGCGCCGGTTATCCCGGGATATATGATGATTGGTGACGATAAAAAAGGAATCAGCATGGAAAACACGCAGGCGACAGATCCGAAAGCTATTCTTCAGGCAGACGGTTTGGCGGTTTTTGATAAGTCAGGCCATTTAAAGTATTGGATTGAAGACAAGGAAAGCGTTGGAGCCGTCTGGCTTATGAATAAGGTTCAGCATACGTTTGTTAATGCTGACTGGGGCAAGACGAAGGACGCGGTCAGCTTACAAATCACCCACCAAACCACAAAGCTGGTACCTGAGATGCGGAACGGGCGTCCTCACATCCACGTTCATGTGACGGTTGAAGGAATTGTGGATGCTGTCAAATACCCTTTCCAATTGTCTAATCCAAAGGTGCTGGCCTCTATTGAAAAAGCTCTCAACAAAGAGCTGGAAAAGGAAATCAGCCATGCTGTGAAAAAGATCAAAAAGAACAAAATTGATTTTATCGGTTTTGGTGACACGATATATAGAAAGTATCCGAAGCAGTGGGAAAAAATGAAGGACACATGGGACAAAGAGTATTTGCCGGAACTGCCTGTCGATGTGAAGGCGGAGACGTATATCAGAAGAACGGGGTTGCGAAATAATCCACTCAGGCACCAGCTTAAAGGTGAGTAGGGCTGGAGAAAGGGGAAATGGCAGATGGAAAAAGCCAAAATCAGCATCAGGCAGCTGTTTGTCATGATTATCATTTTTGAGCTGGGCAGTGCCTTATTGATTACACCTGGATCAATGGCGGGCAGGGATGCTTGGATAGCAGTTCTATTGGGCTGTGGGGTCGGTTTGTTTCTTTACTATTTGTATCAAGGCATTTATCAATGTTACCCGGAATCTTCCCCGAAAGAATATATGGATGATATGCTGGGAACCAAGCTGAGCTGGCTGTTTTCATTTCTGTATATCCTGTACTTTGCCTATATTGCCGCCCGGGTGCTGCGTGACTTTGGAGAAATGCTGCTGACGTTTGCTTATCATGATACGCCGATTCTGATTGTGAATGCTTTATTAATGATTGTTAGCATATATGCCGTCAGAAAAGGAATTGAAGTGCTCGCCCGCGCGGCGGAGCTTCTTTTCGGAGCCATGTATTTACTGGGTGCGATCGGCCTCGTGCTAATTGTTGTTTCAGGTTCCATAGACCCGCAGAATTTAAAACCGGTTTTAGTAGACGGCATTCCTCCTGTCATTCACTCTGTTTTTACGCAGACCATGTACGTTCCGTTTGGTGAAGTCGTTTTATTCGTGATGATTTTCCCTTATCTTAATGACCGAAAAGATGTGAAAAAAAAGGGGATGATCGCCATGGCCATCAGCGGATTGGTTGTGGCGCTTACCGTGGCGATTAATATCAGCGTACTTGATGTTGATCTTACACTCAGATCCCAGTTCCCGCTTTTAAGTACGATTCAGACGATCAAGGTTGAAGAATTTTTAGACCGGCTAGATGTCTTTTTTATGCTGGCACTGATCATCGGCGGCTTCTTTAAGGTTAGCCTCTACTTATACGCAGTGGTGGTGGGCACGTCCACGCTTTTTAAGGAAAAGAACCCTTCTCAATTGGCTTATCCAATGGGATTGGGCATCTTAATTCTTTCTATTACCATCGCGACTAACTTTTCAGAGCATTTGAACGAAGGCCTAAAAGTGGTGCCGCTGTATATTCATTTGCCTTTTCAGGTATTGTTTCCGCTCTTTCTGTTTATTCTTGCCGTTTGGAAAAAGAAGCGAAGAGAGAAATCAAATGGATCGGGAAGAAAAAAACAATAAAAAGAGCGGGGGGATGCAGCCGCCGCTCTTTTTATGTTCACTTCTATATAAAAGGGGGATATAGGTTGCGCCCCTGTCTGCACTGGCAGAGGCGCGCTTTTGTTATACGACTGCGACGTTTTCCTTCACAGTAAAGCTTCCTCTTGAAAGTCTGATGTTGATGTCCGATACTTTTGCAATTTGCTCATCGTGCGTCACCATGATGACGCATTTATTTTCCTTGTGCGCCAGATCTTGAAAGAGGCGTACGATTTCTTTTGATGTATCTTCATCAAGGTTTCCGGTTGGTTCATCGGCTACGATGAGATCCGTGTCACAGCAGAAAGCTCTTGTAATGGATACCCGCTGCTGCTGTCCGCCGCTCAGTGTCAGCACTTTTTGCCGGGCTTGTTTTTCGCTGATGCCGACCTTCTGCAGCATTTCCAGCGCATACGCTTCTTTGTCCTTTTCTTTAGAACCTGTGATTTCCATGGCGGTTGTGACATTCTGCAGAGCCGTCATATATGGAAGCAGGTTGTACGCCTGAAAGACAATTGATACATATTGATTTCTGAAATTTGTTAAGCCGATTTTGGAAACAGCTTTTCCCTCGTAAAGGATGGTTCCTTCTTTTGGTGCATCTAGTCCGCCTGCCAGAGACAGGAAAGTGGTTTTTCCTGTCCCTGATGTGCCGACGATTGTATAGAATTTTCCTTTTTGAAAGCTGATGTTGATATCCTGAAACAATGGCTGGCTTTTGTCTTTATACCAGTAGCCGACTTGTTGAAATTCTAATAAGCTCATAAGTTTCGCCTCTTTCTATTCCTGTTTTGTCAATATCGTTTTCGGATGGAGCCGCAGTACTGAAATTGACGGCAGCAATGTTGCGATGATTGCGATGAAGATGCCGATTCCGCCAAGAACAAGCATGTCGTTCATAGAAACCGCAACGTTCAGTGAATCAATGACATCTACGTTTGCTGAGCTGTGTCCGAACATTCCGCCGCCCATGCCGCCACCGCCGCCAGGCATTTGTCCGCTAGCGGTTTGTGTTGAATCAGTTGATGAACTGATCTGCTGGGATAAAAGCTGATTTCCGAGCTGGTTCGCAACTAGATTTCCCGTCAATGATGCAATGCCGATCGCGATAACAGCTACGATCAGAATCTCAGTTAAGAACTGTCCGATCAGTTTCCAGCGTTTTTCACCGATCGCCATTAACACGCCCATCTCATATTTGCGCTCTCTGATAGACATCATGACAATCAGGCCAAGAATGACAGCGCCTGCCACTGACACAAGATACACGACGTTTTTAGAAAAAGAAGCTACATTTTCGATCGGGCCGACCATTTGCTGATAAAGCTGATCGTTTGTATTCAATGTGAATGTATCAAAGTCAATCGATGTTTTCTTCGCTGCTTTTACGAAGGCATCGATATTTTTCGCATCATCCATATAGTAAACGGCTGAGTCAATCGTATTTTTATAATCGTCACCTTTCAGCGCTGCTGTTGCTGTGTAAGGTGTGTAAAGCTTGTTGTAAGGATTTAAGAAAGAGAAATTCTGGGCTTGGTCATCGCCTGAAGACGTAGTTTTATAGATACCGACAATCTTCAGCTTTACCGTTGTATCTTCATCCGTGGCTGATTCAATTGTGATCGAATCGCCAACGCTTAAATCATTTTCTTCCGCTAATGTTTCATTGATCACTGTTACTTTTTTGCCGACATCTGATTTTGTAATCGCGCGTCCGTCTGTGATTTTTGAATCTCCGTCAGAGAAGTCATCGACTAACGCTGTGCTGATGACACCTTCGATAGAAAGGTCGGCTTGAACCATTTGCGGCCCACCTTGTCCGCCGCCTTGGCTGTTTTTATTATTTGAGCTTGAACTGCTTGAGCTGGAATCACTTGAACTAGAGCTTTCAATCGCATCAAAGTTTCCTGCGTTGGCTGAAGCTGATGTGGTGTAATTGTAGCTCTTCACATGATCAAGTGCTGCAAGCTTATTCGCATCAGATACTTTGATCGGTGTTGATTCGAAGCTGCGTTTTTCTCCGCTGTCCTGCTGTTTTTCCATTTGCTTTTGGCGGTCAACCTGGAGCGTCACGCTTCCGCCGAGCTCCTGTCTGGCCAGTTCGCTTGATTTTTGTGCTGCCGACTGGATTGTGAGGCCTGACAGAACAAAGACACATATGACTGTAAACACAAATAATTGCAATAACGTTTTTCCCTTTTTAGCCTTCATATTCCAAAAGGCCCGTTTGATAAAGTTCATTTATGTTCCTCCGTATAGGTATTTATATTGTTAAGACCGCCTGTGGGGCGGGCCCGCTTGTTGATAAATAGTAGTCCAAAGGTATGAAAAAAGTATGAACAATCTATTTCTAGTTGATTAAATAAAAACTAACAATTGTGAAACACAAATTCTTCTGTATAAAATGGTGCTATTATATAAAAAAGCATCAAAACAACCGGAGGATACAATGAAAATATTAATGATAGAAGATAATGTTAGTGTATGTACGATGACGGAGATGTTCTTTTTTAAGGAAGGTTTTGAAGCGGAATTCGTTCATGATGGGTTAGAGGGATACCAGCGTTTTACGGAAGAAAATTGGGACCTGATCATTTTGGATATTATGCTTCCATCCATGGACGGCGTGACCATCTGCAGAAAAATAAGAGAGACAAGCACGGTGCCGATTATCATGCTGACTGCCAAAGACACTGAATCAGATCAGGTCATCGGTTTTGAGATGGGAGCAGACGATTATGTCACGAAGCCGTTCAGTCCGCTGACATTGGTTGCCCGCATTAAAGCCGTCATCAGAAGATATCAGGCAACAGGCAAAGCGGTCATTGATGAAGATTTGATCGAGTCGGAATGCTTTACCATTAATAAGAAAACGAGAGAAGTATTTTTAAACGGAGAGCCTGTAGAAAACCTCACGCCGAAAGAATTCGATCTGCTGTACTACCTTGTCCAAAACCCGCGGCAGGTGTTCTCCAGAGAACAGCTGCTTGAGCAGGTATGGGGCTATCAGTTCTACGGAGATGAGCGAACGGTTGATGTTCATATTAAACGGCTGCGGAAAAAGCTTGCCAGCGAAGACAAGCCTTTCCTATATACGGTGTGGGGAGTAGGGTATAAATTTGATGAAGATTAAATATTTATATCAGCTGCTGCTGAGCCATATCAGCATTTTGCTTTTAGCGTTTGTCATTATCATTTCTCTGTTTTCCCACTTTGTGAAAGAGTTTGCCTATCAAAACAAAGTAGAGGAATTGACATCATATGCGGTACAGATCGCAAACGAATTCCAAGGCGGCCAGGTTGATATGCACAGGCTGTACCCGTATCAGGATTTGCTGAGCACAAGAAAGACACAGTTTGTGCTCTTTGATGAAAAGCAGCGTCCTTATTTCATGCCCGAAGGTTTTCCGCCAAGGGAAAAGCTGAAGAAATCAGAATGGAATAAGCTGAAAAAAGGGCAGACTGTCATGATCAGAGCTGATGGCCGTTTTGATGATGAAGTGTCCCTTGTGGCGCAGCCTATTTTTGTTCAGAACGAATTTAAAGGCGCCGTTCTGCTGATTTCTCCGATCAGCGGTGTTGAACAGATGGTCAATCAGGTCAATCTCTACATGTTTTACGCTGTGATCAGCACACTTGTGATTACCATTCTCGTCAGCTGGCTTCTGTCCAAATTCCATGTGAAACGGATTGAAAAGCTGAGAGAAGCGACGGATAAAGTGGCTGCCGGCGATTATGACATTCATTTGGAGAACAGCTACGGTGACGAAATCGGCGTGCTGGCGTCTGACTTTAATATCATGGCGAAAAAATTAAAGCAATCAAGGGATGAAATCGATCGACTTGAGAAGCGGAGAAGGCAGTTTATCGCTGACGTGTCTCATGAGTTAAGGACACCGCTGACGACGATCAACGGTTTGGTTGAAGGGCTGAACAGCCATACGATTCCTGAGGATAAGAAGGAAAAATGCTTCTCGCTCATCAGTGAGGAAACGAAGCGAATGCTGCGGCTCGTAAAAGAAAATCTGGATTATGAAAAAATCAGATCCCAGCAAATTACCTTGAACAAGCTCGATGTTCCGCTGATCGAGGTTTTCGAAATTGTGAAAGAGCACTTGGAACAGCAGGCGGAAGAAAAGCAAAACAAGCTGACGATTCAGGTAGAGGATAACATTATCGTCCATGCCGATTATGACCGGTTAATTCAAATTCTCGTCAACATTACGAAAAACAGCATCCAATTTACGAAAAACGGCAACATTTGGCTGCGCGGATTAGAAGGATATAAAGAGACGATTATCGAAATCGAGGATACGGGAATCGGCATTTCAAAAGAGGATATTGAGCATATTTGGGAGCGGTTCTACAAGGCTGATATTTCAAGAACGAACACGGCATACGGGGAATACGGACTCGGTCTCTCCATCGTCAAGCAGCTCGTTGAAATGCATCAGGGCACAGTAGAAATCAAGAGTGAAGAAGGAAAAGGCACGAAATTCATCATCCGCCTTCCTTTAACGGCAAAACAGCAATAACATACAGGGCGGCGGCATCGTCAAATGCAGCCGCCTTTTTTGCACATCGCTTCGGTTTATTGCGTGCTCCCGAAACAAAGATTGCGTGTTTTTCGGGTCGGGACGGCCTGTAAACATGATAAAATATGACATAAACAGTTTTTGATGGGAGAGGGTGAAGGAATGAAGAGCGGGGTAATTCCTTCTTCAGCGGTCGGTCAAAAAATTAACGAATGGTACAAATATATCCGGACATTCAGCGTACCGGATGCCGAAGTGTTAAAAGCTGAAATCCAGCAGGAACTGAAACACATGCAGCACGATTCCAACTTGCTGCTCTATTATTCACTAATGGAATTCCGCCACCAGCTTATGCTTGATTATCTAGAGCCGTTAGAGAAATTAAATATCGAAGACCAGCCAAGCCTGTCTGAATTATCAAGAAACATCGACAGCAACCAGGCAGATCTCAAAGGGCTGCTCGACTATTATGTGAATTTTTTCCGCGGGATGTATGAGTTTGATAAGCGGGAATTTATTTCTGCCATTACATATTATAAACAGGCGGAGAAAAAGCTTTCCTTTGTTGCAGACCATATTGAACGGGCTGAATTCTATTTTAAAATCGCGGAAGCTTATTATTATATGAAGCAAACATACTTTTCACTGATCAATATAAAAAACGCCTATGAAATTTATGTGGAGCAGGAAACCTATAATGTGAGAATTATTCAATGCCATTTCGTATTCGGGGTCAACCTGATGGATGAAAGGAATTTCGAACAAGCCGCACGCCATTTCAAGTTGGCGCTCGAAATGGCCGAAGCAGAACAAAAAGCCCAGCTGGTTGGAAGAGCGTACTACAATCTTGGGTTATGCTATTACAACCAGGAGCTTCTTGACCCTGCCATTGACTACTTTGAAAAATCGGTTTCCACGTTTGAAAGCAGCAGAATCATCAATTCGCTGCCGCAAGCCTATTTTTTAATCACCCTGATTTATTATAAACGGGGAAAACATGATAAAGCTTCGGAATATCACAAGCGGGGCTATGAATATGCTAAAGAAACAGACGATGCAGACTACGCGGTAAAATTCGAGTTTTTGCAATCCCTATATCAGGATCAGCCCAATGAAGAAGGAATCGAACGATGTTTCCATTACTTAAAAAATAAAAATATGTACGCTGATATAGAGGATTTAGCCCTAGAAGTAGCAAAATACTACTATGAACAAAAATGGTTCAAACTGTCTGCTTCCTACTTTCTAAAAGTTGAAGAGGCAAGAAAACAAATACAAAGGAGTGAAGGTTTGTATGAAATTGAAATCTAAGTTGTTTGTTATTTGTTTGGCCGCAGCCGCGATTTTTACAGTGGCTGGCGTTTCTGCTAACGCCGAATCACTCGACTTTCATGTAACGGAAAGAGGAATGACGTAAGAACCAGCCCCTTCTCATCAAGAGAAGGGGTGTTTCTTTTTTAATCAGCGCCGCAAGAGGTAGAGCTTACGGCGCCCGCAGAGACGGTCAGCTGCTTAGTAGCTGCCGAAAAACGCAGTCCCTACGATAATTAAAAGAATAAACAATACAACGATTAAAGCAAAAGAACTGCCGTAACCGCCGCCGTTAGAGTATCCTGACATAAGGTTTCACCTCCCTATGAAGGATACTATAAGATATGCAGAAACGATCAGCTTGGCAGGGATAATAGTGGACAAGAAAAAAATTGAACAATTCGGCTATACTGAGGTGATATAAAAAAAAGCGGGCGCTGCCGCCCGCTTTTTATGTACATGAAGAGACCAGCACGCCCGCGAAAAATTCCTGGTATAACGCTTGAACGGCTTTTCGTTCTTCGGCTTCTTTCACGCCGAACATCATGCTTACCTCAGAAGATCCTTGGTTGATCATTTCAATATTCACTTTTGCCTCTGATAATGCTTTGGCCGCTCTTGCTGTTGTGCCGACATTATGTCGCATCGCTTCTCCTACAACCATAATCAGTGCGAGATGATGCTCGACAATCACTTCATCGGCTTGCAGATCCTCTTTGATCCGTTTGATGACGCTGCGCTCAGTGGCCGCGTCCATTTGCCCCTCCCGTAAGATGATGGTCATGTCATCAATTCCCGATGGAACATGCTCATACGTCAAACCGTGCTCCTCCAGGATTTGAAGGGCTCTGCGTCCAAATCCGATTTCTCTGTTCATTAAATACTTGCTGATATAAATGCTGCAAAAGCCGGTATCGCTGGCAATGCCGACGACAGGCCCGTTTGTGTTATCCCGCTTGCTGACGACGCGGGTCCCTTGTGCTGACGGGTTGTTCGTATTTTTGATTTGAACAGGAATCCCCGCTCTGAATGCCGGAATGAGCGCTTCATCATGAAACACCGAAAAACCCGCGTAGGACAGCTCCCGCATCTCTCTGTAAGTCAGCTCGCTGATTTCCTTTGGATTCTCAACAAAAGACGGATTAACAGAGTACACAGCATCCACGTCCGTAAAGTTTTCGTACAAATCGGCTTGAAGTCCGTTGGCAAGAATCGAGCCGGTAATATCAGAACCGCTCCGTGAGAAAGTGATCACATCGCCATCCTTGCTGAATCCGAAAAAGCCGGGAAAAATGATGAGGCCGTCGCGTTCCCGAAGACGATAGAGGTTTTGATAGGATTCAGGAAGAACTTGCGCGTTGCCGGGTTCATTTGTCACAAAAAGGCCGGCATCCTTCGGGTTCACATATTCTGCTTTCACACCCTTATGGCGGAAATAGGCGGCAATCAGCTTGGCGTTGTTATCCTCTCCGCTGGCTTTGACGGCGTCAAGATACTGCTCGGGATTGCTTTTATCTCCTTCTAAAAGCGTAAACAGGTCATCGCGTATTTTTTCGATAATGCTTTGCTCCAGCTGAAGCTCATTAGCGATGAGGGCATACCGTTCCACCACAGCTTCCGCCAGCTCAGGGGCGCTGCCTGCTGCCAAATATTGTTCTGCACATGCGATTAAGAGATCAGTCACTTTCGTATCCTCGGCATAGCGTTTTCCGGGAGCTGAAACGACTACAGCTTTCCGTGCCGGGTCTGAGGTTACGATGTGAAACACCTTTTCAAGCTGGGCGCCTGAAGCGAGTGAGCTGCCTCCGAATTTAACGACCTTCATGTTTACATCTCCTAATGTTTAAAATTTTCACACAAATTTAGTACTTATTATCTCTCTTTCAGTCCTGTAAATCAAGGGAAAATTTCTTCCTGGAACGAACATTTGTATTTTCCACAAGGAATGGCGTTAGGTTTGCTGACCGTATAATTGCGATATGAAGTTCATTATGGTAAACAATCTACGATTTGGGATGGAAAATGGTTAGAATTATTAGTAAAATTGAATAAATGACTAGGTTAATATTTTGAAAGAATATTGACTAACACTAGAAAAATGGTAATATGTAAATGATAATGATAATCAATTACTATATGGCCATATTGTTTTGAGTCCTTGCGGAGTAGGAGATGCGTTCTTTTTGCTGTAAGGATGTAAGGAGGCAGCATGAAGCTACGTTACTTATTTATTCTACTTATCATATTAGCAGTCACATCTGTATTTATCGGCGTGGAAGATCTGTCGCCGCTTGATCTCTTCGATTTAAGCAACCAAGAGGCGTCAACGCTGTTTGCTAGCCGTTTGCCGCGGTTAATCAGCATTATCATCGCTGGCTTAAGCATGAGCATCTGCGGTTTGATAATGCAGCAGATCAGCAGAAACAAATTCGTGTCACCGACGACGGCGGGCACGATGGATTGGGCGAGGCTCGGCATTTTAATATCCCTGCTGCTGTTTACATCCGCCAGTCCTTTAATGAAAATGCTGGTTGCGTTTGTCTTTGCCCTTGCAGGAAATTTCTTGTTTATGAAAATCCTTGAAAGAATCAAGTTTAACGACACGATCTTTATTCCGCTTGTCGGGTTAATGCTCGGGAGTATTGTCAGTTCAATCGCGACATTTATTGCATATAAATATGACTTGATCCAGAATGTGTCATCATGGCTTCAAGGAGACTTCTCTTTAGTCGTGAAAGGAAGATACGAGCTTCTTTATCTGAGTATTCCGCTCGTCATCATTGCCTATATTTTTGCGGATAAATTCACAGTGGCCGGTATGGGAGAAAGCTTTTCTGTCAACCTCGGCCTGAAGTACAAACGGGTTGTGAACATCGGGCTCATTATCGTGTCCCTGGTCACGTCTCTTGTCATTTTGACTGTCGGTATGCTGCCGTTTCTCGGTTTAATCATCCCGAATATTGTATCGATTTACAGAGGAGACAATCTCAAGAGCAGCCTGCCGCATACTGCGCTATTGGGAGCGGTTTTTGTGCTGTTTTGCGATATATTGGGCAGAATCATTATCTTCCCTTACGAAATCTCGATTGGCCTGATGGTCGGAATCATCGGCAGCGGCATTTTCCTGTTTATGCTGTTAAGGAGAAAAGCATATGCGTAACCAGATGAAAATTGCGTTGCTCGTTGGTTTAGCCTTGATATGTATCGGCTTGTTTCTGTTTTATGACTTAGGCAATTGGGATTACACCCTGCCGAGACGAATCAAAAAGGTCGCTGCCATTGTGCTGACGGGGGGAGCGATTGCGTTTTCGACCATGATCTTTCAAACGATTACGAATAACCGCATCCTGACGCCGAGCATCTTGGGCCTTGATTCTCTCTACATGCTGATTCAGACCGGCATTATCTTTTTGTTCGGTTCTGCGAATATTGTCATCATGAATAAAAACATCAACTTTATCATCTCTGTTCTGCTGATGATACTGTTTTCCCTAGTTCTTTATCAGATCATGTTCAAGGGAGAGGGGAGAAATATCTTTTTCCTTCTGCTCGTCGGAATCGTGTTTGGCACGCTGTTCAGCAGCCTGTCTTCCTTTATGCAGATGCTGATTGATCCGAATGAGTTTCAAGTTGTGCAGGATAAGATGTTTGCCAGCTTTAACAACATCAATACGGATTTGTTATGGCTCGCGTTCATCATCTTCCTGCTGACAGGCGCTTATGTCTGGCGTTTTACGAAGTTTTTTGACGTGCTGTCGCTCGGACGCGAGCACGCCGTGAACTTGGGCATTGACTACGACAAAGTGGTGAAGCAGATGCTGGTCGTGGTTGCGATCCTTGTTTCTGTTTCAACCGCGCTAGTCGGGCCGATTATGTTCTTAGGCCTTCTTGTCGTCAATCTGGCGAGAGAATTCCTGAAAACATATAAGCATTCATACTTAATCGCAGGCTCCGTCTTCATCAGCATCATTGCGCTGGTCGGAGGGCAGTTTGTGGTTGAGAAAGTGTTTACCTTCTCAACGACGCTGAGCGTCATTATTAATTTTGCCGGCGGGATTTATTTTATCTACTTGCTGTTAAAGGAGAATAAATCATGGTAGAGGTCAAAAATGTAAGCAAACAATACGGCGGGAAAGTAGTCCTTGAAGAGACGTCAGTCACGATTCAAAAGGGCAAAATCACCTCGTTTATCGGTCCTAACGGCGCCGGCAAAAGCACGCTGCTGTCTATTATGAGCCGCCTGATCAAAAAGGATTCCGGCGAGATTTTCATAGACGGACAAGAGATTGGAGCCTGCGACAGCAAAGAGCTTGCCAAAAAAATGAGCATTTTGAAGCAGGCGAACCAAATCAATATCAGGCTCACCATCAAAGACCTCGTCAGCTTCGGCAGATTTCCGTACTCACAAGGCCGGCTGACAGAGGAAGACTGGGTTCATATCAATCAGGCGCTAGGCTACATGAAGCTGGAAGACATTCAGGACAAATACCTGGATCAGCTGAGCGGCGGACAGTGCCAAAGGGCATTTATCGCAATGGTCATTGCCCAGGACACAGATTATATTTTCCTGGATGAGCCGCTGAACAACCTGGATATGAAACATTCAGTTGAAATTATGAAACTGCTGAAAAGGCTGGTAGAGGAGCTTGGGAAAACAATCGTGATCGTTATTCATGATATCAACTTCGCATCCGTCTACTCCGATCATATCGTTGCCTTGAAAAACGGCCGAATCGTAAAAGAGGGGCCGCCTGAGGAGATTATTGAAACCTCTGTGCTTGAGGAAATCTACGATATGACCATTCCGATTCAGACGATTGATAATCAAAGAATAGGTGTTTATTTTTCTTAATATATAGAAGAGGTGAAGAGCATGAAAAAGTTCGCATTACTATTCATCGCTTTGGTGACGGCAGTTGTTATTTCTGCATGCGGAAACCAAAGCACAAGCAGCAAAGGTTCTGATTCAAAGGAAGAGCAAATCACAGTAAAACACCAGCTGGACAAAAACGGCACAAAAGTGACGAAAAATCCTAAAAAAGTAGTCGTATTTGATTTTGGCAGCTTAGATACGTTAGATAAACTCGGTCTTGATGATAATGTAGCGGGCCTTCCGAAACAAGCCCTTCCAAGCTATCTGTCTAAATTCAAAGATGACAAATATGCTGATGTCGGAAGCTTAAAAGAGCCGGACTTCGAAAAAGTGGCGGATATAGACCCTGACCTGATCATTATCTCAGGCAGACAATCTGAGTCTTACAAAGAATTCTCTAAAATTGCGCCGACGATTTACCTTGGCGTAGACACAGCGAAATACATGGAATCATTTAAATCAGATGCACAAACAATCGGAAAAATCTTTGATAAAGAAGATGAAGTAAAAGACGAACTTGCAACAATTGATAACTCAATTGCAGATCTTAAGAAAAAAGCTGAAAAGCTGAACAAAAACGGTCTTGTGATTATGGCGAACGACGGCAAAATCAGCGCCTTTGGTTCTAAATCAAGATACGGCCTGATCCATGACGTATTCGGCGTGACACCGGCTGATAAAAACATCAAAGCGTCTACTCACGGACAAAGCGTTTCTTATGAGTACATTTCAAAAACAAACCCTGATTACCTGTTTGTTATTGACCGCGGTACAGCGATCGGAGAAACATCGTCTACTAAACAAGTCGTTGAAAATGATTATGTGAAAAACGTAAACGCAGTGAAAAATGATCATGTCGTTTACCTTGATTCTGCTACTTGGTACTTATCAGGAGGCGGACTTGAGTCTATGACGCAAATGATTAAAGAAGTAAAAGACGGTTTAGAGAAGTAAAACCAAAAAGAGCCTCCGCTAAAAAGCGGGGCTCTTTTTTTATGATCAGCGTGCCGGCTGCTGTTCGGCAGGGCGCTGAGGTTTCTTTAATGTAAAGGAGAGAAGGAAGCCGACAAGTGCAATGCAGGCTGCCACGATAAAAGCGGCGTTCATGCCGTGCAGGGCGGCGTGCTTTACATTTGTCGTGCCTGCGTGTGCCGCCTGGTTGCTCATGACGGAAACCAATAGTGCAGTTCCGATGGAGCCGCCGACTTGGCGAATGGTATTGTTCATCGCTGTTCCGTGCGGAATCAGGTGGCGCGGCAGCGCGTTGATTCCGGCTGTCGTCACCGGCATCATGATCATAGCGGTACCTAAAAGACGAACAGTGTATAAAACGACAATCCAAGCGAGTGACGTATGGTCAGTCAGCTGCATAAACGGCAGCGATGTCAGGAAGATGATGCAGAAACCTGCAATCGCCAGGCCTCTTCCGCCGACACGGTCAAAGATTCTGCCGATAATCGGTGACATGAAGCCCATCACGACGGCTCCCGGAAGAAGCATGAGCCCTGTATCAAAAGCTGTGACGTCTCTGACGTTTTGTGTATAAAGCGGCAGGATGGTTTCCGTACCGATCAATAATGCAAAGACAAGTGTTCCGAGCAGTGTTGTTAAGCTGAACACGCCAAACGTAAAGACGCGGAATTCCAGCATCGGTTTTTCAAGCTTCATTTGTCTTGTGATAAACAGGAGCAGTGCGATGACACCCACCAGCAGTGAAATCAAGACGGTTGAACTGGTCCAGCCGTAAGAGCCGACGCTTGAGAAGCCGTACAGAAGGCCGCCGAATCCAAATGTCGATAGGATAACTGATAAAATATCAATCTGTGTTTTTCTTAAAGTCGTCACATTCTTCATCAGGATGCTGGCAAGAATTAAATCAATCACAGCAAACGGAAGAATGATATAAAACAGTGATCTCCAAGAGAAAGCTTCGACTGCCCATCCGGAAAGAGTCGGTCCGATCGCAGGCGCGAACGAGATGACCAATCCGACCATACCCATGGCCTGGCCGCGCTTTTCAATCGGAAAGATCGTCAGGAATACGGTCTGCATGAGCGGCATCATAATGCCGGCTCCAGCCGCTTGAATAATACGCGCTGTCAGCAGAACCGGGAAGTTCGGCGCGAACGCTCCGACGATTGTTCCGGCAGTAAAAATGCTCATTGCTGTAATGAGCAGCGCCCGGCTCGTGAATTTCTCAATTAAAAACGCGGTAATCGGAATTAATATTCCGTTGGTTAACATAAATGAAGTGGTCAGCCATTGCGCTTGGTTGGCATCGACATTGAAATCCCTCATGATATGGGGAAGTGCAGTAATTAACAGCGTCTGATTCAAAATCGCGACAAACGCCCCGGCTAACAAAATGCCGACAATGATAGAACGGTTAAAAGGTTTTTGTTCAATACTTGTGTTCAATACATATCCCTTCTTTTCTCTAAGTAATTAACAGTGTTTTTAACATCGAAACGGGCTGTGTTAAAACACCGGTTTGTTCCAGATAGCCAATCAGTGATTTGAGCAAAAAAGCGCGGGGTTCTTCCTTCTTCGCTTCTTCCTCCAGCATGGCGGCTGCGGATGTCAATTCATCTACGTCATAGTCCGCGGCGGGCAGGGAAGAGATGCCTTTATGTAATTCCTTCAGGCTTTCCGACAATAGGGCTGATTTATCCTTTGGTTTGTAGGAGGATGCTGAATGAATATAAAGCTCGATGGCTTCTTGCGGAAGAAGAGACTGCCGGGTTTCCTTGTTTTTGACAATCTGATTGAGGGTGCTGATGATAAACTCTGCAATCGGGTCAAGCTCAAGCGGTTTTTGCTCTATTTTGATCAGCATTAAAAACTCACGCATCATGCCGTGAAGAATGATGACCAAATCCCACACAAACGGGAGAATGGTTTCTCCGTAAGCCTGGATCAGCGAATCGCGGTGCCAGCAGATAATCGTTGATCTGGTCTGATGGATATGCTGTTTGACCCGGTCATTATGCAGCTTGGGGTTTCCGTAGGTCAGTATATTGAAAAACTGCTGATTCCGCCTGAAGCCTTCCAGCTCCATTTTGACCTTTTGCATCAAACGTTCCTCCGGTGTCAGCGCGGTATTTTCCTGAAGTCTTGAGGCCGCGGCCACCATTTGTTTCTGGTTAAATGACAGCAGCTCCAAAAGCAGATCTTCCTTAGATTGAAACAGCTTATATATCGAAGCTTTTGACATCTTACATTCTTCTGCGATCGCCTGCATGGAAACCGACGTAAAATCCTTTTCCGAAAAAAGCTTTCGCGCAGCTAACAAGATATCAGTTTTTTTATCAAGCATCTCATGGCTTCCTTCTTTCTTGAACATTAGAAAACTCATTGGTTCACAGAAAACCAATGAGTAACAATGAAAAAATTTTACCAAATAAACTAAATAGAAGTCAATGGATTTTAACCGGACAATCGAAAGGCCTGCCGGAAAATCCGACAGGCCGGGTGAGACTTATTTTTCAACTTTAAATCCTTGTTTCTCAAGCATTTCACGGATATGCGGATAGTACAGGCGCTCATAATAGGAAGCGATGCTCTGTGACCAGTTTCTTGTTTCTTTTCCGTTTGTCCGCTTATTCATGTATTCAGACATCTGTTCATCATATGCCTGAATGTGAGAAGTGAGCTCATCTTGATTCAAATATGTTTCCTGATGATTTACTGCTTCCTGCGGAAGGCGCGGTTTTTTCGCTGAACGGTCGGCAGGATGGCCAATGACAAGGCCGGATAAAGGGAACACGTATTTCGGAAGCTCAAGCAGTTCGATCAACTCTTGAGGGTTTCCGCGAACCGCACCGATCGGAACCGTGCCAAGTCCGAGTGATTCAGCCGCTGCTGTCGCTGTGCCTAGGGCGATACCAGCGTCTACTGCGCCGACAAGAACAGATTCTAAGCCATTTGTGATTTCCATTTTGAAATCATTCAGATCCTCAAGCGCGATTTTGGTCCGGTTGAAGTCTGCGCAGAACAGCAGGAAAACAGGAGCCTGGTCAATCCAAGGCTGTCCGCCTGCCAGCTCGGAGATTTTCTTTTTGCGCTCTTTATCCTGCACTGTGATTACAGTCACTTGTTGCCCGTTGATAGAAGATGGGGCTGACTGTACTGCTTGAATGATTTGGTCCAATTGTTCCTGAGCTACAGGCTCATCTGTATAGCTGCGAATCGAGCGGTGGTCTGTTAATGATTTGATGACTTCATTCATATGGGACACCCTTTCCTTACTCGCTAAGCTCTGTGCGGACAACATCAAGAGGAGCGCTCAGCAGTTCTTTTCCTTTTGCTACAAATCCTTGGAAATGTGCAGTTTCATTGTGGAATTTCATTGCCGCTTCATCTTTCCATTGTTCAAGCATCACAAATGTATTTTCTTCGCCTACTTTTTCAAACAGGTCGTATTGCGCGTTGCCTTCCTCAGCTCTTGAATGCTGAACAAGCGATTGCGCCTCGCTCAAAAATTCCTCGCGTTTTTCTGGTTTTACTTTGATATAAGCTTGTAATACGATCATGTCAATCTCCTCCATCGTTATACTGATTATTGTTCGAATTTTATCGAACTAACTGTAACATGTATTTATAATGAGGTAAAGGAAAAACCCTTAAATAGTAAAATTGTCATTCTAATTGTTGTGTGATACATTTGTGTCATGAACATTCCAAACCATCCAGAAACAGAAACGTTGCAGCTGACAAAGGTTCTTCACGCACTGAGTGATCCGCTTCGTTTAGAGCTCGTCAAGCAATTAGCTGAAGCGAAAGAAAAAACGTGCGGCACCTGTGCGGATGTACAGGTTGCCAAATCGACTTTGTCACATCATTTTAAAGTATTGAGAGAATCAGGCATCGCTCAAGTTCGCATAGAAGGAAAGCGCCGGTATTATTCGCTTCGGGCTGAAGACCTTGAAAAGGCGTTTCCGGGCCTGCTTGATGCCGTGCTGAATGTGGACCAGGACCGCTGGTGAATCAATCCCCTGTACCGGGGATTTTTTTATGTCCGTAAACAGCACGGAAAAGCCTCTCGACACCCTCCTGAATCTCTTCTTCCTTCAGTCGGGCGAAGCCGATAATGAGAGCGGGCCTGCCCGTTTGCCGCTTGTTTTCCTTCAAATCAAATCGGCTCATTCCGAAGATCTCAAGCTGCTGGCCGGCGGCATGTGCCAGGATGTCTTGTTCGGTGCGGCTGGTATCAAATTCGGTGACAAAATGCAGTCCCGCATTTGCCCCTTTTACGGTAACCTCTCCGCTGAACTCTGCTTCTAAAGCTGTGATCAGACGTTCTCTCTTTTCTTTATAATGCTGCTTCATTTTTTTTATATGCTTCTGATATTCTCCGGACTCGATAAATTCCTGCAGGGTGAGCTGCGTCAGAGACGAGCATGTCTGCAGATCGTAGCCCCGCTGTTTGTATGTCCTCAATAGCTCAGGCGGCAAAACCATATAGCTGATCCGCAAGCCGGGGAGAAGGGACTTTGAAAAGGTGCCCATATAGATGACATTTTGAAACCGATCGAGGCTTTGAAGCGCCGGAATACTGTCTACATCATATGTAAATTCACTATCATAATCGTCTTCAATAATATAGCGGCGCGGCTCCTCGGCTGCCCAATTCAGCAGCTGGATTCTTCTGGATACAGGCATAATCGTTCCGGCCGGAAATTGATGCGACGGGGTCGTCACCAGCACATCAGGCTGCTGTCTGCTGATTTCAGAGATCGACATGCCTTTTTCATCCAGCGTGATCGTCTTCACCTGTTTTCCGGCATGTTTTAAAAGTTGGTACATGCGCCTGTAACCGGGCTCCTCCATCGCATACACTGCTTCCTTTGGCAAAAGCTCAGTCAATAGCTGCATGAGCACCTGTGTGCCTGCCCCTATGACGATTTGTTCCGGCCTGCATTTTACGCCCCGCGTCAGGGAAATGAGCCTGGTGATGGCCGCTCTCACTTCATATATCCCTTGCGGGTGCGACATATCGCCGAGCGTGCGGTATGAGCGGGAGGCCGCTTTTTGCTCGCAGCGAAACCAGCTTTTGATCGGGAAGTGGTCTGTATCAGAACTCATGTGTGAAAACGAAATCCAATCACTCTGATCTGTGTGAACCTCTTTCAGGTCATCCGGCAGTGCAAATGGGGGGTGCTCCTCGGCAGAAAACATGTCCAGCTTCTCAACGAAAAAACCCTTTCGCTCAATGGCGTACAAATATCCCTCAGCCAGCAGCTGCTGATAGGCTGAATTCACTGAGTTTACGCTGACCTTCAGTTTTTCAGCCAGCTCCCGTTTGGAGGGAACCTTTGAGTGTGGCAGCAGATTGCGGCTGAGGATTTCTTTTTTCAGCTTTTGATAAATTTGCTGATAAATATAATCGGCTTGTTCTGAGCGGTCGAGTGTGATTGTGATGTCCATATGCGGCTTCTCCTTCTGATACCATCAAAAAGTTATAATTGGTACTTTTCATCATACCAAAAAGAAGTCAGAATGATAAGAAAATAGCGACAGGGGGACATTCACATGAGTCAAACAACAGCAAGCATTACGACTGCCCAGTGGCAGCAAAAACGGGATCAATTCGTATCAAAAGGTGTGAGCAACGGCAACCGCAGTCTGGCGGTAAAAGGAGAAGGGGCTGAGCTGTATGATCTGGACGGCCAGAGATTTATTGATTTTGCAGGCGCCATCGGAACGTTAAACGTCGGACACTCGCATCCGAAGGTGGTTGAGGCTGTGAAGCGGCAGGCGGAGGAGCTGATTCACCCGGGCTTCAATGTCATGATGTACCCGTCTTATATCGAATTAGCGGAAAAACTGTGTGGGATTGCGCCGGGCAGCCATGAGAAAAAAGCGATCTTCCTGAACTCAGGGGCGGAAGCGGTAGAGAATGCTGTGAAAATCGCCAGAAAGTATACAAAGCGCCAAGGGGTTGTCTCGTTTACACGCGGATTTCATGGGCGCACGAATATGACGATGAGTATGACGAGCAAGGTTAAACCTTATAAATTCGGCTTCGGCCCTTTTGCGTCAGAGGTTTATCAAGCGCCGTTCCCATATTATTATCAGAAGCCGGCCGGCATGAGTGATGAAAGCTATGACGACATGGTCATCCAAGCGTTCAATGATTTCTTCATCGCTTCAGTCGCGCCTGAAACGGTAGCCTGTGTCGTGATGGAGCCTGTACAGGGAGAAGGCGGCTTTATCATTCCTTCGAAACGATTTGTGCAGCACGTCGCATCATTCTGCAAGGAACATGGCATTGTCTTTGTCGCTGATGAAATTCAAACCGGATTTGCCAGAACCGGCACTTATTTCGCGATTGAGCACTTTGATGTAGTGCCTGATTTGATCACGGTCTCTAAATCACTTGCAGCGGGATTGCCGTTAAGCGGTGTGATCGGCCGCGCGGAAATGCTTGATGCAGCAGCGCCAGGGGAGCTGGGCGGCACGTATGCCGGCAGCCCGCTCGGATGCGCGGCGGCGTTGGCTGTATTGGATATCATTGAAGAAGAAGGGCTGAATGAGCGATCTGAAGAAATTGGCAAAATCATTGAAGACAAGGCGTATGAGTGGAAACAAGAATTCCCGTTCATCGGCGACATCCGCAGACTCGGGGCAATGGCGGCAATCGAAATTGTCAAGGATCCTGACACGCGTGAGCCTGATAAAGCGAGAGCGGCAGCGATCGCGGCGTATGCGAATCAAAACGGATTGCTTTTGCTGACTGCGGGAATTAACGGCAATATCATCCGCTTTCTGACGCCGCTTGTCATCTCGGACAGTCTTCTGAATGAAGGGCTCAGCATCTTGGAGGCAGGCCTGCGAGCTTAATCATTGGAAAGAAAACGGCTGTGTCTGCTATCATTTTAAGTAATCATGAAAAGAAAGGAATGTTCAATATGCCAGATCAATTAACGGTCTACAACCCGGCTACGGGCGAGGAGATCAAAACGATTCCTCAGCAATCGGCCAAAGAAGTAGAAGAAGCCATTGAACGTTCACATCAAGCGTTTAAAACATGGTCTAAAACATCAGCGAACGAAAGAGCGTCTCTATTGAAAAAATGGTATGAGCTGATTGTTGAACATAAAGAAGAACTTGCAGATTTAATTACAAAGGAAAACGGAAAAACGTATCAGGAAGCAGTCGGTGAGGTACTGTACGGCGCAGGCTATATCGAATGGTTCGCAGAGGAAGCGAAGCGTGTGTACGGAAGAACGGTCCCTGCTCCGACAACCGGTAAACGAATTGTCGTCACACGCCAGCCGGTAGGCCCTGTTGCCGCCATCACGCCTTGGAATTTCCCGAATGCGATGATTACACGCAAAGCGGCGCCTGCTCTTGCTGCCGGCTGTACGTTTATCATCAAACCGGCACCGGACACGCCGCTGTCTGCATATGAGCTTGCGCGCCTCGCATATGAAGCGGGTATTCCGAAGGATGTTCTTCAGGTTGTGATTGGCGACGGAGAAGAAATCGGGAATGTGTTCACAAGCAGCCCGAAAATCCGTAAAATCACGTTCACAGGATCAACGCCAGTAGGGAAAATCCTCATGAAAAACAGTGCGGACACTGTGAAACACATCTCTATGGAGCTCGGCGGACATGCGCCGCTCATCGTGGATGAGGATGCCAATATTGACCTTGCCGTTGAACAAGCGATGGTGTCCAAATTTCGAAACGCGGGCCAAACATGCGTGTGTGCTAACCGCCTGATCGTCCATGAATCCATCAAAGATGAATTTGCTGCGAAACTGAGCGAGCAAGTGTCTAAGCTTAAAGTCGGAAACGGACTTGAAGAAGGCGTCAATGTCGGCCCGATTATCAACAAAAGAGGCTTTGAAAAAATCATCAGCCAAATTGATGATGCCGTTGAAAAAGGAGCGAAAGTTCTCGCTGGGGGCACGTATGACCGAAACGATGACAAAGGCTGCTACTTTGTCAATCCGACAGTGCTCGCCGATGTCGATACGTCCATGAATATCATGCACGAGGAAACATTCGGCCCGGTTGCACCGATCGTCACGTATTCTGATATTGATGAAGCAATTCAGCTTGCCAACGATACACCGTACGGCTTAGCTGCTTACTTCTTCACAGAAAACTACCGACGCGGCATCTATATTTCCGAGAATCTTGAGTATGGCATTATCGGCTGGAATGACGGCGGACCGTCAGCGGTTCAAGCCCCATTCGGCGGAATGAAAGAAAGCGGCATCGGCCGTGAAGGCGGTTCGGAAGGCATCGAGCCGTACCTTGAAACAAAATATATGTCCATCGGTTTGTAAAAGAATGCAAGCTCCTGAGAGCTGCCGGATCTTCCGGCAGCTCTTTTTGTTGTTCTGGCGAATAAACACAATAATTCCAGCCAAAATAACAGCAAATACATTTTGAAAGAAGGTTCCCCAACAATGGATTTATTATTGGCTCTTCTCCCGGCTTTGTTTTGGGGGAGCATTGTTCTCTTCAATGTGAAATTAGGCGGCGGGCCGTACAGCCAGACACTGGGAACAACGATCGGAGCGCTTATTGTTTCTATCGTGATTTACTTTTTTGTTCAGCCCGTTCTGTCATTGCGCATTTTTATTGTTGGCATCGTATCCGGCTTATTTTGGTCCCTTGGACAGAGCAACCAGCTGAAAAGCATTGAATTGATGGGTGTGTCCAAAACAATGCCGATTTCCACCGGAATGCAGCTCGTTTCAACCTCGCTGTTCGGTGTGATCGTGTTCCGCGAATGGTCTACACCGATTGCGATTACGCTTGGCATTCTCGCGCTGATCTTTATCATTGTGGGAATTATCCTCACGTCATTGGAAGATAAGAAAGACAGGAAAGAGGGAGAGCCAAGCAACTTAAAAAAGGGTATCTTGATTCTTCTTGTCTCGACGCTCGGTTATTTGGTTTATGTAGTCGTCGCCAGATTGTTCAATGTGTCCGGCTGGTCGGCTCTTTTGCCGCAGGCGATTGGGATGGTGATTGGGGGCGTTGCTTTAACCTACAAGCATAAACCCTTTAACAAGTATGCGATCAGAAATATTCTCCCGGGCTTAATCTGGGCAGGCGGAAATATGTTTTTGTTTATTTCTCAGCCGAGAGTCGGTGTCGCAACAAGCTTTTCTCTCTCTCAAATGGGAATTGTCATTTCTACGCTCGGCGGTATTTTCATCCTGCGTGAAAAGAAAACAAAACGCCAGCTCATTGCGATTGCCATCGGGATTGCCCTGATTATTGCGGCCGCTGTATTTTTAGGAATTGCCAAAACAAATTCATAACAATTGAGGAGGATGTATATGTATCCAGATTTAAAAGGAAAAGTCGTCGCTATTACAGGAGCCGCTTCAGGGCTTGGAAAGGCAATGGCCATTCGCTTCGGCAAGGAGCAGGCAAAAGTGGTCATCAACTATTATAGTGATAAACAGGATCCGAACGAGGTAAAAGAAGAGGTCATCAAGGCGGGCGGTGAAGCCGTTATCGTCCAGGGAGATGTCACGAAAGAGGAAGATGTAAAAAATATCGTGCAAACTGCCATTAAAGAGTTCGGCACGCTTGATATTATGATTAATAATGCCGGACTTGAAAATCCTGTGCCGTCTCACGAAATGCCCCTGAAAGATTGGGATAAGGTCATCGGCACGAACTTAACAGGCGCCTTTTTAGGAAGCCGTGAAGCGATTAAATATTTCGTAGAAAACGATATCAAGGGAAATGTCATCAACATGTCCAGCGTACATGAAAGGATTCCATGGCCGTTATTTGTCCACTACGCGGCAAGTAAAGGCGGAATTAAGCTGATGTCAGAAACATTGGCTTTGGAATACGCGCCGAAGGGCATTCGCGTCAACAATATCGGGCCAGGTGCGATCAACACGCCAATCAATGCTGAAAAATTTGCTGACCCTAAACAGAAAGCTGATGTAGAAAGCATGATTCCGATGGGATATATCGGCGAACCCGAGGAAATCGCCGCAGTGGCAGTGTGGCTTGCTTCGAAGGAATCCAGCTACGTCACAGGCATCACGTTGTTTGCGGACGGCGGAATGACGAAATATCCTGCCTTCCAGGCAGGACGCGGTTAATCAAAAAAAGCGACCCAGACATGACATCTGGATCGCTTTTTTGATTAGGCACGCTTTTTCTTTACAAGCGCTGCTACAGATAAGATAATGGCAGCCGCAGACAGCACAATCGCTGTGATGTCCAGAGCTGAAGAACCTGAGTCTTCGGAATCGTCTTCTGTTTTCGTCGCGCCGTGCTCATCTGTCACTTGCTTTGCAGCGGTGATTTTTGTAATGGAGTGAGGTGTATCCGCATCCTCGTCACCTGTCCACTCGACAATGCTGCCATCTTTGTAATATTGGTAGGCGTCCCAAGCGGCTTCCTCGGCTTTTTCAGGGTTTTTGGCAACAAAGGTAAACTGCTGGAATTGTCCTTCCTGAATGCCGCCGTCAGTTGCTTCCCACGTCACGGACACTGATTTGTCATCATGTTTCTGAGTGGATACCTTCCAGCCCGGGATTGGCTCGTATTGCTGGAATTCAACATCCTTTGGCATCTTGAGGACAACCTTTGTTGTCGGCAGATTTTTTTCAGAAGGAACCTTCATTGTATAAGTCTCCCAAGAGCCTGCAGCGGATTCAGCAGGCTTTACAGTAACGTGCGCGCTGGCTGGGGCCGTAAAGAATAAGAGAGAGCCGACAATAGCCGGACATAGTGTGAATGCGATTTTTTTAAACAACTCAAACACTCCTTTAATTGGTCTTTGTAAACATGATATTGATTTCGTTAAAGTCTCCGGTCAGCCCGTGGACTTTGATTTTCCAGTTTCCCTTTTCATTAATGGATAGGTTTTCATCCTGGAAGACGCCTTTTGTTTTCTCTTTTAATTGAAACGTGCTTTTGTTTTCGCTTCCTGACAGGCCTGTTTTATAAATGGTTAACGTGATTTGCTGGATGTTTTTCACCGGGTCGCCGTTATGGTCAGTGACCCGCAGCTCAAATACGTTTTTGCCTGGCTGGTTCGGGCTGATGCTGAGAGACACGCTTTGCCCGTTTTCAATCGCTTTGGTTTGATAGAACGGTTCTGGCGCCGGCTCAGGCGGGCTTGGCAGGCTTGTAAACACGGCCGCTGTGATTAAGACAGCGATGCCGATTGCCCATTCGGCTTTCAGTGTTCCGCTGATTCCTGCACGGCGCCGTTTTCTGGTGAGCAGAAAATGAATCGCGCCTAAGATCAGCATCAAAACAAACAGTCCGCTTTTCACTAAAAGAGCCTGGCCGTACGCAGTATGGAACAGTGAATCCATGGAACGAATGATGAAAAATCCATTGAGCAAGCCTGAAAACAAAATGACGCCGACTGCAGTAAGCGCCCATGGGGAGAACCGGCTTACCGTTTCCCATGCGAGCGTTTTATCAGGCTGCTTCCATTCTTTTGCGAGCAGCAAAACGAGTGCCGCAACCCCGCCGACCCAGATGGAAGCGGAAGATAAATGAAGGAAATCCATCAAAATGCCGATCGCTTTTTCTTCAACGACAGCAGCATGTCCGGTAAACGCTTTGGCAAGCAGGAGACCGAAAAAGAAAATGAGCGGCGCTGTCCAATAGTAGAAGGACGAAAAGCGGTTTTTGCGTATCGCAGGGATCACAGACAGTGCAAGCAGCACATACAGCACGGCCTGTATGATCCAAATGGTGCCGCCGGCAGTCTCAAGCAGTGTTTCTCTGATGTAGCCCGGCTGGAAGGCGCTGCCCCAGCCGCCGCCCGCGTTTGCTTTTGTCTGAATCGGAAGCTGAAGCAAAAGCGCCAGACCCAATGCGGCGATGGAAACGATCAGGATACGTCTTGTCCGTTTGGTGAGCTGTTCTGAATCCCCTTTATACCAGAAGAGATGGAAGAAAACCGTTCCGATAAACAGAGATAAAGCTGTATACAGTATCGCGCGGTCTGCGGCTGTTGCCGGATTCAGCGCTGAGCCGGCTGCTTTTTGGCTGCTGAATCCGCCGTCCGCTTTCCCGATGCTGAACGGAATGACGCCGGAAACGGGATGCCCGTCCGCGGACACGGCATTCCATTCCGCTCTGTACACATCATGCGGCAGCTTCTTTTTGAGCTTTACTGACATGATGTGATTGTTGTCTTTTTTGATTTCAGTCTTGTCTGTGTCCACCCGGTCGCCGTTTGAATTATAGACTTTAATGTAATGAAACCCTTCTTCAATCGGTTCGTTAAATTCGATCTCCACCTGTTCAGGGGCGCTTTTTAATTCGCTGTTTTGCCCAGGTGAAGATTTGACAATATAGGCGTGAGCAAAGCTTGTTTTCGGCAGGAAAACAAGAAAAAGCAGAAGGATGATCCACCATCTGTTTTGCTTCATCACTCAGACACCACCTTCCGCTGTATATGTTGTGTTATGTCTTGGTGCAGGTGCAGCGCTTTTTTCTGTCTTGAAGCATGTCCTCCAGCGCCTGGTCGAAGGTGCGGACGGCTCCGCCGAATCCTTTTTGAAACCGTTCGGCATGATCGAGTGTCGCAAACGGAATCGCCTGCGGCTGACAGCAGTGCAGGTTTAATTCAGCATTTACGACGAAATAAGCCGAACCGGCACTAACCGTTGTGTGTAACAGAAAATCTCTGCAAATCAAGTGTGAAACCTCTTCCGTTTTATCTGCGTAACGCAAAAATGCACAATGTGCGCAGCATAGCTGTTCGATGTCTTGATTTACCGTAATCAGCTGAACCGAATGGGCCTGATTGACCGGCTTCAGGCAATAGCTGCACATATGATCCGCTTGAGGTGTTCGGGCTGGGAGCGTGATGCCGCCTGCTGTTTTGATGACTTGGTTTGACTGGACAAGCTGATTGACATCTCTGTATACCGTCATTTCCGAAACGCCGAACCGTGCGCTGATGTCAGAAATTCTGAGCGCGCCTTCTTCATTCAGCCACTTCAGTATGTGTTGCTGTCTATTAATCGGAAGCATTCATACATCCCCTCCATTAAGATCTATTTAAGCGTAGAGGATTTTAGAGACAGAGACAAGTAAGCTGATGATAAAAAATGTGAAAATGTGTTGAACAGCAACAAAACGAAACAGAAGGGACTCTGGTATAATAGACATATGGAATGGAAAGTGAGGAATACCCTATGAAAGAAACAGTATGCCCGAACTGCGGCAAACCTTTGACAGGCGACATGGTCAGATCGTCAAATGTGCCTTGTCAATTTCGCTGCGGACACTGCCGGGAACGGCTTTATGAATATAAAGTATCAGCACCGATTATGCTGGTGTCATTAGCAGTCATCGTGCTGCTCATTTATCTTTTGCTGCTCCTCCGCAATGCGGCAGGTTCAATGATACCGGCCGTACAGCACGTGCCGATGGCTGTATTTGCGCTTGTGTGCGCCTATCCCGTTTTTATTGTGAGTGAACGGATGATTGCCAAGTACGTGATACAAAACGGAAACATTATTTATAGAGGAAAGAGAAAAGGCTCCTGATATCAGGTGCCTTTTTATTTTTAACAAATTGTCACACCCGTGTGCCAAAGTCCTCTTTACTTTCAATTGTATAGGGACTGTAAGCGTTTTAACATAGAGTCAAAGGGAAGCATGATTCTCTGAACATCTTTTTATATCTTACAGCGACAAACAAAACAGGGAGGGTTTATATATGCAGCAAGAACAGCAGCAAGGCGGCATGAAAGTGAAAGTGCAGCGCTTCGGCAGTTATTTGAGCGGAATGATCATGCCGAATATCGGCGCGTTTATCGCGTGGGGCATCATTACCGCGCTGTTTATTCCGGCTGGATGGTTTCCGAATGAACAGCTGAATACACTTGTCAGCCCGATGATCACGTATTTACTGCCGCTTTTGATAGCGTATACAGGCGGAAAAATGATTTACGACCATCGCGGCGGAGTCGTCGGGGCAACAGCGGCAATCGGGGTGATTGTCGGGTCGGATATTCCAATGTTTTTAGGTGCAATGATCATGGGACCGCTTGGCGGATACCTCATTAAACAGACTGATAAATTGTTCAAGGATAAAGTCAAACAAGGCTTTGAAATGCTGATCAACAACTTTACGGCAGGGATTGTCGGCGCGGCTTTAACGATTCTCGCGTTTTACGCCATCGGTCCGGTTGTCCTGACGTTAAACAAACTGCTGGCAGCCGGTGTGGAAGTCATTGTACACGCTAATTTACTGCCTGTAGCCAGCGTTTTTGTGGAACCGGCGAAAGTGTTGTTCCTAAATAATGCCATTAACCATGGAATCTTAAGTCCGATCGGAATCGAGCAAGCAGCCCAAACGGGAAAATCGATTCTGTTCTTAGTAGAAGCAAACCCTGGACCGGGGCTCGGCATTTTGCTGGCGTACATGTTCTTTGGCAAAGGTTCTTCAAAGTCAACGGCTCCCGGCGCGGCGATTATTCATTTCTTCGGCGGGATTCACGAGATTTACTTCCCGTACATTTTGATGAAACCGGCCTTGATTCTGGCGGCCATTGCCGGCGGAGCAAGCGGACTCTTAACGTTCACGATCTTTAATGCCGGACTTGTCGCAGCATCGTCACCGGGAAGCATTATCGCATTGATGGCGATGACGCCAAGAGGAGGTTACTTCGGCGTATTGGCGGGTGTATTGGTCGCTGCAGCTGTTTCGTTCATCGTATCAGCAGTGATCCTGAAATCCTCAAAAGCAAGCGAAGAAGACCTCGCTGCAGCAACAGAAAAAATGCAGTCCATGAAGGGGAAGAAAAGCCAAGCAGCTGCTGCTTTAGAAGCGGAACAAGCAAAAGCTGAGGAAGCGTCTGAGCTGTCTCCTGAAAGCGTAAACAAAATTATCTTTGCGTGTGATGCGGGAATGGGATCAAGCGCCATGGGAGCATCCATCTTAAGAAATAAAGTGAAAAAAGCGGAGCTTGATATCAGCGTGACCAACACGGCCATTAACAATCTCTCAAGCGATGCGGATATTGTCATCACCCATAAAGATTTAACAGATCGCGCGAAAGCGAAGCTGCCGAACGCGACGCACATATCAGTGGATAACTTCTTAAACAGCCCGAAATACGACGAGCTTATTGAAAAGCTTAAAAAGTAACTTCATAGAAAGAGAGTGATATTCATGCAAGTACTCGCAAAGGAAAATATTAAACTCAATCAAACGGTATCATCAAAAGAAGAGGCCATCAAATTAGCAGGCCAAACGCTGATTGACAACGGCTATGTGACAGAAGATTACATTGGCAAAATGTTTGAACGGGAAGAAACGTCTTCTACGTTTATGGGGAATTTCATTGCGATTCCTCACGGCACAGAAGAAGCGAAAAGTGAGGTGCTTCACTCTGGAATCTCAATCATACAAATTCCAGATGGTGTCGAGTACGGTGAAGGCAACACGGCAAAAGTGGTATTCGGCATTGCTGGGAAAAATAATGAGCATTTAGACATTTTGTCTAACATCGCGATTATCTGCTCAGAAGAAGAAAACATTGAACGCCTGATCTCAGCTAAAAGCGAAGAAGATTTGATTGCCATTTTCAACGAGGTGAACTGACATGATCGCCTTACATTTCGGTGCGGGAAATATCGGGAGGGGGTTTATCGGCGCGCTGCTTCACCATTCCGGCTATGATGTGGTGTTTGCGGATGTGAACGATACGATGGTCAGCCTCCTTAATGAAAAAAGGGAATACACGGTGGAGCTCGCTGAAGAGGGTCATTCATTAGAGGTGATCGGCCCGGTCAGTGCCATTAACAGCGGCAGCCAGCAAGAGGAGCTGTATCGGCTGATCAATGAGGCGGCGCTCATTACAACGGCGGTTGGCCCGAACGTGTTAAAGCTGATTGCTCCAGCTATCGCAGAAGGTTTAAGACGAAGAAACACTGCAAACACACTGAATATCATTGCCTGTGAAAATATGATCGGCGGCAGCAGCTTTTTGAAGAAAGAGATATACAGCCACTTAACAGAAGCAGAGCGGGAATCCGTCAGTGAAACGGTCGGTTTTCCGAATTCAGCCGTTGACCGGATCGTGCCGATTCAGCATCATGAAGATCCGCTCAAAGTATCGGTGGAACCGTTTTTTGAATGGGTCATTGATGAATCAGGCTTTAAAGGGAAAACGCCGGCCATTAACGGAGCGCTGTTTGTTGATGATTTAACGCCGTACATCGAACGTAAGCTGTTTACGGTCAATACCGGACACGCGGTGACAGCGTATGTCGGCTATCAGCGCGGACTGAAAACGGTCAAAGAAGCAATCGACCATCCGGAAATCCGCCGTGTCGTTCATTCGGCGCTGCTTGAAACCGGTGACTATCTCGTTAAAACGTATGGCTTTAAGCAAGCCGAACACGAACAATATATCAAAAAAATCATCGGACGCTTTGAAAATCCATTCATTACGGACGATGTGACCCGTGTGGCGAGATCACCTCTCAGAAAGTTGGGAGAGAATGATAGACTCGTAGGCCCGGCAAAGAAAATAAAAGAGCCGAATGCACTGGCGGAAGGGATTGCCGCAGCACTGCGCTTTGACTTTGCCGGTGACCCTGAAGCTGTTGAACTGCAAGCGCTGATCGAAGAAAAAGGGTACAGCGGCGTGCTTCAAGAGGTGTGCGGCATTCAGTCTCATGAACCGCTGCATGCCATCGTTTTAAAGAAACTCAACCAATAACCGACCCGTGACAGCATGTCACGGGCTTTTTTTACCATCTCGCAATCTAGTATAATAGAAAACGCTTACGATAACAGGGGGAGGAGAATGACGATGAAACAATTCGAGATTGCGGCAATACCGGGAGACGGAGTAGGAAAAGAGGTTGTGGCGGCTGCTGAGAAAGTGCTTCATACAGCTGCTGAGGTGCACGGAGGTTTGTCATTCTCATTTACGGCTTTTCCATGGAGCTGTGATTATTACATGGAACACGGCAAAATGATGCCTGAAGACGGAATACATACGCTTACTCAATTTGAAGCGGTTTTCTTGGGAGCAGTCGGAAATCCGAAGCTGGTTCCCGATCATATTTCGTTATGGGGGCTGCTGCTGAAGATCCGGAGGGAGCTTGAGCTTTCCATAAATATGAGACCTGCCAAAGAAATGGCGGGCATTACGTCGCCGCTTCTGCATCCAAATGATTTTGACCTCGTGGTGATTCGCGAGAACAGTGAAGGTGAATACAGTGAAGTCGGCGGACGCATTCACAGGGGTGACGATGAAATCGCCATCCAGAATGCCGTGTTTACGAGAAAAGCGACAGAGCGTGTCATGCGTTTTGCCTTCGAATTGGCGAAAAAACGGCGCGGGCATGTGACAAGTGCGACAAAGTCTAATGGCATTTATCACGCGATGCCGTTTTGGGATGAAGTCTTTCAGCAGACTGCCGCTGATTACAGCGGAATCGAAACGTCATCCCAGCATATTGATGCGCTGGCCGCTTTTTTTGTGACGCGTCCGGAAACGTTTGACGTCATTGTGGCGAGCAACCTGTTCGGTGATATTTTAACCGACATCAGCTCAAGCCTGATGGGAAGCATCGGCATTGCGCCGTCTGCGAACATTAACCCGTCCGGCAAATACCCGTCCATGTTCGAGCCGGTTCACGGCTCAGCTCCCGACATTGCCGGACAGGGCCTAGCTAATCCGATCGGCCAGATTTGGACAGCGAAGCTGATGCTTGACCATTTCGGAGAGGAAGAACTGGGAGCGAAAATCCTCGATGTGATGGAACAGGTAACAGCTGACGGCATCAAAACACGCGACATTGGCGGACAAAGCACAACAGCTGAGGTCACTGACGAAATCTGTGCGCGTTTAAGAAAACAATCATAAAACAGGGCAGGGCAGTTTTGCTGCCTCGTTTTTTATGATGGAAAGCGTCTTGAAGAAGACTGCCCTGTCAAAATAAACCGAATCAGGATTGGCAAAGCTGTGAAGAGCATCAAATTGATATATATCCAAATCGGGTTGCTGTTTTTCCTGCAGTTTTTTGATGAGAAGCGCAACATCAAACGACGGCTCATATGAAGGGAAAAACAATAGAACCGGGCAGACTGGCACGTGATCAAGGGAATCGCGTATCCGGGAACCGTAATAACAAACAGCTCCGCTCACCTCAGGCATACTGCTGCATTTCCATGCGATCGTTGCGCCCGCGCTGAATCCGATCACAAAGATGCGCCGTCCCGCGTGTTGCCTAATCAGGCTCTGAATGATGGTTTCTCCCGTTTTCAGCCGTTCATGTTTTGTAAACTGTTCGTATGCGGTTTTTTCCTCTTGCAGTCTGTAGACTTCACCATCCTCGAGCAGGTTAGGTGTCACCACCTCATATCCAGCCATTTTGATCAGCCGGGCGATTTTTTTCATATGGCTGTTTACACCGTATATTTCGTGTGCGAGAATGACGAGCGGTTTTTGGGACATAATGGTCTCCTTTTGCGTTTTTTCCATTATATCCTATCGTTCAGATTGAGGCTGATATATAATGGTCAAAAAAGGAGAAATAGAATGAACTCATTATCTTTGCCTCACCGCTATCCGTTTTTATTTATTGATGGCGTGACGGAAACCGAGCCCGGAAAACATGCAGCCGCTTATAAGCTGGTCAGTGAAAACGACTGGTTTATGACTGATACGCAAACAGAAATGCCGTTTTCACTTGTGATTGAAGCACTTGCGCAAACCGCGGCTTTTACAGGGATTACAGATGAGAACAGCTTGGGCTTATTGTCATCCGTGAAGAAAGCGGAAAAGCTGGGCGCGGCCATACCTGGTGACCGGCTTGATCTTACGTTTGAAGTCACGCGCAATCGGCGCGGGTTTGTGTTTGGACATGCCAAGGCGTCAGTCGGCGGGCAGCCTGTTGCTGAAGCTGAAATCGGCATCTATATTGAAAAATGAAAAAAACCCTTCACAACGATTTGTGAGGGGTTCTATTATTTTGTATCGTAATCCCGTTCGCTTTGTGAGTGATCTCTTTGCTGGCGTTTGTGTTTTTCATCATTCATGTTTTCCTTCAGCTCTTCATTCGGAATCGGATCGGTTAAGTCATTGTGTTCGGGGTTTTCATTTGGTTTGTTTTTCTGTTTTCTTTCTGTCATGTTTGATCACCTCACCGTTTGTTTTCCTCTTATCAGTGCACCTCAAACATGCGAAATCGCATTTTTGTTCCGCTGGGTATAATGTATTAGAATAGAAAGAAGCACAATTAAAAGATAAAGAGAGGTACATATATGTCTATTCAAAGAGAAGATGTGGATATCAAGCTGATCGCTATTGATATGGATGGAACACTGCTGAATGACGAGCAGCTGATTTCGGATGAAAACCGTAAAGCCATTCGTGAAGCAGAGGATAAAGGCGTGTATGTGGTGATCAGCACAGGCCGGACGCTGATGACGTGCCGGGAGCTGGCGGAATCGCTGAAGCTGTCTTCCTTTTTAATTACGGCAAACGGCAGCGAAATCTGGGACTCGAATTTTAATTTGGTGGAACGAAAGCTGCTCCATACGGATCATATTCAGATGATGTGGGATTTGCGGAATAAGCACAACACCAATTTCTGGGCTTCTACGGTGAATAAAGTATGGAGAGGCGAGTTTCCGGAAAACATTACGGATCATGAATGGCTCAAATTCGGTTTTGACATTGAGGATGACGACATCCGAAACGAAGTGCTGGAGGAGCTGAGAAAAAACAAAGAACTCGAAATCACAAATTCAAGCTCGACAAACATCGAGGTCAATGCGCTCGGAATCAACAAAGCCGCAGCCCTTGCGAAGGTTTCTGAAAAACTCGGCTTTACGATGGAGAATGTGATGGCAATGGGCGACAGCCTTAATGACATCGCGATGATCAAAGAATCGGGTCTGGGCGTCGCAATGGGCAATGCGCAAGACATCGTGAAAGAAACGGCTGATTGGGTTACGGAGACAAATATTGAGGATGGTGTCGCTAAAGCGATTCGCCATTGGGTACTATAAAAAAAGGGAGTCCTAAGATGGACTCTCTTTTTTGGTTTGGTAGGTTTTCTTCTGGGACCATGGTAGGTTTTCTAACAAAAGTATTTCACAAACTTATATGATTGAATTATAATGAAACAAAGTTCAAAAATTCGGAATAGTCATTCCGAATTACGGAACAATAAATACATAAAGCAAATCGTTTGCTTTGGCAGGAGGGATTCTGTGTTTCAAGTTGATTTGAACTGTGATTTAGGAGAAAGCTTCGGAGCCTACACGATAGGCCTTGACCAAGATATTTTAGAGTATGTCACATCTGCGAACATCGCATGCGGATTTCATGCAGGAGATCCCGGTGTCATGAGGAAAACCGTCGCGCTTGCGGCAGAAAAAGGCGTAAAAATCGGTGCCCATCCGGGTTTGCCGGATTTACTCGGCTTCGGTCGCCGCAATATGGCAATCTCCCCTGATGAAGCGTATGACCTTGTTGTTTATCAGATTGGCGCGCTCTCTGGTTTTCTAAAAGCAGAAGGCCTTCACATGCAGCACGTCAAACCGCATGGTGCTTTGTACAATATGGCGGCAGTCGATCAAAAGCTGTCGGACGCCATTGCGAAAGCTGTCTACAAGGTTGATCCCGGTCTGATTCTTTTCGGTCTTGCTGAGAGCGAGCTCGTAAAAGCGGGGCAACGGATCGGACTGCAAACAGCGAGTGAAGTGTTCGCCGACAGAACGTATCAAGCGGACGGCACGCTCACACCGCGCTCCCAGCCGGACGCACTTATTGAAAGCGATGATGCCGCTGTCAGCCAGGTGATCAAAATGGTGAAAGAAGGGGCGGTCAAGTCTCAGCAAGGACATGATGTGTCCTTAACAGCAGATACGGTTTGCATTCACGGAGACGGGGCCCACGCGCTGACATTTGCGCAAAAAATCAGAAAAGAGCTAAAAGCGGCAGGAATTGATGTAACCGCTATTTCAGCACAGAAGTAAAACATAAAGGAGGAGCAATAGATGGAGCAGCAGAAAAAGGCAGCGGGAAAAAAAGCAGGCAGCTGGTCGTTGCTGATGGGTGCCGCCTTTTTAATGGCGACATCAGCGATCGGTCCGGGTTTCCTGACACAAACCGCTACATTCACAAACACACTCGCGGCAAGCTTTGGTTTTGTTATTTTAATTTCTATTATTTTAGATATTTTTGCCCAAACCAATGTATGGCGCATCATCGCGGTTTCTGGAAAACGCGGCCAGGAAATTGCGAATATGGTGCTTCCCGGACTAGGGTATTTCATCGCCATTCTCGTCGTGCTTGGCGGACTGGCTTTTAATATCGGGAATATCGGAGGTGCCGGGCTGGGGCTTCAGGTGTTGTTCGGCATTACACCAGAAACAGGCGCCTTAATCAGCGCCGTGATTGCCATTTTGATTTTTGTCATTAAAGAAGCAGGAAAAGCGATGGACCGCTTTACGCAAATTGCGGGCTTCGTCATGATTATTTTAACGGTCTACGTCGCGGCGACAACAGCTCCGCCGGTTGGACAGGCTATTACACATACATTCGTCCCGGAACATATCAGCATATTTGCTATTGTCACACTGGTGGGCGGAACCGTCGGCGGATATATCACATTTGCCGGGGGACACCGTTTGCTCGATGCAGGAATTAAAGGGAAGGAATCAATCCCGCAGGTGACAAAAAGCTCGGTTGTCGGCATTTTAATTACATCTGTTATGCGTATCGCTCTTTTCCTTGCGGTGCTTGGCGTTGTGTCAAAAGGCCTGCACATCGATGAAAGCAACCCTGCGGCGTCTGTCTTCAAGCTGGCTGCTGGAAATGTCGGTTATAAAATTTTCGGATTGATCATGTGGTCTGCGGCGATTACATCTGTTATTGGGGCAGCCTATACATCTGTTTCGTTTTTCAAAACCTTTTCTCCAAAAATCGAAAAGAATTCGCGCGGTATTATTATCGGATTTATCGTGATTTCTACGTTAGCTTTTGTCACAATCGGACAGCCTGCGAAAATCCTCGTGCTTGTCGGATCTCTGAACGGCTTGATTTTGCCGATTGCACTCGGAACGCTGCTTATTGCCGCATATAAGAAAAACATTATCGGTGATTATAAGCATCCGCTTTGGCTGACCGTTTCAGGTGCACTTGTTGTTATCGTAATGGCTGTTATGGGAGTCTACACGTTATTTACACAACTTCCTCAATTGTGGAGCTGATTAAGGTGGATCAATTAAACAAAATGGCGCCGAAGGATGTGCGCGCCCTGATACGAGAGGGAAAAATAAACGGGCCGACCGCAGGCATGTCCGGCGGCTATGCCCAAGCGAACCTTGTGATTTTGAAGAAAGACCTTGCTTTTGATTTTCTGCTGTTTTGCCAGCGAAATCAAAAGCCCTGTCCTGTGCTGGATGTGACAGAAGCAGGTTCGCCTGTGCCGTCACTGGTTGCGCCGGATGCTGATATCAGAACGGACTTTCCGAAATACCGTATTTACAGGCACGGTGTCTTGGCGGAAGAAGTATCTGATATCACGCCGTACTGGGAGGAAGACTTTGTCGGCTTTCTGATCGGATGCAGTTTCTCCTTTGAACAGGCGCTGATCAACAATGGAATAGCTGTCCGGCATATTGATGAGGGGACAAATGTCCCGATGTATAAAACGAATATCGATTGTGTTCCGGCGGGGGCGTTTCAAGGACAAATGGTTGTAAGTATGAGACCTGTTCCAGAACGGCAGGCTGTACGCGCCGCTCAGGTGACCTCACGTTTTCCGGCTGTGCACGGAGGACCGATCCATATCGGCAATCCGGGAGCAATCGGGATTCGCGATTTGGACGAACCGGATTTTGGAGATGCCGTTTCCATTCATGAAGGCGAGGTTCCTGTTTTTTGGGCATGCGGAGTGACCCCGCAAGCCGTGGCTATGAATGTAAAACCTGAAATGGTCATCACACATGCGCCGGGGCATATGCTCATCACAGATATTCGAGACGAGTCACTTGCGGTGCTGTAACCTCTCGTCCTCCTGATGAACGAGAAATAAAAGAGGTGAGAAAGATGACTGTACGATGCCAAATCGAACAGCTCGGTGATTCTGCAATGATGATCCGATTCGGAGAAGAGATAAACGAGCAGGTCAACGGCCTTGTCCATGCCGCGGCCGCTTATATAGAAGAACAGCCATTTCCGGGATTCATTGAATGCATCCCGGCTTTTACAAGTCTGACGGTATTTTATGATATGTATGAAGTGTACAAGCATTTGCCTCAAGGGATAAGCTCACCTTTTGAGAAGGTCAAGTGCGATGTCGAAGAGCGGCTGAAGGAAATAGCCGCAGACTATGAAAACAGCCGCCGTATTGTAGAAATTCCTGTCTGTTATGGCGGTGAATTCGGGCCGGATTTAGAAGAGGTGGCGAAGATCAATCAGCTGTCACCGGAGGAAGTCATTGACATTCATACAAGCGGCGAATATGTTGTGTATATGCTTGGCTTTGCTCCAGGTTTTCCTTTCTTAGGCGGGATGTCCAAACGCATTGCCGCTCCAAGAAAATCATCACCAAGACCGTCGATTCCTGCAGGTTCAGTCGGAATTGCGGGATTGCAGACAGGCGTTTATCCGATTTCGACGCCGGGCGGCTGGCAGCTGATCGGCAAAACGCCGCTGGCTCTTTTCCGGCCGCAGGAAAACCCGCCGACATTACTGCGGGCGGGAGACACTGTGAAATTCGTGCGCATCTCAGAAGAAGACTATCACGCCTATAAGGAGGAGTCCAATTGAGCATGAAAGTGTTAAAGCCTGGACTGCTCACAACGGTTCAGGATATAGGCAGAACGGGTTATCAAAAATACGGCGTTCTGGCAAGCGGCGCCATGGACACGGTTTCGCTGCGCATTGCAAATCTGCTGATTGGCAACAGCGAAAATGAAGCCGGTCTTGAAATTACGCTGATGGGGCCCGGACCGTCATTTTATTTTTCGAAAACGACGCTGATTGCAGTGACAGGGGCGGACTTCACCCTGCGTATTAACGACGAGGAAGCGCCTTTATGGAAGCCTGTGCTCGTCAAGGAAAACAGCACAGTCAGTTTTGGCCCCTGCAAACTTGGCAGCCGTGCTTATTTAGCGGCAGCCGGCGGCTTCGATGTGCCTGCCGTCATGGAAAGCAAAAGCACGTACGTCAGAGCAGGCATCGGCGGACATCATGGCAGAGCGCTTCAAAAGGAAGATGAACTGTCCATTAGAGAGATGTCATCCCTTTCGCAAACCATCCTTTCCCGATTAAGCCCTCAGCTTGGAAAGCAAGGATTTGCAGTACCGAAATGGTCCGTCAGCCGCGGCAGGTTTCTGCCATTGAAAAAGAATCCCGTCATTCGGGTGCTGGAAGGAAAACAATTCGGCTTTTTCACAGAAGAATCAAAAACACGTTTTTATGAAGAAACGTTTCGTGTCACGCCGCAATCCGACCGTATGGGCTACAGGCTCAAAGGAGAACCGCTCGAACTGAAGGCGCCGCTTGAGATGGTGTCGGAAGCGGTTTCCTTTGGAACGGTTCAGGTGCCGCCTGATGGCAACCCGATTATTCTGCTTGCAGACCGGCAAACGACCGGCGGCTATCCGAGGATCGCGCACATTATATCCGCTGACCTTCCGATTGTCTCGCAAATCATGCCGGGCGAGCAAGTCCAGTTTGAGCCTGTATCCCTTCAGGAAGCGGAAGCACTTGCGATTGAACGGGAACAGCATATAAAAGAACTGAAAACGAGAATGAAGATGGAATGGCTGACATAACAAAGGGGATGAATGATGCAGAATAAAAACAAAACCGTAGTCAAATCTATGGCTCTGCTTAATTTGTTTTTGCATGAACCAAGCCTTACCTTAAGTGAACTGGTGTCGCTGTCAGGAATGCCGAAAACCTCTGTTCACCGTATGGTCAGCTCTTTAGAGGAAATGGGATTCCTCAATCGGGATTCGTCAGGCGCTTATTCGCTGGGACTGGTGTTTTTGGAATTCGGCCAGCTCGTCGCTGAAAGGCTGGATATCAGAAAAATAGCGAAACCGGTGATGGAAGAGCTGTGCAGTGAAGTGGATGAGGCCGTGCAATTGATCATGAGAGACGGCAATGAAGCGATATACGTTGAGAAAATAGAAGGGACGCAGACTGTGCGGCTGTACACGGCGATCGGCAGGCGTTCTCCTCTGTATGCGGGAGCGTGCGCCAGAAGCATTTTGTCCTTTCTTCCCCGTGAAGAAATTGAAACATACATCAAACAAACGGAACTCATTTCAATTGGGTCCGGGACGATTACTGATCCCGAAAAACTGCTGCAGGAGATTGATGCCTCTGTGAAAAATGGCTATACCGTCAGCTATTCAGAGCTCGAAAACTATACAGCGGCTATCGGTGCCCCGATTTTTAACCATAAGCGGCAAGTCGCAGCCGGCATCAGCATTGCAGGCTTTGAAGCAAGGTTTACAGAAGACAGGCTGCCTTATTTAACGGAAAAGGTGAAGGACGCTGCTTTGCAGATTTCCAGAAAAATAGGGTATTCATAAGTAGCCGATCTTTTCTCTACTGCGTACATTAACGTATCGACGTTCAGGAGTGGAGGAAAGAACATGGTGCTTCAATATACAGCTCTGGGGGATTCTTTGACGACGGGGAGAGGCTCCGGGCTGTTTTCTCCCGGCTTCGTCCAGCGTTTCGGAGACATGATGGAAGCCGACTTGCAAACAGAAACGGCAATATCCATCTTTGCCAAATCAGGTTTAAATACAGAAGAAATTCTGGGGCTCCTGTCATATCCCTTTGTGCAAAAGTGCATTAAGGGCGCAGACATGATAACGATCACAGGGTGCGGAAATGATCTGATCGATTCAGTCTTAGCCTACCAAACGTCTAAGGATGAAACGATTTTCAGCCATGCATCTGCCCATTGCCATGAGAATTTTGAAAAGATGATTGCCAAAATCGCCGAAATCAAAGGAGAAAATCCGTCCCCGTACGCCATCCGTGTATTCAACTTATATAATCCGTTTCCCGGAATTGAAATCGCTGGCAAATGGATCACATCTTTTAATTCACATTTAGAAACACTTGCATCAGCACCCCATGTCAAAATCGCGGATGCCTACAGCATCTTCAAAGGAAAAGAGCAGGAATATCTGTCCTTTGACGGTGTCCATCCGAACAGCAAAGGCTATCAAGCGATGGCTGAAGCCGTTCACAAGTTAGGCTATAAAGAATTGTCAGTTTCATAAAAAACGCGCCTCATGAAGGGCGCGTTTTTTATGTGTGATTGAAATATTAAAAGAAACTTAAAATTCTCTGTCTTCTGTTCTACAGACAAACAAAGTGCGCTAGAATAATGGAGGACGTAGGCAAATATAGCCATAACGTTCAATATTTCGTATATAAGGAAGGATGGTCCTTTTGTTTCGGATTTTTAAAATGTCTTTTGCGGTTATCATTATTATACTGGCGCTTATTGCTTTTAACTATACGGAACATACCTCTGTTATTCAATCGGTCATGCTCGTCTTTCTTGGCGCAGTCATGTTTATGCAGGGGCTTGAAGAGCGCAAAAAAGAAAACGACGGCTCAGGCGCTTTTAATATTTATACCGCCGTTTTCGTATGGTCTGTCTCTCTCATCGGTTTTACACTTCATATTATATAAATCTATTACACATCCTGAAAATGCTCGACCGTCGGGAACGGGGTATAGAACCGATGGAGCAAGGCTTTCCACTCCTGATATTCTGAAGAACCGCGAAAGCCTTCCGTATGGTCCTCAAGTGTTTCCCACTCCACAAGCAGCAAATATTTATGCGTTTCTTCCATGCATTTTGATAACGAGTGCGTGATATAGCCCTTCATGCCGGAAATGATCGGCGCCGCTTGCCGGAACGCCTCCTCAAACTCTTGTTCAAGCCCTTCTTTAATGTGAAGCATTGCTGCCTCTCTGACCATGTCATCCCTTCTTTCCGTCTTTTCAAATAGTCTACAGCAAACGACAGGAGATTTCTGCAAAATCGGTGAACCTTTTCCTTCATTTTCAAAAAAATCTTGCACGCACCAATTCATTTAAGAGAAAATAACAAATGGAAGGCAGGGGAAAGTCATGTTAAAAAAGTGTATTCTACTAGTATTTCTATGCGTCGGATTGATTGGTTTAATCGGATGCTCCAAGACAGATTCACCAGAGGATCGCATGGAAGCATTTGTGAAACAATGGAACGATCAGCAATTCGATGACATGTATCAAAGCCTGACCAAAGATGTTAAAAAAGAAATCTCCAAAAAAGATTTCGTCAACAGGTATAAAACCATCTATGAGCAGGCAGGCGTAAAAAATCTGAAAGTCACTGCGGGAGAAGTGGATGAGGACGATAAAGACAACGAGACAATGAAGCACATCCCATATAAAGTCAGCATGGATACAAATGCGGGCAAGGTCAGCTTCAAAAATACCGCTGTGCTGAAAAAACAAAAAACAGATGATGAGGAGTCATGGAATATAGATTGGGATCCGTCGTTTATTTTCAAGCAGCTGGCTGATGACAAAACAGTGCAAATCGCCAGCATTGAACCGAAACGCGGCCAAATCTACGATAAAAACGGGAAAGGCTTAGCCATCAATACAGATGTTCCTCAAATCGGAATTGTTCCCGGAGAGCTTGGCGATAAAAAAGAAAAAGTCATAAAAGAGCTCGCGAAAAAACTTGATTTGACTGAAGATGACATCAAGAAAAGTCTGAATCAAAGCTGGGTGAAAGACGATTCGTTTGTGCCGCTCAAAAAAGTCAAGCCGGACCAGAAAAAATTAGTGTCTGAGGCGACGTCATTACAAGGCGTGACAAGAACGAATGTTAGCTCCCGCTATTATCCGTATGGCGAAAAGACAGCCCATTTAACAGGCTATGTCCGCGCTATTACTGCAGAAGAATTGAAGAAAAAGAAAGACGGAACGTACAGTGATACGTCTAACACCGGCATCGCCGGACTTGAAAATGTGTATGAGGACAAACTAAGAGGCACAACCGGATGGAAAATCTACGTGCCGCAAACCGGAGAAGTCATCGCTGAAAAGAAAGCGAAGGACGGCGAGGATCTTCATCTCACAATTGATATCAACACGCAAACGAAGCTGTATGATGAATTGAAGGATGACAGCGGCACGGCAGTTGCACTGCAGCCGAAGACAGGTGAAACACTCGCTCTTGTCAGCGCGCCTTCTTACGATCCAAACGGATTTATTTTCGGCTGGAGTGATAAGGAATGGAAAAAACTAAACGAAGATAAAAACAATCCGTTTTCAGCGAAATTCAACAAAACATACGCACCGGGTTCTACGATTAAACCGATTGCGGCTGCCATCGGAATCAAAAATGGCACCCTTAAAGCAGATGAGAAGAAAACAATAAAAGGAAAAGAGTGGCAAAAGGATTCAAGCTGGGGCGGTTATTCAGTGACACGTGTGTCTGAGAGACTTCAGCAAGTCGATCTGGAAAATGCCCTCATTACATCAGACAATATTTATTTTGCACAGAACGCGCTTGATATGGGGGCAGACAACTTTACAAAAGGGTTGAAAACGTTTGGCTTCTCAGAGGACATTCCATATGAATTCCCGACCCAGAAGTCGTCTATCGCAAATGACAAGCTCGATTCAGACATTTTGCTTGCGGATACAGGGTACGGACAAGGGCAAATGCAAATGTCTCCGCTTCACTTGGCAGCTTCTTACACACCATTTGTTGACAACGGGGATCTTGTCAAACCGACATTGATCAAAAAAGACTCACAAACAGCTGATGTCTGGCACAAGCAAGTGGTCACGAAGGAAGGAGCGGCAGACATTACAAAAGGTCTGAAAGGCGTTGTGGAAGACGAGCGCGGATCAGCGTATCAGCCTGTCGTGAAAGGAATCACTGTTGCCGGAAAAACAGGAACAGCTGAGCTGAAAACATCAAAAGATGATAAAGACGGCGCAGAAAATGGCTGGTTCGTCGGCTACGATTACAAAAACAAAGACCTGCTTGTCGCCATGATGATTCAAAATGTTCAGGACCGCGGCGGCAGCCACTATGTTGTGGAGAAAGCGAAGAAGCTATTTCAATCGAATTAAAATACCTTTTTGACGGGAGCGAAAGGAAAAAGGGGATCTGAGGCCGAATGAACTAGTAAGGGGCAAGACCCGGTTTATACAAGGAAAAGAGGGATTTTGCATGCAGCGTATTCAATTGGCGGAGGATCTTCAATTTTCAAGAGTCATACACGGGCTTTGGCGGCTGAATGAATGGAACTATTCAGATGCTGAACTGCTCAGCCTCATTGAATGGTGTATCAATCACGGCATCACGACCTTTGATCATGCGGATATTTACGGAGGCTATACGTGCGAAAAGCTGTTTGGAAACGCCCTTGCCCTTTCGCCCGGATTAAGAGAAAACATAGAGCTGGTCACAAAATGCGGCATCGTTCTTGAATCACCTGAACGTCCCGCTCACAGATCGCATCATTATAACACAAGCAAATCACATATCTTGGCATCCGTTGAGCAATCCCTTCTAAACCTTAGAACGGATTATATTGACGTACTGCTGATTCACAGACCGGACCCGCTCATGGATCCGGAGGGAGTAGCAGAGGCGTTTCAGGCGCTGAAAGGCTCCGGCAAGGTCAGGTACTTCGGCGTTTCGAATTTTAAAGATCACCAGTATCGCATGCTGGAATCGTATTTGCCTGAGAAGCTCGTGACCAACCAGATTGAGCTTTCCGCATATGAATTAGAAAATGTTCTGGACGGCACTCTGAACCTGTGCCAGGAAAAACGGATTTCACCGATGGCTTGGTCACCGCTGGCAGGCGGCAGAGTATTCACTGGTGACACGGAAAAAGACCGCCGTGTCCGCACGGCGCTTGAATCCGTTCAGGCGGAAATCGGCGCCGCTTCATTGGACGAGGTGATGTATGCATGGCTGTTCACGCATCCGGCCGGCATCATGCCGATTGTCGGAAGCGGAAAACGAGAGCGGATTTCTGCCGCAGTAAATGCGTTGGCATACAAGCTTGACCATGATCAGTGGTTCCGTATTTTTACAGCTGCACAGGGTTACGATATTCCATAACAAAAAGCATCAGCTTAGCAGCTGGTGCTTTTTCAATATTGTCACACCGCTTAGTGCCAAATTCCCATTTATAAGTGATTGAATCTCATTTGAAAGCGTTTTATATTATAAAGAAACCTCTCTTTTTTCCTCTCATAAATCTCCTTTGCAACTTCATCCGCACAACACGACTGTCTAGGAGGCCTTTTTTATGTATATGACTGCCAGAGAACAAAAGCTTTTAAAGCACTTATTATTACAAAGCCGATATGTAACCGTAACTGAGCTTGCTGAGCTGATGGAAGTCAGCACGAGAACCATCCACAGGGAGCTCAAATCAATTAAGCCGCTGATGGAAACCGTCGGGCTTACGCTCGATAAACAGCCTGGCAAAGGGTTGAAGGCAGTGGGAAGTCCCGAGGATAAACAAAAACTGCTTACCGATTTATCATATGAACAGCATGAATATAGCGCGGACGAACGAAAACTGCTCATTCTCTGTTCGTTATTAGAGTCTCAGGAGCCCGTCAAGCTGTACACGCTAGCCCATGATCTGCAGGTGACGAATGCCACGGTCAGCTACGACTTAGATGAGCTCGAAAAATGGATTTCTCCCTTCGGTTTGACACTGATCCGTAAAAGAGGCTTTGGCATCCAGCTTATAGGGCCGGAGAATGCGAAACGTAAAATTGTCGGCAACCTGATTGTGAATCGCCTCGACATCCAAATGTTTTTGGAAGCGGTTGAATTAAATATCAAAGGAAAAGCAGATTCTTCAGAGAAAATGTTCGGCGTAGTCAGCAAAGGCGAGCTGTTAAAAATGGAGCGTATCTTGTTTCAGCTGAAAGAAAAAATCGCTTTTTCATTGTCCGACAGCTCCTATATAGCGCTCGTCGTCCATCTGACGTTTGCGATCGAACGGATCCAGCTTGGAGAAACCATCACCATGGAGCAAAATGAGCTTGAGGAACTGAAAAATGCGAAAGAATACAGCTCCGCTCTTGAAATCGCGGGCGAGCTTGAACGTGCCTTCAGCGTGACGATTCCGGAGGCGGAGGTCGGTTATATCACGATCCACCTTCGAAGCGCCAATCGGAAATACAAAACAGAATACAAAGCGCAGGAAATCGAACTGGAAACAGCTCTGCAAACAAAGCGGCTCATTGCTTTTATTTCAGACAAAATCAGAATGGATCTCACGAAAAACTACTCTTTATATGAAGGCCTGATTGCCCATTTGGAGCCGGCCGTCAGCCGCATAAAAGAAAATATCGAGATATACAATCCGATGAAGGAACAGATCAAACGCGATTATTTTCTGCTCTATATGGCGATCGAAGAAGGCGTGGAAAAGTATTTTCCGGGCATGTCCTTTTCTGATGATGAGATCGCTTTTATCGTGCTTCACTTCGGCTCGGCCCTTGAAATCAAAAAAGAAGAAGCAAAAGTGAAAGCGCTTGTCGTCTGCTCAAGCGGGATCGGCTCTTCGAAAATGCTAGCTTCCAGACTGAAGAAAGAGCTGCCGGAGATTGAATCGTTTGACATGTCATCCCTGATCGAGCTGAAGGGCAGGGAAGTTCAGTCCTATGACATGATTGTTTCCACCGTTCCGATTCCTTACGAAAACATTGATTACATTATGGTCAGTCCGCTTTTAAATGAGGAAGACGCAAACCAGGTGAAGCAGTATATCAAGCGAAAAATTCCGCTCATTCTTGAGAGAAATAGAAGCCCGAAGGAAGAGGCGCAGCAAGCTGATGTACCTGACATGCTGGCAGCGTCGGAAAGCATGGGGCGGTATATGGCTGTCATCCAAGATGTGCTGCGCCACTTTACACTTACACACATCAAAACGAAACCCGATCATAGCATGCTCCTGTTAGAGCTTTTCCAGCAGCTGAAGGAGGATGGCTTGATCCGTGATCCGAAAAAAGCCGCGGTTTGCCTGGCGGAGCGGGAGAAACAAGGGGGATTGGGGATCCCGGGGACAAACATGGCGCTCTATCATCTCAAAAATGATGAAATCGTCCTGCCTTTTTTCAAAATGTATGATCTCAGCACCTCTTATGAAGTGAATGGCATGGACGGAAATACCCTCAGTATGACACGCATCCTCGTGATGATGGCGCCTGGCTCATTATCTGCTGAAGGATCGGAGATTTTAAGCGCGATCAGCTCCGCCATTATCGAGAGCAGCGAAAGCATGGCGGGGTTTCAGGAAGAGGGAGAACAAGAACTGTATCAGCGGTTAAACAGCATATTTTTCACTTGGATGAAAGAAAAAAACATACCATAACAGTACATGGCACACGTCAAAAAATTGGCGTGTGTTTTTATGTGAATGGGGTAAAAAATAAGAAAATGCGGGACTATTTTATCATTCAGTAATAGAATAATTCCAAAATGAAATTGTTTTACAAGTGATCTTTTTTGGGTTAAAATGGGTGAGGCAAGGAAGAAAATCTAACAAATTATTGAAGATTCAAGAGAATATAGGAGATGACGATATGGAGACATTACAGCATCTTATTCTGCATGACATGCCGGATAGCGAAGAAATAGAGGCTGTAAAAAGCGGAGCCCATACACTGACGTATGCAGGTTACCGCAAACGGATTAACCAGCTGGCGAATGCCCTGCTGCAAAAAGGAATTCAAAAAGGCGACCGCGTTGCATTGCTTTGCAAAAACGGCCATCCCGCATCAACTGTTATGTTCGCCGCGCTTGAAATAGGTGCTGTTGTCGTACCTGTCAGCTGGCAGCTGAAACCATATGAAATGACAGGCATTTTAAAAGCAAGTGAACCGAAAGCAATGTTTTACGGAGCGGAGTTTAAAGAAACACTGGACGAAGTTCTTCCTGAACTGTCCACACTCCGGATTACGATGGAAACAGGAACAGCTTACGAAACATCTGCTGAATTTGAAGCTCTGTTTGCCGGTCCTGATCATTTGCCTGAAACTGAAATGGTTTCTCCTGACGATACAGCGCTTCTGATGTTTACGTCTGGGACGACAGGAAACCCGAAAAGATGCATGATCACACATGGCGGCATATACAGATACGTAACAAGATCCAACAGCTCAACAACACGCATGAAGGGCCTTCGTTTTCTTGCGTGCCACCCGATTTATCATACGAGTGCGCTCATTTGCATCATGCTTGGAACCTTTGCGGGAACAACCTTCATTTTTACAAAGGATCAAGATCCTGTTCATATGCTGAAGGTCATTGAAGAAGAAAAAATTCAAACCGTGATGGCTCTTCCTGTGTTTTACACGTATTTGCTTGAAGCGTGGGAAACGCATCAAACCGACTTATCTTCGCTTGTGATTTTGATGACAGGCGGAACAAAAGTGCCGAGCAGCCTGATCCGCCGCTATCTTGATATCGGCATTACACTGGCGCACGGCTATGGAAGCACTGAGGCTTGGGGAATCAGCACATGGCTGCCTGAGATGGGAATGGATAAAGCGGCATCTGCGGGGAAACCTGTGGAAGGCGTTAAAGTCAAAGTCGAAGATCCTGAGACGGGAGAAGAACTCCCTCAAGGAGAAATCGGCGAAATCGTTGTTCACACGCCATTCTTATTTAAAGGCTATGAGGACAACCCTGAAGCGACAGCAAAAGTGCTGCAAAACGGCTGGTTCAAAACCGGAGATTCAGGCTATGTAGATGAAGATGGTTTTATTTTCATCACTGGACGCTACAAGGATGTCATAATTTACGGAGGCGATAACGTCTATCCGGATCAGGTTGAAGAAGTCATCCAGCAGATCCCGGGAATCCTTGAAACAGCGGTAGTTGGTATACCAGACCCGCTGTACGGGGAAAGACCGAGAGCTTTTATCGTGACAAACGGCGGCCAGCGTATAACGGAAGAGGATGTCATCGCATTTTGCCAGGAACGCCTTTCCGCTTACAAAATACCTGAAGTTGAATTTGTTAACGAACTGCCGAAAAATAACCTCGGCAAAGTAAAAAAAGACGTCTTGCGCAAGCAGGCCGTACATTCGTAAAAGAAGAAGCCCGTCACTTATGTGGCGGGCTTTTTTGCAGTAACACAGACAGAAAGCTCAGGCTTAATGTTTTTAAATTGCAACTCAATGTCTTCGAAGCCGGCTGCTTTGAAGTCAGCAATCATCTGTTTCCCAAATGATTTGGTTTTCTTAGGACTGGCGTCTGCTTCCCTCGGCTGCATCGTAATCGCTGCTTTGCCGCCGGGTTTTAGCGCCCGATAAATCTGTTTTACGCCTTTTGTCTGGTCATTCCAAATGGTGTAGTTGTTAACGGAAATCACTTTATTATAAAACGAGTCGGTGAGAGGAAATGTCTCGACGCTTCCTTGTATCAGGCAAACAGGCTTCGATTTTACTCTGCGGGCGGCCAGCTTCAGCATCACCTCTGACACATCAATCCCGTGAAGATCAACGTCCTTTTCACGCTTCAGCACCTGCTGCATGCAGTATCCCGGCCCAAACCCCACTTCTAAAATACTGTCCCCGCGTGTGATCCCCAGCTGATCTATTGTCCACTGATTCAGTGTTCTATTTTCAGCAGCCATGATGTACCCGGCAATCATGCCGAATACGCCCTTTGGCTTGCTGAATTTTTTAGAAAGCATGTTAATCATTCAGCAACCCCCTTTGCAAGTTATTTCCTCCTTGCGTTTCATGTGAAACATTTTTCTGATAAAGCAATGCGAAGGTGCCAATCCATGTTTATCCAAAGAACGTGTGAGGTACACAACAAATAGACATGAAAACAAAGGAGGAGAATCATCATGGCCAATTATCCAAAAGAACTGCCGGCCCAAACCCAAAATCGCCAGCCGGGAATTGAAAGCGAAATGAATCCAAGTCCGGTGTATGAGTATGAGAATTATAAGGGAGCGGACAAATTAAAAGGAAAAGTAGCGCTCATTACAGGCGGCGACAGCGGGATCGGACGCGCGGTATCCGTCGCTTACGCAAAGGAAGGCGCTGACATCGCCATTGTGTATAAGGATGAGCATGGGGACGCCGAAGAGACGAAGAAGCGTGTAGAACAAGAAGGCGTAAAATGCCTGCTGATCGCTGGTGACGTAGGCGAAGAGGAATTCTGCAATGAAGCGGTTGAAAATACGGTCAAGGAACTAGGCGGCCTGGACATCCTTGTAAACAATGCCGGTGAACAGCACCCGAAGGAAAGCATCAAAGACATTACGAGCGAACAGCTTCACCGCACATTCAAAACAAACTTTTATTCTCAATTTTATTTGACTAAAAAAGCAATTGATTACTTGAAACCAGGCAGCGCCATCATCAACACGACATCTATCAATCCGTATCGCGGGAACCCGACGCTGATTGATTATACAGCAACAAAAGGCGCGATCAATGCCTTTACAAGAACAATGGCGCAGGCGCTTGTCAAAGACGGCATCCGCGTAAACGCAGTGGCACCGGGTCCAATCTGGACACCATTAATCCCATCTACGTTCTCTGAAGATAAAGTCGCTCAATTTGGGCAAAATACGCCAATGGGCCGTCCGGGTCAGCCTGTTGAGCACGTCGGCTGCTATGTGCTGCTGGCTTCAGATGAGTCATCTTACATGACAGGCCAGACGCTGCATGTCAACGGCGGAGATTTTGTGACGACGTAAGAGGGAGTGAGACACATGAGCATCACGAAAGAGGAAGTAAACAGCTACTTTCAAAAAGCTGGTATTGTATTAACGGATGAGGAACTAGACCAAATCCAGCTGATGGACTACGGCTTAGGAAAAGAAAGAAAAGTCGGGCTCCAGCTCTTCATCTACGTCAATACAGACCGTTATTGCTCAAAGGAACTGGTGCTGTTTCCGGGACAGACTTGCCCGGAACACCGCCATCCGCCGGTCAACGGCCAGGAAGGCAAGCAGGAGACATTCCGATGCCGCTACGGAAAAGTGTATCTTTACGTAGAAGGAGAAAAAACGCAGCTTCCAAAGGTTCTCCCACCGCAGGAGGACAGAGAACACTATACGGTCTGGCACGAAATTGAACTTGAACCGGGCGGGCAATATACGATTCCGCCGAACACCAAGCATTGGTTCCAGGCCGGGGAAGAAGGTGCCGTGGTGACGGAAATGTCTTCGACGAGCACAGATCAACATGATATCTTTACCGATCCAAGAATATAAGGATGAGGCGTAACAGCCCATCCTTTTTTGTATTGAAAAAAATGAAATCGTCGCTATAATGGGTAAAAAAGGAAAGGGGGCGAGGGAATGTTTACCTGCAAGGTAAATGAGCACATCACCATTCGATTACTGGAGCCAAAGGATGCGGAGCGGCTTGCCGAACTCATTATCGAAAATCAGCAGCGGCTCGGCCAGTGGCTGTTTTGGGCGGAAAATCCCAGCAGCGTTGAAACGTACAGAGAAACGATCATTCCAGATTGGCGGCGGGAGTATGCCGACCTAAGCAGTATCGAAGCGGGGCTTCTTTATGACGGCACCCTATGCGGCATGATCGGCCTCCATCATCTAGATCAGATCAATCAAAAAGGGGAAATCGGCTATTGGATTGCCAAAGAGTTTGAAGGCAAAGGCATCATTACCGCCGCCTGCCGAACTCTCATCACATATGCTTTTGAAGAGCTTGGACTGAATCGCGTTGCTCTCTGCGCGGCTGCCGGGAATCAAAAAAGCCGAGCGGTCCCGGAGCGGCTCGGCTTTCAAGAAGAAGGAACGGCACGGGACGGCTTATTCGTTAACGGCAGGCATCATGACCTTGTCTATTACAGCTTGCTAAAGCGTGAATGGAAAGGATAAAAACATAGCGCGCGCATTTTCTTGTTTAAATCTTCCCCGGATGTGGAAAAGTAACAGCGGAGACGTTAAAAAGGAGTGATTCGAGATGAATCAGCAAGACATTAAACAAAAAGTGCTTGATGTTCTAGATCACCATAAAGTAGGCTCGCTCGCAACGGTTGAAAAGGGCAAGCCGCATTCCCGCTACATGACTTTTTTCCATGACGGGCTGACGATTTACACACCGACAAGCAAGGACACTCATAAAGCCGAAGAAATTGAGAATAACCCCAATGTTCACATTTTATTAGGTTATGATTGTGAGGGCTTTGGCGACGCGTATGTTGAAGTTGAAGGAAAAGCCAAAATCAACAATTCGGCTGAACTGAAGGATAAAATATGGAGTTCCAAATTAGAGCGCTGGTTTGACGGTAAGGATGATCCGAATCTGGTGATTCTTGAAATTGAACCGGAGGATATCAGATTGATGAATGCCGGAGAGAAAACGCCAGTCTCACTCGAGCTATAAGAAATTTGTGTTTTCAGGGGCGATATGTTATCATGAATAGCTAGTAAGAAAAATAAGCAAATAAAAAAGAAAGTAAACTTCTTTTTTCTGTTTTAAGAGAGAAGCTTTACCGCTTCACAAGTAGCAAACCAGCTGCCCTTATTCTTTTCCTTCATAACAAATCGCCCCTAACGATGAGATGGAAAAAAGACTTTTTTGTTTTACAATTCACACCGGCGCGGCTTCGGAGCCGCAGTGACGATTGAGAGGTAGGGCTTTCGTTGTCTTGTGTTCAAGAAATTTCCATGGTGTTTACTTTCCAGAATGATTCTTCGGAACAATGCTTTATGAATCTACCCCGCCCGACTTGGCGGATGATATAATCTTTATTTGCGTATAGAAAAGAATAAGACAAACCGCTCGGCGTACGCCGGCGGTTTTTTATTGTGAAAAACACATCGCACTGAAACCTCTTTGGCTTCTTTCCAGTCTTATCTCTAGGATGAAATTGGAGGAAGAATAACGTGCATGTCATTACAACACAAGTACTTTTTATTTTCTGTTTTTTGTTACTGATTCACTCGATAGAAACGTTAGCTTATGCCACAAGGCTTTCCGGGGCCCGCGTTGGATTTATTGCCTCCGCGCTTTCCCTGTTTAATGTCATGGTTATTGTGTCCAGAATGTCGAACATGGTGCAGCAGCCCTTTACCGGACATTTAATTGATGATGCGGAAAAAAACGCCCTGGCGATTGTCGGCGAGCAGTTCCGCTTCTTGATTTTCGGATCGACAGTCGGCACCATCCTGGGCATTATCCTGCTTCCGTCTTTCGTCGCTCTTTTTTCACGGGCGATTATTCACTTGGCGAGCGGCGGCGGCTCCGTTTTTCAAGTGTTCAAAAAGGGACTCTCAAAACAAGGATTCAAAAATGCCCTTTCCTATTTGCGTCTGCCGTCTATTTCGTATGTAAAAGGATTTCACATTCGCTTGATTCCTAAGCGTTTATTTGTGATCAACATGCTGATCACATCCATTTATACGATTGGCGTGCTTTCAGCTTTGTACGCAGGCCTTCTGGAGCCGGAGCGCAGCACGACAGCCGTCATGGCATCGGGCTTGATCAACGGGATTGCGACGATGCTGCTGGCCATTTTTGTTGATCCTAAGGTATCCGTTCTTGCCGACGATGTGGCAAAAGGAAAACGAAGCTATACGTATTTAAAATGGACCTCTGTAACGATGGTCACATCAAGGGTGGCGGGCACACTCCTCGCCCAGCTGATGTTTATTCCGGGCGCCTACTATATCGCGTGGCTGACAAAGTGGTTTTAAAAAGAAAGGCTGGATCATAAAGATCCAGCCTTTTTCGCACTTACTTATTTATATTTCCTTAATCCGCGGTCGTACAAAAAGTTTCCGAATGGGACAAAAGCGGCGATGAAGCCGGCGGCTGACCATTTCAGCGACCATTTGACAGAGAGGGTCGCATACGCCAAGACAAGCAAATACAAAATGAACAATCCGCCGTGAACCGAACCGACAATTGTTACCGCAAGCGGAAGGCCCGCCCAATATTTTAGCGGCATGGCGATGAACAGCAGGATTAAGAGTGACATTCCTTCAATAAAACCCATCGTGCGAAGTCTTCCGATCGGCGTTTGCAGCATAAATCGCCCTCCTTGTGGACACGTTTTCATCTATACTATAAACAATCCGGAGGGCGCATATGACACCTTTTAGAAAATGTTCGGAAAACATTCATTTTTATTTGCTTTTTCTCGGGAACTGTACTTGTCATTTACAAAAATACCCGAGATAATGTGTACAAAATCATAAAAGAAGGATGTTGAAATGAAACTTGATCAGATTGATCTGAATATTATTGAGGAGCTGAAGAAGGACAGCCGTTTGTCGATGAGGGAATTAGGCAGGAAAATTAAGCTGTCGCCGCCATCCGTGACAGAACGGGTGAGGCAGCTTGAATCGTTCGGCATCATCAAGAAATACACGCTGGAGGTCGATCAAAAAAAGCTGGGGCTTCCCGTTTCCTGCATTGTGGAAGCAACCGTCAAAAACGCGGATTACGAGCGGTTTAAAAGCTATATTCAAACATTGCCGAATATCGAATTTTGCTACCGGATTGCGGGCGCAGCCTGCTATATGCTGAAAATCAATGCTGAAAGCCTCGAAGCGGTAGAAGATTTCATTAACAAAACATCGCCATACGCGCAAACCGTCACTCACGTTATTTTCTCAGAAATTGACACGAAAAACGGACGCAGTTAGAGAGTGCTTGTTCAAGTCTGTTATAATAAAAGGATGAGCGTGAAAGAAAGAGAAGTGATCAAGCATGTCAAAAACAGTTGTACTAGCTGAAAAACCTTCAGTTGGCCGGGATTTGGCCCGGGTGCTGAAGTGCCATAAAAAAGGAAACGGTTATCTCGAAGGCGATCAATATATTGTTACATGGGCTTTGGGCCATTTGGTGACACTTGCTGATCCGGAAGGCTACGGAAAAGAATTTCAATCATGGCGGCTCGAGGATCTGCCGATTATCCCAGAACCATTAAAGCTTGTTGTGATCAAGAAAACCGGAAAACAGTTCAATGCGGTCAAATCCCAGCTTACCCGTAAAGACGTCAATCAGATTGTCATCGCGACTGACGCAGGCCGGGAAGGGGAGCTTGTTGCGCGCTGGATCATTGAAAAAGCGAATGTCCGCAAGCCGATCAAGCGGCTGTGGATTTCATCTGTGACGGATAAAGCAATCAAGGAAGGCTTTCAAAAGCTGCGCAGCGGCAAAGAATATGAAAACCTGTATCATTCTGCCGTCGCCAGAGCGGAAGCGGATTGGATTGTGGGGATTAATGCGACCCGTGCACTCACCACAAAATTCAATGCCCAGCTCTCATGCGGCCGTGTGCAGACACCGACGCTTGCCATGATTGCAAAGCGCGAGGCGGACATTCAAGCGTTTACACCGGTTCCATACTACGGCATCCGCGCGGCGGTCGATGGCATGACGCTGACGTGGCAGGATAAAAAATCAAAGCAGACGAGAACGTTCAATCAAGACGTAACAAGCCGTCTGGTAAAAGACCTCGATGGAAAGCAAGCGGTCATTGCTGAGCTGAAAAAAACAGCGAAAAAAAGCTTTGCACCTGCCCTTTATGATTTAACCGAGCTTCAGCGTGACGCCCACAAGCGCTTCGGATTTTCTGCTAAAGAAACGCTTTCTGTGCTGCAGAAGCTGTATGAGCAGCATAAGCTCGTCACATATCCGCGGACGGACTCAAGATTTTTATCCAGTGACATCGTCCCGACGTTAAAAGACCGTCTGGAAGGCATGGAAGTAAAACCGTATGCCCAATATGTCAGCCAAATTAAAAAACGCGGCATTAAATCCCATAAAGGCTACGTCAATGACGCGAAGGTGTCAGACCACCACGCGATTATCCCAACTGAAGAGCCGCTCGTTCTCAGCAGTCTGAGTGACAAAGAACGAAAGCTGTATGACCTGATTGCGAAACGTTTCCTTGCTGTATTAATGCCTGCATTCGAATATGAGGAAACAAAGGTCATCGCAGAAATCGGCGGAGAAACCTTTACGGCGAAAGGCAAGACCGTGCAGTCGCAAGGGTGGAAAGCCGTTTATGACATGGCGGATGAGGATGATGAGCAGGAGGATGACAGAGATCAGATACTCCCGGCCCTTCAAAAAGGCGACACTCTTGCCGTCCGCACGTTGACTGAAACAAGCGGACAAACGAAGCCGCCTGCCCGCTTTAACGAAGGGACCCTGCTGTCAGCGATGGAAAACCCAAGCGCCTTTATGCAGGGAGAAGAAAAAGGCCTCGTCAAAACGCTTGGAGAAACAGGCGGCCTCGGCACGGTGGCAACGCGTGCCGACATTATTGAAAAACTGTTCAACAGCTTTTTAATAGAGAAAAAAGACAAAGATATTTTTATCACATCTAAAGGAAAGCAGCTTCTGCAGCTTGTTCCGGAGGATTTGAAATCACCGGCCTTAACGGCAGAATGGGAGCAAAAGCTGTCTGCGATCGCCGCCGGAAAATTGAAATCCGCTGTCTTTATAAAAGACATGAAGGCTTACGCTAACCAAACGGTAAAAGAAATCAAAAACAGCAGCCAAACCTTCAGACACGACAACATCACGGGAACGGCATGTCCGGAATGCGGCAAAATGATGCTGAAGGTAAACGGCAAACGCGGCACGATGCTCGTGTGCCAAGACCGTGAATGCGGAAGCAGAAAAACGATTGCCCGAAAAACAAACGCGCGCTGCCCGAACTGCCATAAAAGAATGGAGCTTCGCGGCCAAGGAGAAGGCCAAACCTTCGCGTGTGTCTGCGGGCACCGTGAAAAGCTTTCCGTATTTGAAAAACGAAAAAACAAAGACAAAGGGCGCGCTTCCAAACGGGACGTTTCCTCTTATATGAAAAAACAAAATAATAAAGATGAGCCGATTAACAACGCGCTGGCAGAACAGCTGAAGAAACTCGGTTTGGATAAATAACAGAAAAACCTGTGCATATCGCACAGGTTTTTTATTGGACTTAGGTCCCATTATTTGAATGTTTAAAAAGGGAAAAAAAAGCTAGCAATCTGCATTTTTTTCTTTTATAGTAAATGTAATTTGTAACATGGCAGTCATATTTTCGTCTACATATATTTGTGAGCGTCTGATTCGCTTCAGTCGACAAAGGGGGATTTGCCTGTGAGGCATGTGTTGATCGCTGTCATCTTATTCTTCTTATCTATCGGACTTTCCGCAGGGTGTGCTGAGGCTGGAAACAAGACCCAATATCAGTCTGCGGCAGAAACGAACGCCAGTCCGCTTCAGCCGGCAGAGTATTTCATCTATCACAATCTAATGAATGACCAAGGGCTGATCAAAACTGATTTTTCAGACCAGCCTTCGTATTTATCAGAATCTCTCGGCCTGTGGATGGAGTTTTTGGTCAGCAAAAATGACGCCCCGCATTTTCAGGAGCAATATCAGCATCTGACTGATTCATTTCTGCTGAGCAATCACTTGGTAACGTGGAAGATTCAAAACGGCCAAGCGAGCGGGACGAATGCGCTGATAGATGATATGAGAATTATGCTGTCTCTTGACCAAGCCGCCGCAAAATGGGGCCGCAGCGACTACGCGCAAACGGCCCGGAATATCGGCACAGCTTTGAAGACATACAATATGAATAACGGGTTATTTACAGATTTTTACGACTCACAGGCCGCTTCAAAGGATGTGACGATTTCATACGTCATGCCCGATGCATTAGCTGTCTTAAAGAAGAATGGAATCATAGACGAAGAAACGGAACAGCGGAATGCCAATGTTCTCTATTCAGCTCCTTTAAAAAATGGCTTTCTGCCGAAGACCTACAGCTCAGACACGAAGGAATACACATATGACAGTGAAATCAACCTCATTGATCAGCTGTACGCTGCTTGGCATTTGCCGGAAGGGGATAAAAAAGCCGCTGTTTTAGCGGACTGGATCAAGCAGGAATTTCAGACAAACGGAAAGCTGTACGGACGATATTCGGCGGATACGAAGGAACCTGCCGTCCAATATGAGTCGCCATCCGTATACGCATTGGCCGTATTATTTTTAACGGAACAGCATGAAAACAGCTCTGTCATCAAAGCCATATATGACAGGATGAATGACTTTGAAATTCTTGATCCGGTGAAATCGTATTATGGAGGCTATATGAGCGGCACTCAGACGCATTCTTTTGACAATCTGCTGCCGCTGTTAGCCGAAAGGAAGCTTTTTAATGAAAATATCATTCAATGAATCACAAAAATTATTTGCTTATTTTTCAGGGCTGATTGCAGCCCTGTCTCTGTTTATTTATTATGTGTCAGCCCAGCAATCGGAAGGTGCTCTGATCCTTTGCATCACGTTTGTCGTCATCGCCGCAGGCATATGGTTCGGCCCGATTTACGCGCTGGCAGTGACCTTAATCGTACTCTTTGTTCTCGGCACTTTAATGATGTTTTTCCAGTCTGGACAGGCTGCGCTATTTCCGGCTGAAGAAGGGCTGCAAATGCTTGTTATGTGGGGAATTGCGCTTTTGCTGTTTTCTTTTATAGCTGGAAGAATCCACGATATTGCAGCAGAGCTTCGGCGCTCAGTTACACGGCTTCAATCCGAAATCAAAAGCTTTGTCGCTGTGGACAGAGTGACCGGCTTTGATAACAAGCAGAGGATGAAGCTGGAGCTTTCAGAAGAAATCAAGCGGGCGGAGCGCTATGGCAATTCTTTCGTGTTTTTGCTGCTGCATATGCATTATTTCAAAGAGTTTAAGTCTTTGTACGGTGAAAAAGAAACCGACCGCCTCTTCCAATATGTCAGTCAGCAAATCAGGTCAAGCGTCAGGGAAACGGATAAGAAATTCCGCCCTTCTGACGAGCGTATCGGGATCGTTTTGACGCACACGCCCGCTGAACATATGCCGGCCGTCCTGACAAAGCTGAAAAAACAATTGGATACGTATCAGCTGGAAAATGGAAAGTATGTGTCGCTCACGTTCCACGTCTGCTATTTGCCTTACCGCAAAGATATCAAAACAGCTGATCAATTTTTAGAAGAACTGGAAAACGAGATGATGATGAATGAATTATAAAGGAATCACGCTGCTCTGCGTCACAATGCTTCTGTTTTCAGCCATTGCGGCTTTTCCCGTTTCGGCACAAGCAAAAGAGCGGGATGCCGGCATTCTCATCATTTATTCAACCTTGGACGGCAAGGAGTCTTCTCAAGTCAAAATGCTTGATTTGCTTGCGGGCCACTTTACATCACATGTGACAGCCAAAAATGATTTGGATGTTGAAGCCTCTGATTTCAAAGGCAAAGACCATGTGATTTATTACGGCCAAACGAAAAGAAAGCTTAGCAAAAAACTGGTGTCTCTAATCAGCAGTGTAAAAAAACCTGTTGTCGCCATCGGCTATAACGCAGGCCAAATCAGCCAATTTTCCGGGCTTTCATTAGCCCGCAAAGAAAATGTGTATCAGGTCCACACCAGATCGGAAAAGACCGATGTGTCTCTGGAGAGCGGGCTTAACGTGCTGAGCGTATCAGGCCTCAAAGGAAAGGCGCTTTATACCTTCAAAGCCGAGGACGGCAAAACGCATTCTTTTATATGGAAAACAAAAAAAGCGAATGTGTACATTGGATTAACGAATTTGTTAAATGACAATTTGATCGTGGCGAAACAGCTCAGAGAAGCTTTCGAAGAGAAGGCGGGGACGACGCTATTGTATTTGCGTCTTGAGGATATCAGCCCGATGTCTGATGAAAAATTGCTGCTTCAAGCCGGTACATATCTGCATAAAAGGCATGTTCCTTTTATCCTGGCAGTGATACCGGTTTACTTGAATCCGGAAACAGGCGACAAAGTGTATTTGTCTGATAAACCGAAGATGGTCAAGGTGCTGAAAAAGCTGCAAAGCATGGGAGGCAGTATCATTGTTCACGGCTATACACACGCCTATCGCTACAGTGAAACAGGAGAGGGCTTTGAATTTTGGGATGCAAAGGCCGATCAGCCGATTACATCCGAAAATGCCGAAGACCCCCCATCCATTTTGGAAAAAGAACAGGATTTTCCGAACGAACAAGCCTATAACAGCTATCTGAAACCATTTCGGGAAAAGGAAGAAACGTATACAAAGCAAAAACTGACGCGCGCCATTGAGGATTTGACATCATCGGGTCTCTACCCGCTCGCATTTGAAGCGCCGCATTATACGATGTCCGAATATGGCTATCAAATTGCTTCGCAGTATTTTACAAGCATTTTTGGCCAGGTCCAGCTCAGCAGCACAACGTGGAAAACATCAGGTGCATCTCCGTATGTGACCGCTCCTTCGATGCTGTACGGCATGACGCTGTATCCGGAAACGATCGGGTTTGTCGATACTTCAAAGCAAAACCCGCTCGGCGATATGGAAGAGCACATCTCCCAGATGATTGATTTTGAAGGCGGAGTAGCCGGGGGGTTTTATCATCCGTATCTCGGGATGAAATATCTGCCCGAGCTGGTTGATCAGATGGAACGCATTCCGGACAGTGAATGGCTTGATTTAAAGAAAACGAAACAAACCGTCAAAACAGACAAAGTGGAAATTCATACAAGCGGTGACGGAACGATTCAGGTGAAAAACGGCGTAAGCGCCATTGACGAGTTTTTCGATCATCATCGGCAAACCCCTCTGGAAAAGGCGTTATGGATTCTCTCCGCGGTCGTGCTCTTATTTGTCGTCATGTTTGTCAGTTATACGTTTTATTTGAGAGCCACATTGAAAAAACGAATTTTTAAGGAGAGAAGAAGCCTTGGGTAATACGCTGTTCTTTATCTCGCTAAGTTTAATATGGGTCATGCTTCTCTACCACATGTTTCTCATGCAGGGCGGGTTCCGCCACTATATGACCTTCGAACGGAACATCCCGAAGTGGAGAGAAAACATGAAGGAGCTGCCAAAGGTCAGTGTTCTCATCCCGGCGCATAACGAAGAGGTTGTGATTCGGCAGACGCTGAAGGCGATGGTCAACCTTTATTATCCGAAGGACCGGCTGGAGATTATCGTCGTTAATGACAATTCATCAGACCGGACGGGTGATATCGTCAATGAATTTTCCGAGAAATACGATTTCATCAAAATGGTGATTACGAAGCCGCCAAACGCAGGAAAAGGCAAATCCTCTGCACTTAACTCTGGTTTTGCCGAATCGAACGGCGATGTGATCTGTGTATATGACGCCGACAACACGCCTGAGAAAATGGCCGTGTATTACCTTGTGCTCGGCCTGATGAATGACGAAAAGGCAGGCGCCGTGGTAGGGAAATTCCGCGTCATCAATGCGGCAAAAACGCTCTTGACGAAGTTTATTAATATCGAAACGATCTGTTTTCAGTGGATGGCCCAGGGAGGCAGATGGAAATGGTTCAAAATCGCCACCATCCCAGGCACCAACTTTGCGATCCGCAGAAGCATTATCGAAAAGCTCGGAGGCTGGGATGACAAAGCGCTCGCTGAGGATACCGAGCTGACGATCCGGGTGTATAATCTCGGCTATCACATCCGCTTTTTCCCTGCCGCCATTACTTGGGAGCAGGAGCCGGAAACGTGGAAGGTCTGGTGGCGCCAGCGCACCAGATGGGCGCGTGGCAATCAATATGTCGTGCTGAAATTTTTGGCGCAGTTTTTCAAGCTGAAACGAAAACGGATTATCTTTGACTTGTTTTATTTTTTCTTTACGTACTTCTTGTTTTTCTTTGGCGTGATCATGTCAAATACGATATTTGTTGTCAATCTGTTTTATGATTTGCATTTGTCGGTCGGGTTCTTGGCAATGATTCTCTGGATCTTGGCATTTTTCTTATTTATGACAGAGGTCATGATTACGCTAAGCATTGAAAAAACAGAAATGAACAGGCAAAACTTTTTTATCGTTTTTCTCATGTACTTTACATACTCGCAGGCATGGATTGTGCTGGTCATCTATTCTTTATTCGTAGAAATCAAGCACCGTTTATTCAAGCAGGAGGTCAAATGGTACAAAACAGAACGATACAATCAACATAAAAGCGGGTGACCTTTTTGAAACAAATAATGATTTTTCTCACTAGCCTCATGCTGCTGGCGATGACTGGACAAGCGGCTTTTGCCAAAGAGGTGGAGGTCAGCGGTTCGCTCCTCGGAAAAAGCAGCCAAGAACAAGCCAAACAGCAGGTGCTGACAAGCGACCTGATTACACTGTACGGATCAAAAGACAGCGCTGAGCTGACGTATCAGATCCCGGCAGGCGCCTCTTCCGGCAGCCAGCAATTGGTGATTGAATACGAGGCATCAAATCTTTTAATTTCTCCATCATCGTTAACGGCTGTCATTGACGATGAACCGGTCAAAACGTTAAAGCTTGATGGTGATTCCAAACGGAAAACAGTGAAGCTGAACCTGAATAAAAGCCAGTCTGCCCAAGGCTATCACAACGTATCGCTGAAATTTTACGGCGTGATGAAAGAGGGCGTCTGCGTCAGACAGGATACGTCCGGCAACTGGATCAAAATTTATCCCGACAGCCGCCTGACGCTGGCGGACAGCAGTGAAGCGAAGGGATCGTCGCTGGACCATTATCCGTATCCTTTCGCCCAATCGGGAAATACAGCGGAGAAAACCGCCATCGTCATTCCGGATGACCCAAGTTCGGCGGAAATTGAAGCTGCAGTGAAAACAGAAGGCTATTTGAAAACGGTGGACAGCAGTATCAGCATTTCGTATGTCACGGAATCTGAACTGAAGAAAATCGACAAGCCGACGATTTTCATCGGAGTGGACAAGCATTGGAACGGCAAGGTGAAAAAGCTGATGAAACAAGCCGGCTTACAGGCAAAAGGAGAAAAACTCCTGCTTGCGGAGCGGGTGCTGAAAGCAGAGGGCAAGCAGCAGCCGGTTCTATTCGCACAAGCGGTATCCGCTGACGTGCTCACTGAAAAAATCAGCGTCATCACGGATCAGACTTACACAGGCCAGCTCAGCGGCGATACACTTTCGATCAGCAAGCTTCAGCATGCTGAAAAAAAGGAAAGCAATAAGCTGACCCTCGAGAATTTTGGAGCGGATGATATCACAATTGGAGCTGACAAAACATCTTCAGCCCATTACTTTTATCCTGCATCAGCGGTTTTAGATCAAAATCAATCAGCAAAGCTGTCGCTTAAGCTGAAAAAGTCCGAAACGATTCAAGCCTCAACGGCCGAAAACGGATCGGCTTCTCAGGCAGCAGAACTGAAGGTCATGATCAACGGCCAGCCGCACTCGGTCGGGCTTGATGAATTAGGAAAAGAAGATAAAAACGGGTTCTATCATGTCACGGTAAAAGTGGACCCTAAGCTGCTGCAGAAAAACCGCTACATTGATATTCAGTTTGTCACAACTGGGCTAAAGGAAAACAATCCTTGCAACACCACTGATGAAGAAAAGTGGGTCTTTATCGATAAAAGCAGTACATTGTCATACGCCATCAAAGGCATGTCTCCGTCAGCGGATTTTCAAGAGTGGCCGCTTCCTTACGCCGGAAATCAGGAACAGACAACGCTAATCGTGCTTCCTGATACCGTAAGCCAATCGAAGCTTGAGGAGCTTTCTCTCGTAACGGAGTCCTTTGGCAGCGAAGCGCAGCATTCATATACGATAAAAAAATCATCTGACGTAACAGCAAATGATGCCAAAGGACGGAACCTCATTTTCTTAGGGGGCATCAATCAATTTTCTCTTCTGAAGGAGAGATCATCAGATCTGCTTGTGCCGCAAGCAAAAAACGGTTCGTTTGATGTATCAGGTTTTGAGATGCTGAATGAGACTACAAAACAAGTGGCATTTACCCAAGCCTCTCTTTGGGATTCAGGCTACACGATGGCTATCTTTGCACCGTCAAAAGGAAATGGCAAGGCCGTCACAAAAGAGATCATCAGTTATCTGAACAGCACCGATGACTCGGCAACCGTCGTTAATGAAACAAACAGCCATCAGGTGTTTACAAACCATCAGCAGCTTAAAACGGAAACAAACCGTTCCAGCGCAGAACAGCCATCGCAGGATCATAGCCAGAAATGGCTGTATATTGGCGTGCTGGCACTCATTATGGTGATTGCGGTAGTGTTCATTTGGATTGCCGTAAGACGCAGAAAAAGAAAGACTGATACAGAATAAAACAGAGGCAATTTAGCCTCTGTTTTTTTATTTTTGGTATGTAAATTCCATTTGTGGAACCTGTCATTTTATTTTTTCTCGTCCAGCCGAAAGCCCCTTTACAACGCGCGTGAACGGGAGTATGATCTCTTTTATAAAACAAATCGCTTAATCTGAAATCAGAGCGGGGGACCCAATAGAACGGCTTTTTTGCCGTTGGGGTGAATCCTTTTTAGGTAGGGCTAACTCTCATATGCCCGAATCCGTCAGCTAACCTCGTAAGCGTTCGTGAGAGGAGATGAATGAAACCTGTGTTCGATGTAATGGCACAGGGGCATCCGTTTGCCTCTGTGTTTTTTGCCGTTCATTTTTTTAGAATGTAAATCGCATACAGAGACATCATAGCAGAAAGGACTATTACAAAATGTGAGAGCAAGATGCTGATGTTTTATTGTTTTAATTGAAAAAATGAGAAATTAAAAGGGGAAGACATCGATGTATCATTCAATCAAACGTTTTTTGATTGGGAAACCACTAAAATCTCAAGCAGCTGGAGAGCAAAAACTGACGAAATTAAAAGCCTTGGCAATGCTTTCCTCAGATGCGCTGTCATCTGTTGCATACGGGACAGAACAAATTCTAATCATTTTGGCAACAATCAGTGCTGCTGCATTTTGGTACTCCATACCGATTGCGGTTGGCGTTCTTATATTGCTGCTCGCACTGATTCTTTCATACAGGCAGATTATTTACGCTTACCCGCAGGGCGGCGGGGCGTATGTCGTTTCTAAAGAAAACCTCGGTGAAAAGCCGGGATTGATCGCAGGCGGCTCACTGCTTGTCGATTATATTTTAACAGTAGCGGTAAGTATCTCCGCAGGTACGGATGCCATCACGTCGGCCTTTCCTGCATTGCATGATTATCATGTGCCGATCGCTGTTTTTCTGGTGTTAGTCATTATGATTTTGAACCTGCGCGGGCTTTCGGAATCGGCATCGATTCTTGCCTATCCGGTTTACCTGTTTGTGGTGGCGCTTTTGGTTCTGATTGCAGTCGGGTTGTTTAAACTCATGACGGGGCAAATTGATCAGCCAGTCCATCATACACCGCTCGGCACACCGGTAGCCGGTATTACGCTGTTTTTACTGCTTAAGGCTTTTTCTTCCGGCTGCTCAGCGCTGACCGGGGTTGAGGCCATTTCTAACGCGATTCCGGCTTTCAAAAACCCTCCAGCGCGAAACGCGGCAAGAACGCTTGCGATGATGGGAATTTTGCTGGCGATTCTGTTCGCCGGCATTACGGTGCTCGCATACGGATATGGAACGGCGCCGAAGCCCGATGAAACGGTGGTTTCACAAATTGCATCTGAAACCTTCGGGCGGAATGTGTTCTACTATGTCATCCAAGGTGTCACATCGCTTATTTTGGTTCTTGCGGCAAACACGGGATTTTCAGCTTTCCCGCAGCTTGCCTTCAACCTGGCGAGAGACCAGTATATGCCGCGTATGTTTACAGTCAGAGGCGACCGCTTAGGCTTCTCAAATGGGATTATCTTTTTAGGCGTTGCTTCCATTGTGCTCATCTTGTTATTCAGAGGACAGACAGAGCACTTAATCCCGTTATATGCTGTCGGCGTATTTATTCCATTTACGCTTTCGCAAACCGGCATGTGCATCAAATGGATCAAGCAAAAACCAAAAGGCTGGATCGGAAAAATGCTGATCAACTCCTGCGGCGCTTTGATTTCATTTATGGTTCTGTCGATCCTGTTCGTGACGAAGTTTAATGTCGTATGGCCGGTTTTAATCTTTATGCCTATCGTCGTTCTGTTGTTTTACGTAATTAAAAATCACTATACAGCTGTCGGCGAACAGCTTCGCATCGTAGATAAACAGCCGGAAGAAATCAAAGGCACGGTCGTGATTGTGCCTGTAGCCGGTGTCACCACCGTCGTGCAAAAATCGATTCAATACGCGAAATCACTGTCCGATCAGGTGATTGCCGTTCACGTGTCATTTGACAGAGAACAGGAAAAGAAAGTCGAAAAACGCTGGGAAGAGCTCAATAACGGAGTGCGGCTCGTTACGCTTCACTCCTCGTACAGAAGCCTTGTCCATCCGTTTGATAAGTTTTTGGAAACAGTAGAAGCAAAAGCGAAGAAGGAGCAGTTTTCCGTCATGGTGCTGTTTCCGCAATTTATTACGAAAAAACGCTGGCACACCATCCTTCACAATCAATCAGCCTTCCTCCTAAGAGTCCGGCTGTTCTGGAAAAAGGACATAATCGTTGCCACACTGCCGTATCATTTTAAAAAATAAAGCTCTAGGACCAAGGGAACCCACCTTGGTCTTTTTTTGGCGGGAAAAGGAGACATGCAATGTATACGCAAGGCGCATTTGTCATTGTATTGAACGAAAATCAGCAGATTCTGCTGGTTAAACGAAAAGACGTTCCTTTATGGGATCTGCCGGGCGGCAGGGTCGATGCCGGGGAAACGGCTGAGGCAGCGGCAGTCAGGGAGGTATTGGAAGAGACGGGATACACAGCAGCGCTTTCTGCGAAAATAGGTGTCTATCAAAGGCCAAAGTTTCAAGATGAACAGCATGTGTTTGCTGGAAACATAACAGGCGGACGAGCGATAGCGAACGGCATGGAGACAGCGGGTTTGAAGTGGTTTTCTCCGCGGCGTTTGCCGTTTTTTATGGTGCCGAACCGAAAAAGGCAAATCAATGATTTCAAGAACGGCGATCGAGATGTAAATGTCACCCTCAAGGACAGCGGCATGCTTGCGGCGATTGACCTGTTCAAAAGAAGACTGGGCAAGTGATAAAGGTCTCCGGGTTTTAAAGCCTTTCTCCTGTGGTATTGAAAAAAGGAAAAAGGAGGATACGGCATGGCACACAAAACTGCAGGACAAGCAATGACAGAACTGCTAGAACAATGGGGAGTTGATCATGTTTATGGCATCCCCGGAGACAGTATAAATGAGTTTATTGAAGAATTAAGACACGAAAGAAATCAATTGAAATTCATTCAAACCCGCCATGAAGAGGTGGCAGCGCTGGCAGCCGCGGCTGAGGCAAAACTCACCGGCAAGATCGGCGTCTGCCTGTCGATCGCAGGGCCGGGGGCGGTTCACTTATTAAATGGTTTATATGATGCAAAAGCGGACGGCGCCCCTGTGCTGGCGATTGCCGGACAGGTCTCATCAGGCGAAGTTGGACGGGATTATTTTCAGGAGATCAAGCTTGAGCAAATGTTTGAGGACGTGGCTGTGTTCAACAGAGAGGTACATAGCGCGGAAACGTTGCCGGATCTCTTGAATCAGGCCATCCGCACCGCCTACAGCAAAAAAGGCGTCGCGGTATTGAGCGTGTCAGATGATTTGTTTGCAGAGAAGATCAAACGCGAGCCCGTGTACACTTCACCAGTGTATATTGAAGGGAACCTTGAACCGAAAAAAGAACAGCTCGTCACTTGCGCACAATATATTAATAATGCTAAAAAGCCGATTATCTTGGCGGGGCAGGGAATGAAAAAGGCAAAACGGGAGCTGCTGGAGTTTGCGGACAAAGCCGCCGCTCCGATTGTTGTCACGCTTCCGGCAAAAGGCGTTGTTCCCGATAAGCACCCGCATTTTCTCGGCAACCTCGGGCAGATCGGCACAAAGCCGGCTTACGAGGCAATGGAGGAATGTGATTTATTAATCATGCTGGGGACTTCATTTCCGTACCGCGATTATTTGCCTGATGACACGCCGGCAATCCAGCTTGATTCAGACCCGGCGAAAATCGGAAAACGCTATCCAGTGACAGCGGGCCTTGTTTGTGATTCGGCCCTCGGTCTGCGCGAATTGACGGAGTATATTGAACGGAAGGAAGACAGAAGATTCCTGAATGCCTGCACGGAACATATGCAGCATTGGTGGAACGAAATTGAAAAAGATGAGACAGAGGCGGCAACACCGCTTAAACCCCAGCAGGTCGTGGCACGTCTTCAGGAAGCGGCAGCAGATGATGCGGTGCTCTCTGTAGATGTCGGCACTGTGACAGTCTGGATGGCGCGGCATTTCAAGATGAACGCGAACCAGGATTTCATCGTTTCCAGCTGGCTTGCGACAATGGGCTGCGGCCTGCCGGGAGCGATTGCGTCAAGCTTAGCCGAACCGGAGCGTCAGGCGATCGCTGTCTGCGGGGACGGGGGCTTTTCCATGGTCATGCAGGATCTTCCGACTGCCGTCAAATACAAGCTCCCAATCACCGTCGTCATTTTAAACAATGAAAACCTCGGCATGATCGAGTATGAGCAGCAGGTCAAGGGCAATATCGACTATGTCACAAAACTTCAAAATGTCGACTATGCCGCATTTGCAGAAAGCTGCGGAGCAAAGGGCATTAAGGTGACCAGAGCGGAAGAGCTTGCACCTGCTTTCCATGAGGCGTTACACGCTGACCAACCGACCGTTGTGGACGTCATGATCGGAAATGAACCGCCGCTCCCTGGCAAAATCACCTACGGGCAGGCAAAAGGCTTCAGCAAGTACATGTTGAAAAATTTCTTCGAAAACCAAAAAATCGAAATGCCATCACTGAAGAAAAGTTTAAAGCGGTTATTCTAAAAAACAGGGGCCTTTTCAGGCCCCTGTTTTTTTGTGATGGAAACAAATGTATTTTTGGTTATCATAGCATTATATTGCCTGTTAGGAGGAAACCATGTTTGAATTCATAAAATTATCGGTGTACTTATTAGGATCCGCAGGAATGATTTATGCAGCCTGTCATGATGTTCGCCATGCTCAAAACGGACACAAGGACAAATGCATCTTCTTTCAAAGCAAAAAGATCAGTGCATTTGTCCTTGTGTGTTTCATATGTTTATTCTTATCAAATCTTACAGAATTAATGCCTTCATAAGCTTATTTCTCTTTTTTCTTCAGCCCGAAAAAGAAAGGAAAAGCAGATCCGACCAAGAAGGTGCCGAATAAAAACATGCCGCCGATAAACACGTGGAAATTCGTGTGTCCGGCCGTAAACGCGGTGATCAAGGAGATAATACTGAGCACGATCATGGCAATGCCGGGTGCGACTCTCATTTTTCCTTTGGATTTATAGGCAACAACAGAACATAAAATTCCGATTACAATAGGAATAATCCACAAATAAAACAAAATAAATACTGACATCATCAAAACTCCGATTTTTTCTTCTATCATAACAAATTTCTGTCAAAAAGGATATCAATGAGCTTTTCCGCAAAATCAAAAACCGGCTTAGCAGCCGGTTTTTTCTAACGAAACGTATCGACAATTAAAAATACATTCAAAGCAACGATCAATACAGCTATCAGCCAAGAAACCACTGTGACCCATTTAGCGTTGATCAGTGACCCCATAATCCGTTTATTGCTTGTAAACATAATAAGCGGGATTAAGGCAAAGGCGATGCCGAAGGAGAGCACAACCTGGCTCAGAACGAGAGCGGTCGTCGGATTGACGCCTGACGCGATGATCAGGATCGGCGGAATGATCGTGATAAAACGCCGTACATACAGCGGAATGCGGTAGTTGATAAATCCTTGCATGATCACGTCGCCTGAAAGTGTGCCGACAGACGAACTGGATAGTCCCGCAACGAGCAGCCCGATCCCGAATAAAGCCGCTGACACAGGGCTGACAAGATGTCCGAATTGTTGAAATGCGACATCAAGATCCTCGACAAACAGCCCGTTTTTGAAGAATAGTGCGGCAGCCACAATCAGCATACTCGCATTAATAGCACCTGCAATCAGCATCGCTATTAAAATATCAATAAATTCGAATCTGAAGATTTTTTTCCGTTCCGCATCCGTTTTGCCGACCACCCGCCGCTGTGTAAGGGCTGAGTGTAAATAAATCGCGTGCGGCATAACGGTTGCACCGAGAATACCCGCTGCAAGAAGCACACTGTCAGTGCCGTGAAACGTCGGGACAAAAAGGCCCTTCATCACTGACGCGGCATCAGGCTTTGCGAAAAAGGTCTGCAGTGCAAAGGCGATTACCACTACAAACAGCATACCGGCAATGCCGGCTTCAAGTGAGCGATAACCGCGGCGCTGAAGCTCCAATATCGCGAAAGAGCCGATCGCCGCTATAATAGACGCTTCGAGCATCGGGATGCCGAACAGCAAATACAATCCCAGAGCCGCTCCGATAAATTCCGCCAGATCAGTTGCAATAATGACCAGCTCGCCCTGAATCCATAAACCGATGGAGACAGGCTTTGGGAATTCTTCGCGGGCAACCTCAGGCAGGTTTTTGCCTGTCGCAATACCGAGTTTGGCGGATAATGATTGGATTAAAAGCGCCATGATATTAGAAAATAAAATCACCCATAGCAGCATATATCCGTATTTAGAACCTGCCGATATATTCGTTGCGAAGTTGCCGGGATCAATATAGGCGATGGCTGCTATAAACGCAGGGCCCAGAAAAGGGAGCAACCCTCTGAATCCTCTGATTTTCCCGTCAAGCGCATCTTGGACTGCTTTGGAACGGGGAGATTGTGCTGTGATGTCCTTGTTCATCATGTCTCACCTGAATTCTGATTGTTTTTGCCATACAACAAAGAGTTTCCTTAAACCAAATTATTTTATCTACATCATATGACCATCCCGGTTTCTTGTCAACCGAAGATGTTTAAAATACACTCTCAAATTTTTCCCTGTTATGTAACATGATATGTAGGGATTCGGATAAGGTCCCATATAAAAAGACATCGTTTCAGTTCGAAACGATGCCTCCTATATCAAATGAAATTAGGCTTCCTTCCGCAGCCCGCGGAACACGAGGCTTAGCAAGAACACGAAGATGGCGGCCCCGATGATGGCCGGGAAAATAGCAAAGCCGGAAAGGCTCGGTCCCCAAGTGCCAAGGAGTCCGTGTCCGATCCAAGCGCCGATCAGTCCGGCAATCATAGAGCCGAAAATTCCTCCCGGCATCCGATTTCCTACGATGGCGCTTCCGATTAATCCGATAACGATAGCAACGACTAATGAAACCAAAAAGCTAATCATCATACTCACCTCTCATAAATGATTTATCAATCAATAACCGCTTATGCCAAACCCGAAACATTGAAAAGCATATCGCGTTATGAAACTGTTTTGATTTTTCGCTGCACGCTTCCGTCAGCCAAATGAACAATGACCTCAGTGCCTTTATGTGCTGCGATTTCCTTTGCCCGTTCAATCGCTTCTTTCTTTGTATCCTTGATCTCAGACACACGTTTGGCACCCTCGGCTTTGACCGCCCAGCCGTTTTTATGCTTGATGACATGCTCTGCTTTATCCATGAGCTCAGGGTCTCCGCCGCTGTTTGAATCTTCATCTCGCTCTGTCTCATCATCATGCTTGAGGAAATCATCAATTTCTTCTTTAGAGGCGTTTTCCGCCCATTCCTTTGCTTTGCTTGTCGCAATCGGAATTGCGCGTCCATCCTCATAGCCTTCATCAATCATCGCATTCGCAATGTCAATGGCTTTTTTCTTCACCGGCTTCTCAAGATTTTTCAATGAAGCGGGATAATCCTTCATCGACCAAGGCATGTCCATCACTCCTTTTCCTTTTATAAAAATGATACCCGCAGGTGAAAAATAAAAACGTTTCCGAGAAAATGAAGGTATACTATATAGTAGAAAAACGGAAGGGAAGTGCGAGTTGGGTGACAACAGAACGAAAAGAAGACTTACATCAGCAATTAAAAGAAATAGAGAAATGGGAAAAAGATCAGCAAAAAGTCTGGTTTTGGGAAAAGCTCAGCCGTCTCCCGTTTCAGCTGCTGGACAAGCTGACGCCGGAATTCATTCAGAAAAAAATCGGCAAGCTCTTGGATGAGGTCGGCAGCTTTGTTCAAACAGGAGGACAGTACCTGACATCTCAAAAACAGATTATCAATATGTTTCAAAAGAAACTGCCGGAGGAGATCTTCGAATCACTCGAAGACGTACAAAAAGCGCCTCTTTCTCTTATGGATGAAATTGCGGAAGGAATGGGCAAAAACAGAATTAACGCCGCAACCGTTCAAGGCGCGACAACGGGTGTGGGCGGCGTGTTTACGCTGGCGGCTGACATTCCGGCCGTGCTTGGCCTGTCGTTAAAAACGTTACAGGATATTGCGGTTGCTTACGGCTATGACCCAAAGGAGAAAAAAGAGCGTGTCTTCATCGTAAAATGTTTGCAGCTGACATCGGCTGATGTTGTCGGCAAAAAATCGATTTTGCAAGGATTAAAAGACTATGATCAAGATCGTACATATAAGAATGTCGCTTCTGAAATCCAGGGCTGGCGTGAAGTCGTGTTAGGCTATCGCGACACGTTTGGCTGGAAAAAGCTTTTTCAGCTGGTGCCGGTCGCAGGAATGGTCTTTGGCGCGGCAGCCAATCGCTCAACATTAAACGACATTACCGAAACGGGCATGATGCTGTATAAAAAGCGGCGCATTCTTGCGCGGCTGAAAGAAACAGAACAAGGGATGGAATAGCAGAAAGCAGACGGACACCGCGATCCGCCTGCTTTTTTTAGTGGAAACACACCTAATGTGTTTTGTTTGTTTAAAAGAATTGATAGCGGGAATACAACAACCAACACCAATTAAAGGAGGAATTCAAAATGGCAGACGATAACAAAATGAGCAGAGAAGAAGCAGGTAGAAAAGGCGGAGAAACAACAAGCAAAAACCATGATAAAGAATTCTATCAAGAGATTGGCAAAAAAGGCGGAGAAGCCACTAGCGAAAACCATGACAAAGAATTCTATCAAGAAATCGGTGAAAAAGGCGGGGAAGCCACTAGCCGAAATCATGACAAAGAGTTCTATCAAGAAATCGGTGAAAAAGGCGGAGAAGCCACTAGCGAAAATCATGACAAAGAATTCTATCAAGAAATCGGCCGTAAAGGCGGAGAGGCAACAAGCAAAAATCATGATAAAGAATTCTATCAAGAAATTGGCTCAAAAGGCGGAAACGCCCGCAACAACGACTAATCATAAGCATAAAGGCAGACAACCTGTAGATAAAAAGCGATCCGGCGCATCAGCTGGATCGCTTTTTATTTTGGAAATTTCTCAATCTACACTGGTATTGCGATACAATAAGTGAAAAAGGGGTTTTTGCTAATGTCCGAGATGCAAAACTTGCTCGCCATCGCCAATGAAGTCAAAGAAAAACACGCCAATTTTTCAATCTCAGAGGTCAACGACCACTGCGTGCGCCTCGCAGTGTTTACAGGAGAATATGACTGGCACCATCATCCTGACTCAGATGAATTATTCATTGTTCTTGAAGGTGAGCTGCTGATCGATTTTAAGGACAAAGAAACCGCGGTACTCAAAGTAAATGACAGCCTGCTGATCCCGAAAGGAACGGTTCACCGCACGCGCTCTTACGTCAGAACCGTGAATCTCTGTGTCGAGCATAAGCACGCGGAAACAGTTATCACTGAGGATTCATAATGCTGATCAAAAAGATTGTATGTGAAGTAGACGCAGCAAACGCTGAAGCATTTTCAAAAGCGCAGTCACAGTGGGGAGCATTGTCACATGTAAATGGCTTCATCAAACAGGCCGGCGGCTGGCAGAAAACTGCAGATGGGCTGTTCACCGCAGAAATCATCAGCGTTTGGGAGAACAGAGAAGTTTATGATCATTTTATGGAGAATGAACACAACAGCATTTACGAAGAAAACGAACAGAAGGCTGTAATTCTTTCGATAGATGTGACGCTGTATGAAGAGGATGAACCGTTCATTCACGATCTGTTACATAACCCTGACATCCGGTACGAACCAGACTGGACAGTTCTGAAGGCATAAACAAAGCCCAAAACATCATGTTTTGGGCTTGTGTTTTACTCGCGTCCAGGAAGCGTATTATGAACAAAAGGCGGTGCTGGGTTTAACTCCGGTTTTTCTCCAAACGCTTTTGCTTCTTTCACATATTCAAAGGCTTCTCCATCCGGCGCTTTTTCGTTCAGCCAGGTTTGCCCGGTGCTTTCTTCGCCTTCAGAGAAATTGATCAGCTGATGCGAGAATTCTTGTTTTTCGAGTGCTTTCGGGAATGTTCCAGGCACAACCGGGCCTTCCTGTGCTTCTAATTCTTTAATGGCGGCGAGCCATTGATTTTGGTGCATCGTGTCACGTGCCAGCAGGAAGCTGAGCATATCTTTGACACCTTTGTCATCCGTCATTTCAAATAGGCGTGCGACCTGCAGACGGCCCTGTGATTCCGCATTCAGATTGGCGCGGAAGTCTGCCAGCAGGTTTCCGCTTGCAACGATATAGCCGCCGCTCCAAGGGACGCCTGTACTGCTTTCCGGCATGGCGCCAAGTCCTGACACAATTGCATGGTGAGGGTTCATGCCGCCCAGGATGGAGCCGATGACCGGATCTTCAGCGGCTTTTTCCTGCTGATCGAGCGGAGCATCCTCAAGAAGTCTGGCGATCATAGTGGCGATCATTTCAACGTGCCCGATTTCCTCAGTTGCCGTATCCATCAGCAAATCCTTGTATTTTTCATTTCCTCTTGTATTCCACCCTTGAAATAAGTACTGCATGGCAACAGAAATTTCTCCGAATTGCCCGCCTAAAATTTCTTGCATTTTTTTAGCGAATAATGGATCTGGACGATCTGGTTTAGCAGGATGCTGCAGCATTTTTGTGTGCTTAAACATGTACCCATCTCCTTTTTTCGTTTCTCTCTTTCTATATTTCCGATCGATTGAAAGATAAACGAAAAGCAGCGTATCGAGATGGGGACTACGAATACGAATCTTCTCGCAGCTCTAAAAGCTCCTGAATCAGCTTCTGGCCGAAGATTGGCTCATACTGCCGGTAAACAGGATCAAGGCGCTTCATCCATTCTTTTTTCTCTTTATCCGACAGCTCGTAGATGTTAATAGAAGAATTCTTTTTGATTTCTTCCAGCTGCTCCTTGTTCATTTGTTCGGCATACGTTTCATTCCACTCGGTCGTTTCCTTCATTGCTTCAGTCAAAATGCGCCGTGTTTCCGGTGTTTGTGTGTTCCAGAAATGCTCATCAGTCATGACAGCATAGCCGAGATAACCGTGGCTGCTTATTGTCAAATAGTCCTGAACATTATAAAATTTTTTAGAATAGATGTTTGAGATTGTATTTTCTTCACCATCAACTACATTTTTTTCTAACAGCTGAAAGGTAGAATTGAAGGATTCCTGATGAGGTGTTGCGCCAAGCAGCTTGAACTGATCCTCTATCACATCACTTTGCATAATGCGGAGATCCTGTCCTTTTAAATCATCCGGGGTTTTGACCGGTCCTTGATTCGTCGTGATTTGTTTAAAGCCGTTTGTCCAATAGGCGAGTCCTTTTAATTGGTTTTTCTTTAGAGAATCAAACAGCTGCGTGCCGATGCTTCCGTTCAGCCCTTTTTTGACGGCATCGTAATTTGTAAATGCATACGGCAGATCGAGCACTCCCCATTCGGGCGAGAGCATGCCGAGCTTCGATGTGGAGGGGGCGATAAATTGAACTTCGCCGTTTTGCAATGCTTCAATTTCTTCAATGTCCGAATACAGGCTTCCATTCGGGAACACTTCAATTTTCATTTTCCCGCCTGATTTTTCGTTCACCAGCTCTGCAAACTTATTGGCAGCAAGCCCTTTCGGCGTATTTTCGGCAACCACATGGCTGAATTTAAACACGATTTGATCCTGTAAGCCTTCCTGATCGTCATCATAAACAATCTCTTCACTGCTGGAACGATCATGGAATCCGATAAATAAAGCGGTTGCAATTCCGGCGATCATCAGTGCGAGACATGCAAGCAAACTCTTCATGAAAAGCCCTCCCCTATGTTTAGGATAATCGGGGCCATGCCATTCGTAAAGACCTGAAAGGAGAAGCTGATGAACAAAAAGAAGCTCTCAATCCGTTGGAAAATCACGATCTTATCCTATATACTCGTCATTTTCTCCTTTTTGATCGGCGGAATTGTACTCATCGGCAATATCCAGCATACAGAGGAGCGGGAGCTGAAAAAACGCCTGATGAATACGGCCCGGACAGTGTCGGAGATGACTGAAGTGAAAGAGGCTTTGGAGCGGAAAAAACAAACAGAAGCTGTTCGCCACGCGGTTGAAGAAATCAGGATGATTAATGAAGCAGACTATATTGTCGTCATGGATATGAATCATATCCGCTACACGCATCCTGTCAGTACAAGCATCGGCAAAAAATCTGAGGGGGCAGACGAAGAGGCGGCGTTTGCGGAGCACATTTATTTCTCAGAAGCAAAGGGCGAGATCGGCACGGCGGTCCGCGCTTTTTATCCGGTGAAGGATCACGATCTGAATCAGATCGGCGTGGTGCTTGTCGGGAAAACACTGCCGGGGATCGCCGACATCCTCCTTCATTTAAAGCGTGATATCGCATTCATCGTTGTGCTGACACTCGGCTTCGGCCTTGCAGGCTCCTTTCTGCTGGCCCGCCATATCAAAAAACAAATGTTTCAGCTTGAGCCCCATGAGATTGTCCGAATGTATGAAGAACGGACAGCGACGTTTCACTCGATGAATGAAGGCGTGATTGCCATTGACAATCGGCTGATCATCACGATTTTCAATGAAAAAGCGAAACAGATTTTTGAAGTGCAGGGGGATCTGGTCGGAAAGGTGATCTGGGAGGTTCTCAAGGATTCGCGCCTGCCCGAAATCGTAGAGCGAAACAAAGCAGTTTATAATGAAGAAATTCGCGTCAGCGGAAAGGTGATCATGAGCAGCAGAATTCCGATCGTCATGAAGAAAAAAGTCATCGGCGCCGTCGCGATTTTTCAGGACAGAACGGAAGCGGCCAAGATGGCAGAGGAATTGACTGGCGTCAAAAACTTTGTGGAAGCGCTTCGCGTCCAAAATCATGAGCATATGAATAAGCTGCATACGATCGCCGGCCTCATCCAGCTGGGTAAATCTGAAAAAGCCTTGCAGCTTGCATTTCAGGCATCAACTGAGCAGGAAAATGTGACTGAATTTCTGCACCGCTCGATTCAAAATGACGCGGCGGCGGGCCTTCTATTAAGTAAAATCAGAAGAGGAAGAGAGCTCGGCATTGCAGTTCATATTGATGAAAACAGCAGCCTCCAGCACTTTCCCGAGCATGTTGATCAGCATGATATCGTCGTCCTTCTCGGCAACCTGATTGAAAATGCCTTCGGTTCATTTGAAACGGTTCAATCTGATGACAAACGAATTGACATCAGCATCGAGCAAACGGATGATGTCCTTGCCATTTTAATAGAAGATAACGGCTGCGGGATTGAACCGGCACATATGCCGCACATTTACGACAAAGGATTTACGGTTAATAAAACAGGAGGCACAGGCTATGGCCTGTATTTAGTGAAACAAATCACAGATAAAGGATCGGGTACGATAGAAGTTGATTCACACGCGGGACAGGGAACATCTTTTTCTATCGTTTTTCCAATGAAGGGGGAGGAAGCACAGCATGGCTCATAAGGAATGGAAGGTTCTGCTCATTGAAGACGATCCGATGGTTCAAGAGGTAAACAAGGATTTCATCACAACTGTCAAAGGTTTTACTGTCTGTGCAACAGCGGGAAACGGAGAAGAAGGCATCAAGCTGATTAAAGAAAAACAGCCCGACCTTGTTATTCTCGATGTATACATGCCGAAAAAAGACGGAATCAAAACGTTACAGGAGATCAGAAAGCAAAAGCTTGAAGTCGATGTCATTGTCGTCTCCGCCGCAAAAGACAAAGAAACGATCTCCCTTATGCTGCAAAATGGAGCGGCTGACTATATCTTAAAACCGTTTAAGCTTGAGCGAATGAGACAGGCCCTTGAAAAGTATAAGCAATATAAACAAAAAATCGAAGCAAATGATACGCTGTCCCAGGAGCAGCTCGATGCGATCCTGAATATCCCGCAGCAGGCCGTACAGGATCTGCCGAAAGGATTGAATCACTTCACGATGAATGAAGTCACTGCTTTTTTGAAACAGCAAACCGCATCGCTTTCTGCAGAAGAGGTCGCCAAGGCGCTCGGAATCGCCAGAGTGACAGCCAGACGATACCTTGATTATCTTGAAAAAAACGGAATGATTAAGCTGGACGTTCAATACGGCGGAGTCGGCCGGCCCGTCAACCGCTACGTGTTTAAAGGATAAACCTGAGACCAAAAAGACCAAAATGTCCGTTATGATCATAAACTTCCCCAGACTGTATGAAAACGCTATCATTCTAGTAAGAAAGACACAAAGGCGAATAGGACAGGGGGATGAAGGATATGAAACTGTTTAAAAATTTAACAGTTCAGGTCATAACCGCGGTCATCATCGGGGTCATTGTCGGGCTGGTCTGGCCGGATGTCGGCAAAGAGATGAAACCGCTTGGCGATACATTTATCAACGCTGTTAAAATGGTGATCGCTCCAATCATTTTCTTCACAATCGTTCTCGGGATTGCAAAAATGGGCGATATGAAGAAGGTTGGAAAAGTAGGGGGAAAAGCGTTCATTTATTTCGAGGTTGTCACCACCCTCGCACTCATTATCGGTTTGTTTGTCGTCAATATTCTGAAGCCTGGCGCGGGTCTTGATTACAGCAAGCTTGAAAAGGGAGATGTATCACAATACACGCAAAATGGCGGTCAGGGAATCGACTGGATTGAATTTGTCACACACATTGTTCCGTCCAACATGGTTGATGCCTTCGCAAAAGGGGACATTTTGCAGGTCTTATTCTTTTCTATTCTTTTCGGAGTCGGTCTTGCGGCATTAGGTGAAAAAGGGAAAAGCGTTATTGATTTCTTCGACAAGCTTTCTCACGTCTTTTTCAAAATCATCGGCTACATCATGCGTGCGGCGCCAATCGGGGCATTCGGGGCGATGGCGTATACGATCGGGCACTTCGGTCTCGATTCCATCAAGCCGCTGGCAAGCTTAATGATGTCAGTTTATATTACGATGTTCCTGTTCGTATTTGTTGCTTTAAATATCATCTGCAAGCTTTACGGATTCAGCCTGTGGAATTACCTTCGCTTCATTAAAGATGAGCTGCTGATCGTGCTTGGCACAAGCTCTTCAGAATCAGTGCTTCCGCGAATGATGGATAAAATGGAGCGCTACGGCTGTTCGAAATCCGTTGTCGGGCTTGTCATTCCGACGGGCTATTCGTTTAACCTCGACGGCACATCCATTTATTTATCAATGGCGACTGTCTTTCTGGCACAGGTGTTTGGAGTAGACCTCAGCATCGGCCAGCAAATTACAATTATCCTCGTTCTGATGCTGACATCGAAGGGAGCGGCCGGTGTGACGGGAAGCGGATTTATCGTCCTGGCCTCAACGCTGTCAGCGCTTCAGGTCATTCCGCTGGAGGGCCTTGCACTCCTGCTTGGGGTTGACCGTTTCATGAGTGAAGGAAGGGCGATTGTGAATCTGATCGGAAACGGAATCGCCACGATCATTGTTGCAAAAAGTGAAAATGAATTCGATGAAGCGAAAAGCATAGAGGCTGTTGAAGGCATGAAAAAAATGAAAACAGCAGTCTGAAAAAAGAGCGGCCCATCAGTGGGCCGTTTTTTTAATTGTTTAAGAATTATTAAGGTAAGGACAGAGACCTCAGCATTTTTTTGTTATATAATTTACAAATGGATACTATATTGAATGAAGGACGTTTGTCCTAACAGGAGTGTATAAATGGCCGCTTTAGTTAAATTTTTTCAGCACCCGGGAGTAAGGCGTTTCTCCGTCTTTGTCGTGTTAACTGGTGTGTTATATCTATTTAAGAGCATGATCAACTTAATATTGCTTACCTTCATCTTCACATTTCTCATGGATCGTTTGGAGCTTGTCGTACGGCAGTTTGTCAGCCGCTTCTTCCGCGTGAGCCAGCGGATTGTCATTACGTTTCTTTACATGTTGCTGGCTGTGCTCCTTACAGTCGGTGGATTTGTATTTTATCCGGTCGTCGCGGCGCAGATTCAGCAGCTGGTTAAGCAGATTAAACATATTGCGTATCACCCGGACAGCATCCCTTTCTTTGAGGAGATCACCAGTGTTTTCGGTGATATTAATATCAGTTCATATGTCAAAGAGGGTTTCAATGTGGTGTATACGTATCTGGCCGATATCAGCACGTTCGGCTTGCAGATCGTAATGGCGCTCATTCTCAGCATGTTTTTCTTATTTGAGAAAAAGCGGCTTTCTGAATTCATGGCGAAATTTAAAACGAGCAAACTGGCGGTCTTTTATGAGGAAATTGCTTTTTTCGGAAGTAAATTTGCAAGAACGTTCGGCAAGGTGCTTGAGGCTCAATTTATCATTGCGCTCGTCAACTGTATTCTGACGTTTATCGCGCTTTGGATTATGCATTTCCCGCAGTTGTTTGGGCTTTCTATTATGGTGTTCTTCCTTGGATTGATCCCTGTAGCAGGCGTCGTCATTTCTCTGATCCCGCTCAGTATTATCGCTTACAGCACTGGCGGCGGAATGTATGTGCTCTATATTGTGCTTGTCATATTCGCTATTCATGCGATCGAAACCTATTTCTTAAATCCGAAGCTGATGTCTGCGAAAACAGAGCTGCCGATCTTTTTCACCTTTACAGTACTCATTTTCTCTGAGCACTTTTTCGGCATTTGGGGTTTAATTATCGGGATTCCGATTTTTGTGTTTCTCCTTGATATTCTTGATGTCACCAACAAGGAAGATGGACCCAAAAGATTCCGAGAGAAAAGTAACAAAAAATAGTTTACAAAATTGGATCTTTTCTGTATAAATAAACTAAATCATACAATAGTAAGCCACACGCTTAATCCTTTGATAAGGAGTGGGGGACCCAATCTTTTGGGGTTAATTTTTCATCTGAAAAACGGACATCTCTTCGTCCGAACCCGTCAGCTAACCTCATCAGCGTGAAGAGAGAGTCCTGTGGTTTGATGATACATCCAAAGCCTGCGGGAGTCTCTCGCGGGCTTTTTTTCAAAAAAGGGAGGAATGCGGATGAAGCTGGCAAAAAAAATTATCATTGCATTGGTTCTTGGCGCGGTGACTGGATTGGTCCTCAACCTTACATCACCTGAATTATTTGAAAATTTGAATAAGTTTGTATTCGGTCCGCTTGGCACCATCTTTTTAAACCTCATTAAAATGCTTGTCGTGCCGATTGTCTTTTTCTCACTGACACTGGGAGTAGCCGGGCTGGGTGATCCAAAGAAGCTTGGCAGAATCGGCGTGAAGACGATTTCTTATTTTCTCATCACGACAGCAGTGGCAATCACGATCGGGCTTATTCTTGCTCTTGTGATTAGACCTGGTGAGTTTGGGACTTATGATGTTTCATCTGCCAAGTTTAATGCTGAGGAAGCCCCAAGTATTGCCGACACTCTTCTGAACATTATTCCTGCGAATCCGGTTCAAGCGATGACAGAAGGAAATATGCTGCAAATCATTGTATTTTCTATTTTTGTAGGGCTCGGAATCACGATGCTCGGAAAAAAAGCGGATATGCTTCTGAAAGTCGTTGAACAGGGAAATGAATTGATGATGTATCTCGTCAACCTAGTCATGAAGTTTGCGCCATACGGAACGTTCGGTCTGATTGCGACTGCTATTGGCAGCCAGGGCTTCAGCGCGATTAAGGCGATGGGGCTGTATATGATTGTTGTCACGCTGTCCCTGGTCATTCATGCAGTCTTGACGTACGGTTCAACGGTTGCTCTTTTGGCAAAACGAAATCCGTTTACGTTCTTTAAAGATTTCTCAGAGGTAATGGTCGTCGCGTTCAGTACCTCCAGCAGCAATGCGACCCTGCCGGTATCAATGGATGTGGCGCAGAAAAAATTAAAAGTGCCTGAGCCGATCAGCAGCTTCGTCCAGCCGCTCGGCGCGACAATTAATATGGACGGAACAGCCATCATGCAAGGGGTAGCCACCGTCTTCATTGCGCAGGTGTTCGGGCATGATCTGACATTTACGCAGCTGCTGATGGTGATACTGACGGCTGTGCTAGCAAGTATCGGCACCGCGGGTGTACCGGGTGTAGGCTTGATTATGCTCGCCATGGTGCTTCAATCTGTCGGACTCCCTGTTGAGGGCATTGGATTAATACTCGGAATTGATCGCCTGCTTGATATGCTCCGCACAGTGGTGAACACAACAGGAGACGCGGCCTGCGCCGTCATCATTACAGAAACCGAAAAGAACAAACAGCCTGAGCAAACCCCGACTCTATCGGTTTAACCAAACATTTGGAAGCAACAAATGCTATAATACAAAAAGTGCCTAATTTTAGGCACTGTTTATTTTTTGTTGAAAAAGGAGGAAGGCTTTATGGCTGAGCCGATTTTACATATTGAAGGCCTCGATAAAAAAATTGGGTCTAAACAGATACTAAAACAAATCAGCATGGACGTCATGGAGGGAGAAATCATCGGCCTGCTCGGTCCGAATGGTTCTGGAAAAACAACACTCATCCGTATCATCGTCGGACTGTTAAAACAAAACAGCGGGAGCGTGACAATCAGCGGATTCCAGCATGATACAGAGTTTGAAAAAGCAATGGAAGCGGTTGGAGCGATCGTCGAAAATCCCGAGTTCTATCCGTACCTGACAGGCTGGGAAAACCTCAAGCACTTTGCGAATATGCACAAAAAAATAGACGAAGAACGGCTTGATGAAGTGGTGGAACGTGTCGGGCTGACGTCAGCGATTCATGATAAGGTGAAAACCTATTCTCTCGGCATGCGCCAGCGTCTTGGCATTGCACAGGCGATTCTTCACCGGCCGAAGCTTCTTATTTTAGATGAACCGACAAACGGTCTCGATCCTGCGGGTATGAAGGATTTTCGCGATCATATTAAGGAGCTCGCAGAAAAGGAAGGAACGGCAGTCCTGTTCGCCACTCATTTATTGCGAGAAGTTGAAGATCTGTGCGACCGTGTCATCATTATTCAAAAAGGTGAGATCAAAGCGGAAGTCAGCCTACATGGAACAAATCAAAAAACAGAAAAAGCGATCATTGAAGTGCAGCCGGAAGAAAAAGCCCTCAATTGGCTGACAGGCAATCAATATCAAGCTGAGCGGCAAGGCGGGGCGATAGTTGTTGAGGTAGCAAAAGAAAACATTCCAGAGCTGAACCGCTCACTTGTCGGACAAGACCTGAATGTATTTTCCATTACGCCTTACACGCAATCACTGGAAGACGAATTCATAAAAGCGACAACTGCTCATCAAGAGGAGGGAGAAGAGCTTGTCTAAATTAATTTGGAATGAACATATGAAACTTTTTAATCGGAAGGTCACATTGGTTTCTCTTATCCTGATGGCGGTCTTTCAATTTTTCATGGCTTTGATCATTAAACGGATTGTCATCAGTGCCGGAACAGATGAAAACTTCATCGGCTATTTATCGTATACACCGAGCCTAAACATCCTGCTGCAGGCTTTAACGATCGTGATTGCAGCGACAATTGTTTCGATGGAATTTGATAAAAAGACGATCAAATTTCTGCTCATTCGCCCGGTTAAACGCCAAAAGATTTTTTGGTCAAAATTAATCACAGTCGTGATGGTCAGCTTTTATTTGTATCTGGCATACTACATTTTGGCATTATTATTCGGTCTCGTCTTTTTTGGCACGTCGGTAACCGCGGAATCAAAGACATTGCTTATCAACACCCTGGAGCTGATCGGGTCAAATTGGCTTGAAGCCGTAATGATGGGATTATTCGGGCTGCTTTGTTCTTCGCTGTTCCGGAACAGTGCGGTAGCAGTCGTCGTTTCATTTGTCGTTTTATATGGAGCGAGTACACTTGTTCAGCTCATGAAGCTATTTGAAAACAAATGGGGCAGCTTTTTGCTTTTCGCGAACACTGACTTTACCCAATACAGCAGCGGGGAGACAGCGTTGTTTTCAGGCATGACGCCATTGTTTTCAGCGGGGATTATCATCATACATGCCATATTCTTCATCGCCGTTGGCTGGTGGTGCTTCTGTAAACGGGATGTCCGGGTGTAAAGGCAAGGAATGACATTTTTGTGAAAAAGCTCACGTGAATCAATATCATTTGATATTTTGGTTTATACTAAAGGTACTGACGGAGGTGTCTCGATTGAGGAACTTTATTACCGCTTTACCGATCGTATTACTGCTTGGATTCTCATTTGTGTCATTCATGTTTCAGTTTGAACATCTTGTTTATTTCAGACTCGCGCTTGGGTTGTTCTCTCTCGCGGGGCTGTACATGATATATAAAATGAAGACGGGCATCCGTTATTTTATCATCTATCTGTATGCCAGCTGGATTGTGCTTGCTGCAGTAACCGCTTTTGAAGAGCCGATTTTCTCGAGCTTTTTCTTTGGCGGCTTGGTGATGACAATGGGTTACCTGACATATATGCTGATTTATCTCGGCATGAAACAAGACCGGGATGCAAATCCTGTGTAAACACGCTGTTCCTGGGGGAACGGCGTGTTTTTTTTATACCGGACAAAAAGGTTAACAGTTGCGGAATGGTGGCAGGAAATCTATAATACATATTAAATTTATCGGAATTAAAACCTTGGGGGGCTGCCGGATGTCATTATTTATACAAAACGATCAACAACGGCAATGGATGGAGAAAATCGGACGGCTTGCGGATGAATTTCAGCAAACAGCCGCTGAAGATGACGAACTGGGACGTTTTCCTTTAGAAAAAATACAAAAACTGCGTGATGCCGGGTATACGGCGTTAACATTGCCAGCATCCCATGGAGGAGGGGGCATTTCTGTTTACGACATGCTCCTGTTTCAAGAACGGCTTGCACGGGGAGACGCTCCTGCAGCGCTCAGCATCGGCTGGCATTTGAGCGTAATCGGGGAGCTCGGAGAAGGCAACAGCTGGGATAAAGACGTGTTTGCGTTTGTTGCAAAGGAAGTCCAAAACGGAGCCGTCATCAACAGGGCGGCGACAGAAGCGCAAACCGGAAGCCCGACAAGAGGAGGGCGTCCCGGTACAAACGCCGTCAAAAAGGATGGCAAATGGACAGTAAACGGAAGAAAAACCTTTACGACGATGTCACAAGCACTGGATTATTTTTTAGTGACAGCATGGATTGAAGAAAAACAAACAACAGGCGTGTTTCTCATTTATAAAGATGATCCCGGTTTGTCGATTGAAGAAACGTGGGATATGATGGCGATGCGGGCGACTGGAAGCCATGACCTTGTACTGAATGAGGTAATGCTTGATGAGGAGAAACTGGTGGAATTACTTCAAGGACCTCGGGGAGCTAAGCCGAATGGCTGGCTGCTTCATATTCCGGCGATTTATCTTGGCATTGCTCAAGCAGCACGAGACTATGCGGTGCAATTTGCATCTGAGTATTCTCCAAACAGTTTGAAGGGACCGATCAAGGATGTCCCAGCCGTACAGCAAAGAACAGGCGAAATGGAGCTTGAACTGCTCAATGCCAGACATTTTCTTTTCCATATCGCTCAATTGTATGACAATCCGGAGCGCCGCCCTTACTTGAAAAGCGAGCTTGGTGCGGCGAAACATATCGTCACAAATGCTGCGCTGTCTGTTGTCGATAAAGCGATGAGAATTGTCGGGGCCAAAAGTCTTGAACGAACCAACCCGCTTCAGCGCTATTATCGTGATGTGCGCGCCGGTCTCCATAACCCGCCGATGGATGATGCAGTGATCCAAAAGCTGGCCGCAGAAGCGTTTGAGTCATGAAAAAAGAGCCTTTCGGCTCTTTTTATGTATTGTTTTGCTCTTGGAGATTCTTTTGATGCTTGCGGTCGATCCTGTCATAAATGACGTTCATCAGCTTTGGATTGCCCATAATCGCCTCTTTGTTTTCCTGGATCAGCTGCTGGTAGGTTTTTACTTTACGCTTCGGCATGCTCCGGCGCCCTCCTGACATGTTTGTATTCACTTTCTAACTCCGTCAGCGACAATTCATACAAATGACGCTTTGACTTTTTGTATATACCATTCTGTATTAACAGATGAATGAGCTGTTTTTTTCTGGTTTCTGCAGACTGAGGTGTCATTATGTCACCAACCTCCAATCAAACGATATTGATAATCATTATCAATTAACTTCAGTATACAATGTCCGCAATAGCCTGTAAAGGTGAAAACAGTCCTATTCTTTCCCAAATATGCAAACATTCAAAAGATCGACAAAAAGTTTCCCGGGGAATAATTTGCTGTCGAAATGTCCCTCTTCATTGAATGCTGCCGCTGCTATTTTTCATGTTTTGAACCATACTATGTAATAGAATGGAGGCTGGTATTCAATGGAGCGGACAGAAAATCTGAAAAAGGGAGAAAAAGGGGCGCTCCTCAATATTTTTGCTTATGTCATCCTTGCTGTTGTGAAGCTTGTCATTGGGATCCTCTATCATTCCGAAGCGCTGAGAGCAGACGGATTAAATAATGGAACAGATATTGTTGCGTCAGTGGCGGTGCTGATTGGATTGCGTATTTCCCAAAGGCCGGCTGACAGCGATCATCCATATGGCCATTATCGGGCTGAAACAATTTCGTCTCTTGTTGCGTCTTTTATTATGATGGTTGTCGGCATTGAAGTGTTAATCGGCGGAGGAAAAGCGATTGCGGGCGGAACTACGGAAACGCCAAGTCTTATAGCGGCATGGACGGCGTTAGGCAGTGCCTTGTTTATGTATGGCATCTACTTATATAACAAAAGGCTGGCGGCATCGATTAAAAGCTCTGCCCTGATGGCAGCGGCAAAGGACAGCAGATCAGACGCTTTTGTAAGTGCCGGAGCGTTTATCGGTGTGATGTCATCCCAGCTTCAGCTGCCGTGGATCGATCCGGTAACGGCTTTTATCATCGGCATCATCATTTGCAAAACGGCATGGGACATCTTTAAAGATGCTTCACATTCTTTAACAGACGGCTTTCACTTAAAAGATCTTGAGCCTTACAAACAGACCGTCGGCAGGATTGAAAGTGTACATCGTCTAAAGGATGTGAAAGCCCGGTATTTAGGCAGCACAGTTCATATTGAGATGGTTATTACGGTTGATCCAAAGCTTACAGTAGAAGAAGGCCATGGAGTGGCGGATGAGGTAGAGGATAAAATAAAACATGAACACGATGTCACTCATGTTCATGTTCATGTAGAGCCCGACGACATAAAATAAGGCTGTTAAACGAATTAGCTTATATGTTCAGATAAAAATTCAGTCACTTCTTCAGGCGTTTTGGCATTGGCGCTGTGAAGATGAGCTGTTTTTTCACCGTTTTTGAAGATAAGCAAGCTAGGAATACCCATTACTTGGTATTTTTCAGCCAATTCAGGAAGCTCGTCCTTATTCAGTTCATACCAATCGTTTTGATTGTACTCTTCCAAAATATCGCCGATGAACATATTCATGCGTGTGCAGTCTGGGCACCAATCAGCATAAAACTTTACGATAATTTCTTTATCGGATTGAATCAGTTCATTAAATTGTTCGTTTGTCGTGATTTTTTTCATATGTCACATCTCCTTTTCAATGCCATTTTAATATAAAATAAAAAGGAATTACATACAAATGCATTCAGCATCAGCATGCCCAAAAATAATTAGATCATTTTCTCGTGAAAGTGATAAGATAGTAAAGATGAATTTGTAGTGGGGGGAGTATCCATTGAAAACAAGTCTAGGATTAGTGTACGGAGGAAAGTCAGCAGAACATAATGTATCACTGCAGACAGCTCTGGCTGTAATCAAAGCGCTAAATACTGAGAAGTTTGATATACATCCGATTTATATAACTGAAAAAGGCGAATGGGTAAGAGGCGCCCGTTTATCTGAGCCTGTTTCAAACGTGAAAATGCTTCAATTTGAGCAAGGAGGCAGTGCTTTTTCTCCAGCTGCCCTGAACCAGGAAATGTTTCCGCAGGAAGCGCCAGAGCAAAATGAAGCCATCGACGTCGTATTCCCGCTCCTCCACGGACCGAACGGAGAAGACGGTACGATCCAAGGAATGCTCGAACTGTTGAATATTCCTTATGTCGGCAACGGTGTGCTTGCTTCCTCAGCAGGCATGGATAAAGTCGTTATGAAACATTTATTCGCGCAGGCAGGCCTTGCTCAGGCTAAATACGCAGCTTTCCTTAAGAAAGATTGGACTCGTTCTCCGGAAGAAAGCTGTAAGCAGGTAGAACAGGAATTAGGCTACCCTTGCTTCGTAAAGCCGGCAAATCTTGGATCAAGTGTCGGAATCAGCAAATGCCGAAACCGTGAAGAACTGCAAAAAGCGTTTGAGCTTGCATTCCAATATGACCGCAAAGTCGTCGTTGAAGAAGGAATTAACGGCCGAGAAATCGAAATCGGCGTTCTTGGAAATGACGATCCTAAATGCTCTGTTGTGGGAGAGATCGCACCAAAGACAGATTTCTACGATTACAAAGCGAAATATGAGGATGGAGACACTGATCTGATGATCCCGGCGAATGTGTCCGATGAGGAATACGCAAAAATCAGTGATATGGCGATCAAAGCGTTTAAAGCGATCGATGGTTCAGGACTTGTCAGAGCGGACTTTTTCCTGACAGCTGACGGCGAAGTTCTGATCAATGAAGTCAACACAATGCCTGGCTTTACACCTTTCAGCATGTTCCCGCTGCTCTGGAAAGAGGCCGGAGTGGAGTACGCTGACCTGATTGAACAGCTTGTGGAGCTTGCAAAAGAACGCCACGCTGAAAAACAATTGATTAAGCATACATTCTAATAATGAAAATGGACACTGCCGGTAAGAGGGCAGTGTCTTTTCCCGTATATACAAAAGAAAGAGAGGGACCTCACTTGATTAAGCGAACAGTAAAGAACATTGCCGAGATGGTCAAAGGCACACTGACAAATCCGCAATATGAACAAACAGTCATTCATGGAGTGGCAACTGATACAAGAAAACTCGAACAGCATCAGCTTTTCATCCCGCTAAAAGGGGAACATTTTAACGGCCACACTTTTGTGCCGCAGGCTTTTGAAGCAGGTGTAGCGGCCGTTCTTTGGGATCGGTCAGAACCAAATCCGCCCGAGAATCAAGCCGTCATCTTAGTGGACGACACCCTTTCCGCTCTTCAGCGGCTTGCAAAAGCCTATTTGCAGGAGCTTGGCACCCGTGTCATCGGGGTAACCGGAAGCAATGGCAAAACGACAACGAAAGATATGATTCACGCCGTCCTGGGAACCCGCTACCGTGTCCACAAAACAGGAGGAAACTTCAACAATCACATCGGCCTGCCGCTGACGGTTTTAGCCATGCCTGAAGATACGGAAATCGCCGTATTAGAGATGGGAATGAGCGCCAAAGGAGAAATTGACCTCCTGACCCGCCTGGCAAACCCGGATGCTGCTGTGATTACGAATATCGGCGAATCCCACATGCAAGACCTTGGTTCAAGAGAGGGCATCGCGGAGGCGAAGCTTGAAATCATTAACGGGCTTAAAGAAGACGGAGTGCTGATTTATATCGGGGACGAACCGCTCCTTCAAAAATCATACAGCTGCCAAACGAAAACGTACGGAACGGGAGCGCAAAATGATTATCAGCTTCAGGATGTCAGCCAGAGTGAGGAAGGAACCCATTTTACAATCAAAGGAATGGAAAAAACGTTTTTTATTCCGATACTCGGCAAGCACAATGTCATGAACGCCATGGCTGCGATTGCTGCGGGGGCTTATTTCGGCATCACGCCTGAGGATGCGGCAAAAGGGCTGAGCGGACTAAAGGTAACCGGCATGAGACTTGAACTCATCAAAACAGACAGCGGCATTTCGATTATCAATGACGCTTATAATGCGAGTCCGACATCCATGAAGGCTGCCATTCAATTGACAGAAAGCCTTGAAGGCTACGGGAAAAAAATGCTCGTGCTCGGCGATATGCTTGAACTCGGTGATCTTGAAGAAACGTTCCATAAAGAGTGCGGCGCTGTGATCAGCCCTGAGAAAATCGACCGCGTCTTTACGTACGGAAAACTGGGAGCATTTATTGCGGAAGGCGCACTGAAACACTTTGAGAAAGAACGCGTCAGCCACTTCACCGAGAAAAAAGATCTCCTTCAAGCTGTGAAGGAAAACGCGTCAAAAGGAGATTTGATTTTATTCAAAGCGTCCAGAGGTATGAAGCTTGAAGAAATCGTTAAAGATTTAATAGAGAGCCCGCTTTCGTAAAAAAATCTTGCGGAAAAACCGCATATTGCATCATAAAATAACATGATGTGCAAACACTAATGTATGCCGGCCAGAAATTATGTATATCTGGCCGGCTGCGGCTATGATACAATAAATACAGGTTATTTCGCGATACGAACATATTCGTCCGGCGTTTCATCCGCCGACCCGAAGTTCTCCGCCGGACACATGGGAGCGGATGGAGCAGCAGCCGGCATATTCGAGAAGCTGATCTGCTTCTCATCTTATTGAAAAACAAATAGTGTAATGGTAAGATAAAACTTAAAGTAATTCGGGCTTTGTATACGGATGGATCCTGTCCTTTTTGTCTAAAGGGCAGTTTTATAAGTGGTAAATCACGACATTACTGAAACAGCAATTAGAAGGAGTTTGAATAATTTGACTATAACGTTTCAAGATTTTAATTTAAGTTCTGATCTCATGAAAGCAATTAATCGTATGGGATTTGAAGAAGCAACACCGATTCAGGCACAAACGATACCGCTCGGACTTTCAAATAAAGACGTCATTGGACAAGCGCAAACAGGTACAGGTAAAACAGCTGCGTTTGGTATACCCCTTGTTGAAAAAATTAACCCCGAGTCTCCTAATATTCAAGCAATCGTAATCGCGCCAACCCGTGAATTAGCCATTCAAGTATCTGAAGAATTATATAAAATCGGACAAGATAAGCGTGCGAAGGTTCTTCCTATTTACGGCGGACAGGATATTGGACGGCAAATCCGGGCGTTAAAGAAAAATCCGCATATCATTGTCGGAACACCTGGACGTCTTCTTGACCACATCAACCGCCGCACAATTCGTTTAAACAATGTAAACACTGTAGTAATGGATGAAGCGGATGAAATGCTGAACATGGGATTCATTGACGACATTGAATCTATTCTTTCAAACGTGCCGAGCGAGCATCAGACACTTCTGTTCTCTGCGACAATGCCAGCACCGATCAAACGCATTGCAGAGCGCTTTATGACTGAGCCGGAACACGTAAAAGTAAAAGCAAAAGAAATGACGGTTTCTAACATTCAGCAGTTCTATTTAGAAGTGCAAGAACGCAAAAAATTCGATACACTGACTCGTCTTCTTGACATTCAGTCTCCTGAGCTTGCGATCGTATTCGGACGCACAAAACGCCGTGTCGATGAGCTGGCTGAAGCCCTGAACCTACGCGGATATGCGGCTGAAGGAATTCATGGTGACTTAACGCAGGCGAAACGTATGGTTGCGCTTCGTAAATTTAAAGAAGGTGCAATCGAAGTTCTTGTCGCAACTGATGTTGCCGCTCGCGGACTTGATATCTCAGGCGTAACACACGTGTACAACTTCGACGTGCCTCAAGATCCTGAAAGCTACGTTCACCGTATCGGAAGAACAGGCCGTGCAGGGAAAACAGGTATGGCGATGACGTTCATTACACCGCGTGAGAAAAGCATGCTTCGCGCAATTGAACAAACAACAAAACGCAAAATGGACCGCATGAAGGAGCCTACACTTGATGAAGCGTTAGAAGGCCAGCAGCAGGTTACTGTTGAACGTCTTCGCACGACAATCAGTGAAAACAACCTGAACTTCTACATGACAGCGGCAGCTGAGCTGCTTGAAGATCATGATGCAGTAACAGTGGTTGCGGCGGCTATCAAAATGGCTACAAAAGAGCCGGACAACACACCGGTTCGCTTAACTGACGAAGCGCCGATGGTCAGCAAACGCTACAAGAACCAGCGCTCTTCTAAACGCAGAGACGGACAAGGCGGCGGCTACCGCGGCGGAAAAGGGAAAAGCAACAACCGTTCTTCCTACGATAAAAAGCGTTCAAACGATCGCCGTTCTTCAGGTGACAGACGCCAGAAAAAATCTTACTAATTCTATCGATTAAGAGCCCAAAACATAACGTTTTGGGCTTTTTTATGTTCATGATTTGTTATTCAGCAAACTTTCAGCTGACGGATGCCATTTTTCTATGTATGCTTAAGAATGAAACCTTTCTGTATAAGAGACGTATAAGTAACGACGAAAAAACGGGAGGTAGGTATTTTGAGAGAGCAGCCAAAAAACCAAATCAGTCCAGACGGATTAAAGGTTTGGCGACTTCAAGAGATCATCGTATCTGCTGTCTGCTTGCTTATTGTCATAGCAGTTGCAGTGTTAAGCTATTATTTTCATTGGCCGTACTGGATCAGCGGCGTGCTCGGCGCGGTTTGGCTGCTGGGTTCGGTTGTGACGGTCTTTATCATTCCAAAGATCCGTCATAAAGTATGGCGCTATGAAGTCCATGAACATGAAATAGATATTCAGTCAGGTATTTTTGTGGTAACGCGTGTGATTGTCCCGATGGTCAGGGTTCAGCACGTCGATACGTCACAAGGGCCGTTATTGAAAAAGTACAACCTGGCAACCGTAAAAATTTCCACGGCCGCGACCGTTCATTCGATCCCCGCTTTAGAGATGGAGGAAGCGGATCGGCTGAGAGACTCCATTTCCCGTCTGGCAAGGGTGACTGACGATGATGTCTGAACCGAAACGCCTGCACCCGGCGGCAGTTATTTTGAATTTATGCCATACCATTATTCAAACGATAAAAAATATCATTCTGCCATTCTTTTTTGTGTATATCGTCAATTCGAACAATACTGTCCGTTTTTACGGAGCCATTGCGCTCGGTGTGCTGTTCATCTGGCTTGTAGCCGCAAGCATCATCAAATGGAGAAGGTTTACCTATCGAATCGAAGATGACGAATTTAGAATTGAAGAAGGCTTGTTTGTCACGAAAAAGCGATACATATCGATTGATCGGATTCAAACGATGAATACGAGCGCGGGCGTGATCCAGCAAATCTTTAAGCTTGTGAAGCTGCAAATTGAAACGGCAGGCGGAGGCAAGGAGGCGGAAGCTGTTCTTTCTGCTATTTCTGTTGAAGAAGCCGAACGGATCAAGGAAGCCGTCTTTAAGAAAAAAGCACAAAGGCACGAAAGCGAACACGATAAAGAATGGCTTGAAGCTGAGCAGGAGCTGATTCCGGCGGTTGAGCCGGAAGAGCACTATCGGATGAACATGAAAGAATTGCTCATGGCCGCCTCTACCTCCGGCGGAATCGGAGTGATTATCTCCGCTGTATTTGCGCTTATTTCTCAGCTTGATGAAGTGCTGCCGATGGATTGGTTTTTTGATAAATTTTCCTTTCTTCAGCACGCCAGCATCGGCATTTACGCGGTACTCATTTTTATCGGTTTATTTATCGCCTGGATTTTCAGCATTGCCGGTATGATGTTTAAATACGCGAACTTTCAAATCATTAAAAAAGAACAGGAACTGGTGATTTCAAGAGGGATTATTGAAAAACATCAAGTCACGATTCCGCTCCGAAAAATACAAGCCATTAAAATAAAGGAAAACATCATCCGCCAGCTTTTCGGCTTTGTGACGGTGTCCATCGTCAGCGCGGGCGGCGGCGACCGGGAAAAAGAAGAAGGCGCTTTGACCATTCTCTTCCCGATGATTCATAAAAAAAAGCTTCCGCACATGCTGCGGACATTTACGCCGGAATACACGCTGGAAGAAAACTTCCGCCGTCTGCCGCGGCACGCGTTGAAACGCTATTTATTCCGTTCCGTCATTTTTTCAATCTTTTTGATCATTCCATTATGTATCTTCTTTCAGCCATGGGGCTATCTGTCGATCATCCTGCTGCCGATTGAATTGATCTTCGGCTACCTCGCATATAAGGATGCAGGATGGACGATCAACGGAGATCGTCTTCAATTGACGTCCAGATTTATCAGCAGAACAACGGGAATTGTGTTAAAAAGACGAATGCAGGTTTGCAAGTTCAGCCAATCGTATTTTCAAAAGAAAGGCCGTTTGTATACCATTTCTACCTCGGTAAAATCATCGAGCCTTATGGAAGAATTATCGGTGAGGGATGTAGGTGAAGAGGATGCAGACTTCATTTTAAACTGGTACTCATATGAAAAAGCGGACGGTTAATACCGCCGCTCTTTTTTTTGCACACATAAAAACGAGAGAAGAAACCCGCCGCAAAGTCCAAACAGATGGGCCATCATGTTAATATTGGAGTTGATAAACGACATGAGAACGGCAAATGCGAGCAGTGTGAGAATCATTTTGGAATGCTCCTGCCCGATCAGTTCTTTGCGAAAAAGAACCATAAACAGATACACGCCGAACAGCCCGAAAATCGCTCCTGAAGCCCCGACATGCACGTAATCAAGCGGCTCTGTAACATATGTGCCGATATTGCCGATGATGCCGGAGCCAGCGTACACAAGCAGGAAACGCGCTTTTCCCAGCATGCGTTCCAAAGCAGGGGCAAATAAAAAGATGGACATGGAATTAAACAGCAGATGGGTAAAACCGGCGTGCAGCAAAACCGGTGTGATCAGCCGCCACCATTCACCGTTAGCGACGCCTAAATTATAGCCTGTGACGGCATCTCTCCATAACACGACTGAATGGACAGGAAGTGAAAAAAACAGCCAGAGAACGGCTTGCAAGGCCAATATAAAGGTGACAACGGGATAAAGCCTGATAAACGTTTGGAAATTTTCAGTCCGTATAAACATTCCGAGCCCCTTTTCTTCATTTTGGTATTTCTATAGTAACACGTTTATGAGACAAACCATTCAAATAGTACGTACGCAAAGGAGGTTATCACACATGATTTACGGCATTGGACTAGACATCACCGAGCTTAAACGGATCGCTTCTATGGCCGGCCGCCAGAAAAGGTTTGCTGAGCGGATTTTGACGCGAAGCGAGCTTGACCAATATCATGAGCTTTCAGAGAAAAGAAAAATAGAATTTCTTGCGGGGAGGTTTGCAGCAAAAGAAGCTTTCTCGAAAGCGTTCGGCACCGGTATAGGAAAACAGCTCAGTTTTCAGGACATTGAAATTAAGAAAGACCAAAATGGCAAGCCCTATATCATTTGCGCGAAGCTGAGCCAGGCCGCCGTTCACGTATCAATCACTCATACAAAGGAATACGCGGCCGCACAGGTTGTGATTGAAAGGTTGTCAAGCTAGTCTGCATATTAGCGAAACCCCACTCATATATTTGATAATGCATTAAGGGAGACAAGTTGTTTGAGGCTTTTATGGTACGCATCCGTTCTGCCTAACGTGTACCGAGCGTACCGTTAAAGTCAAACAAGCGATTTCTTCCTTTTACATCAATTGAGAAAAAGGGGTTGAAAAAGGTGAGAAAAAGCTTTGTTTTGCTTTTAACGGGACTGCTTGCTGTCCTTATTCTTTCTGCCTGCGGGGAAAAAACGCAGCAAGATATTGTGACCGGGTTAGATGAAAAGGCGAAAGAATACACCTCGTACAAAGCAAAAGCGAAAATGACCATCGAGACAGGGAGTGAGCCTCAAGTATACAATGTGGAAATCTGGCACAAAAAGCCGTCTCTGTACAGGGTTTATCTAGAAAATCCGAAAAAGGACCAAAACCAAGTCATTTTACGAAATGAAAACGGAGTATTTGTTCTCACGCCGTCTTTAAATAAGAGCTTCAGATTTCAAAGCGACTGGCCGAACAACAGCAGCCAGGTCTATCTGTTTGAATCGCTCGTAAAGGATGTTCAAAACGATTCAGATGCAGTCTTCACTGCGAAAGAAAAGAAATACGTATTTGAAACAAAAACGAACTATCAGCATAACAAAATGCTCCCAACGCAAGAAATCACGTTTAACAAAAAAGATATGAGCCCGTCATCTGTTAAAGTCATGGATACTGACCGAAAAGTGATGGTGAAAGTAGAATTCAGCAGCTTCGAATTTAATAAACAATTCGACAAAGAATCATTTGACGAAAAGAAAAATATGACCCTTTCTCAAATGGATGTTGCCACAAGCGCGAAACCATCCGATACATTCGCGGTCAAAACGCCGCTTGAACTGCCGCTTGGCGTAAAGCTGCTTGAAGAAAAAGATATTTCAACTGAAGACGGGAAGCGGATCATCATGACCTACGGAGGAGAAAAATCATTTACCTTAATTCAAGAAAAAGCCCAGATTGCCAAGGCTTCCTCCTCAATTACGCTGAACGGCGAACCGGTAAATCTCGGCTACACCATCGGCGCCTTGTCGGATGCCTCATTATCATGGACATATGACGGCGTAGATTACCTTCTCTCATCAAAAGATCTTTCTAAAGAGGAAATGGTGACAGTCGCGAAAAGCATGCAGGGACAATCATCTAAATAATTGCCAAAGGCCAAACATAATTTGGCCTTTTTTTCGTCAGGCATCGTTTCCCTTTGGACTATAATTTTAGTATGATATGTAAATGATATTGAATAAAAGCTAGGAAGTGTCATTATGAGCACAAAACCTTTTTACAGAGATACGTGGGCGGAAATCGACTTGTCCGCGATAAAGGAAAATGTCAGCAATATGAAAGAACACATCGGCGAACATGTCCATCTGATGGCAGTTGTAAAAGCGAACGCCTACGGACATGGTGATGCAGAAGTAGCAAAGTCTGCTCTTGACGCAGGTGCTTCATGCTTGGCCGTGGCCATTCTGGATGAAGCGATCTCACTGCGCGAGAAGGGCTTGAAGGCGCCTATATTGGTGCTTGGCGCGGTTCCCCCGGAGTATGTGGCAATCGCGGCGGAATATGACGTGACATTAACAGGTTATTCTGTTGAATGGCTTCAGGAAGCAGCCCGCCACTTGAAAAAAGGTTCCCTTCATTTTCATTTGAAGGTCGATACGGGGATGAACAGGCTTGGTGTAAAAACGGAAGAAGAAGTTCATCATGTGATGGCGATTCTTGATCGCAACCCCCGTTTCAAATGCAGAGGGGTATTTACGCATTTTGCGACAGCGGATGAAAAAGAAAGAGACTATTTCTTCATGCAGTTTGAGCGCTTTAAAGAACTGATTGCTCCGCTGCCGCTAAAAAAAATGATGGTGCACTGCGCCAACAGCGCTGCCGGCCTCCGGCTGAAAAAAGGCTTTTTCAACGCGGTCAGATTCGGCATCGGCATGTACGGTCTCCGTCCGTCAGCCGACATTACGGACGAAATACCGTTTCAGCTGCGTCCTGCATTCACCCTGCATTCGACGCTGTCGCATGTCAAATTGATCAGAAAAGGCGAGAGCGTCAGCTACGGAGCGGAATACACAGCGGAAAAAGACACATGGATCGGGACGGTGCCTGTAGGCTATGCGGACGGCTGGCTTCGAAAATTGAAAGGAACCGAAATTCTTGTGAAGGGAAAACGGCTGAAAATCGCCGGCCGAATCTGCATGGACCAATTTATGGTAGAGCTGGATCAGGAATATCCGCCAGGCACAAAAGTCACATTAATTGGCCGGCAGGGGGATGAATATATTTCCATGGATGAGATTGCAGGCAGGCTCGAAACCATTAACTACGAGGTATCTTGTACAATAAGTTCCCGGGTTCCCCGTATGTTTTTGGAAAATGGGAGTATAATGGAAGTAAGAAATCCTTTATTGCAGGAAAATGCAATCAAATAGCATCTCATAATGAGAATTCATAAAACAGCTTTGCTTGAAGAGTGAATAATGGTATCATTATCACTGGATGGATAAAAGAGTCGTATCCGTAAGTTTGGTGGAGGTGTATGTTTTTTGTCTGAATCCAGCGCAAGAACCGAAATGAAAATCAGCTTGCCCGAAAACCTAGTAGCTGAATTGGATGGTGTAGCGATGCGGGAGAAACGAAGCAGAAACGAACTGATATCACAAGCAGTGAGAGCGTATGTCAGCGAACGAACAACTCGTCACAACCGTGATTTGATGAGACGCGGCTATATGGAAATGGCGAAAATCAACCTGAATATTTCTTCTGAGGCTCACTTTGCGGAGTGCGAGGCTGAAACGACAGTTGAGCGCTTAGTCAGCGGAGGATAATCATTTGATTGTGAAACGCGGCGATGTTTATTTTGCTGATTTATCTCCTGTTGTTGGCTCTGAGCAAGGCGGGGTGCGCCCGGTTTTAGTGATCCAAAATGACATCGGAAATCGCTTCAGCCCAACTGCTATTGTTGCAGCCATAACAGCACAAATACAGAAAGCGAAATTACCAACCCACGTCGAAATCGATGCAAAACGCTACGGTTTTGAAAGAGATTCCGTTATTTTGCTGGAGCAAATTCGGACGATTGACAAGCAAAGATTAACGGATAAGATTACTCATCTGGATGATGAAATGATGGATAAGGTTGATGAAGCCTTACAAATCAGTTTGGCACTCATTGATTTTTAGACATATGTACAGGTTGCTCAAATAGAGCAACTTTTTTTGTTTTCAAAAAACATAAACGATATAATAGTGAAATAACGAAAAAAATATGTTGTTTTTTATCGGGAGGTAAGCGAATTTGATGTCGAATCAGACTGTATACCAGTTCATTGCCGAGAATCAAAATGAACTGCTCCAACTGTGGACTGACACACTAAAAGAATTAAGCGAGCAAGAATCATATCAGCTGACTGACCAAGTGTATGAAAATATATCTAAAGAGTATATCGACATTCTTCTTTCATCTGTTAAGGATGACAGTGCTGCTGAAAGCCAAATCAGCGAACTGGCGCTGAGAGCCGTCCAAATTGGACTTTCTTTGAAGTTTCTGGCTACGGCGCTAGCTGAATTCTGGAAGCGTCTCTACACGAAAATGAATGATAAGAGATTGCCAGATCAAGAGAGTACGGAATTAATCTGGCAGATCGATCGCTTTTTCAGCCCGATTAATACAGAAATCTTTAACCAATACTCAATCTCATGGGAGAAAACAGTATCCCTGCAAAAAATCGCGCTGCAGGAGCTATCTGCGCCGCTCATCCCGGTGTTTGAAAATATCACCGTGATGCCGCTGGTCGGAACAATTGATACCGAACGCGCAAAACGAATTATGGAGAATCTTCTTAACGGCGTCGTCAAGCACAGATCACAAGTCGTGTTGATTGACATTACGGGTGTTCCTGTCGTCGACACGATGGTTGCCCATCATATTATTCAGGCGTCTGAGGCGGTAAGGCTTGTCGGAGCGAAATGCCTGCTAGCCGGAATCCGTCCGGAAATTGCACAGACCATCGTCAACCTGGGGATAGATTTATCCCAAGTTATAACTAAGAATACCCTGCAAAAAGGAATTCAAACAGCATTGGAAATGACAAATCGAAAAATTGTTTCATTGGGGGAATAACATTTTGAGACATCCGAAAATCCCGATCTTGAAACTGTATAATTGCTTATTAGTGTCCATTCAATGGGAACTTGATGACCAAACCGCATTAACCTTTCAAGAAGACTTATTAAATAAAATATACGAAACAGGTGCTAACGGGGTTGTCATTGACCTGACATCTGTGGACATGATTGATTCCTTTATCGCTAAAGTGCTGGGCGACGTGATCACGATGTCTAAACTAATGGGCGCAAAAGTGGTCTTGACGGGAATTCAGCCTGCTGTGGCAGTTACGCTGATTGAACTTGGAATCGCACTTGAGGAAATCGAAACCGCGCTCGACTTAGAGCAGGGGCTTGAGACATTGAAGCGGGAATTGGGGGAATAGCGAATGAACGACCAATCCTGTGTAAAAATCATGACAGAATGGGATATTGTGGCCGCCAGACAACTGGGACGAAACGTTGCAAAAGAACTGGGTTTCGGCACTGTAGACCAGGCTAGAATTACAACGGCTATTTCAGAATTAGCCAGGAACATTTATTTATACGCCGGTAAAGGCCAGATTGGAATTGAACAGGTCGCAGACAGAGGAAAAAAGGGCCTGAAAATCATAGCGGAAGACCAAGGGCCGGGAATTCCTGATATCCGCAAAGTTATGGAAGACGGGTTTTCAACGTCTGGCGGACTCGGAGCGGGACTTCCCGGCGTGAAAAGGCTGATGGATGAATTCAGTTTAAATTCCGTATCGGGGGAAGGAACAGAGATACAAGCCATTAAATGGCTTCGGTAGGAGGTAAGAACGTGGATTTTAGGGAGGTTATTGAGCAGCGGTATCATCAGCTGCTTAGTCGATATATAGCCGAATTAACAGAAACATCTTTATATCAAGCCCAAAAATTCAGCCGAAAAACAATCGAGCATCAAATTCCTCCGGAAGAAATCATCAGCATTCATCGCAAAGTGCTGAAGGAGCTGTATCCGAGTCTCCCGGAAGATGTTTTTCATTCGCTGGATTTTTTAATAGAAGTCATGATTGGATATGGAATGGCTTATCAGGAGCATCAAACCCTCAGGGGGATACAGCAGGAAATCAAATCAGAAATTGAAATTGCGGCAAATGTCCAGCAGACGCTGCTCGGAACAAAGATTCCGCAGGAAGAAGCACTGGATATCGGCGCCATCAGTGTGCCCGCTAAACAGATGAGCGGTGATTACTACCACTTTGTCAAAGACAAGGAATCGATTAATATCGCAATCGCGGACGTGATCGGAAAAGGCATTCCGGCGGCACTTTGCATGTCCATGATTAAATACGCGATGGACTCTTTGCCGGAAACGGGCATACACCCTTCTCAGGTGCTGAAAAATTTAAATCGGGTTGTTGAACAAAACGTTGACGCAAGTATGTTTATTACGATGTTTTATGCAAATTACAATATGGACAAGCATCGATTTACATACGCTTCAGCAGGACATGAACCGGGATTCTATTATTCTCAGAAAGACAACACGTTTTACGATTTAGAGGCCAAAGGGCTCGTTCTTGGTATCTCGCAGGATTATGACTACAAACAATTTGATCAGCATCTGGAAAAGGGAGATATGATTGTTCTCTTTTCTGACGGCGTCACAGAATGCAGGACGGAAAACGGCTTCTTGGAGCGTCATGATATACAGAAGCTCATTGAGGAACATATGTGTGGCTCTGCGCAGGAAATGGTCAAAAACATTTATGACAGCCTCCTCAAATTGCAGGATTTTCAGCTTCACGATGATTTTACGTTAATTGTTTTAAGAAGAAAGGTTTAGCGTTTGCGAGCCGAGGGTATACAACAATTAAAGATTTGAAGGATAATTTGAGGTGATACGAATGAATATAAATGTTGATGTGAAACAGAATGTGGATGATATACAAGTAAACATTGCAGGAGAAATCGATGTGTATTCAGCTCCGGTGCTCAGAGAGAAGCTTGTTCCTCTAGCAGAACAAGGCGCTGACTTAAGGATTTGCCTGAAGGATGTCAGCTACATGGACAGTACCGGACTTGGCGTCTTTGTAGGGGTTTTTAAAACAGTGAAAAAACAAGGCGGTTCCCTCAAGCTTGAAAATCTGTCTGACCGGCTGATCCGTCTATTCGAAATTACTGGTCTTAAGGACATCATTGATATTTCTGCAAAGTCAGAAGGTGGAGTGCAATGAAGAATAACGCAGATTACATCGAAATGAAAGTGCCGGCCCAACCTGAATATGTAGGGATTATAAGGCTGACACTGTCAGGCGTCGCGAGCAGAATGGGCTATACGTACGATGAAATTGAAGATCTGAAAATCGCAGTCAGTGAAGCGTGTACAAATGCGGTTCAGCACGCTTACAAAGAAGATAAAAATGGGGAAGTGTCAATACGATTCGGTGTGTTCGAGGATCGTTTAGAGGTCATTGTGGCGGATGAAGGCGACAGCTTTGATTTTGATGAAAAGCAGCAGGATCTTGGGCCGTACACACCTTCACACACAGTCGATCAATTATCAGAAGGAGGGCTCGGTCTATATTTAATGGAAACGCTCATGGATGAAGTCAGAGTGCAAAACAACTCCGGCGTCACCGTAGCGATGACAAAGTATTTAAATGGGGAGCGAGTTGATCATGACACAACCATCAAAAACTACGAAACTAACTAAGGATGAAGTCGATCGGCTCATAAGCGATTACCAAACAAATCAAGATGAACAGGCGCAAGAAACGCTTGTACAGGTGTATACAAATCTGGTTGATATGCTTGCGAAAAAATATTCAAAAGGCAAAAGCTTTCACGAGGATCTCCGACAGGTCGGCATGATCGGGCTGCTCGGCGCGATTAAGCGGTACGATCCTGTCGTCGGCAAATCGTTTGAAGCTTTTGCAATTCCTACAATCATCGGTGAAATTAAACGTTTCCTCAGAGATAAAACGTGGAGCGTTCACGTGCCGAGACGGATTAAAGAACTGGGACCAAGAATCAAAATGGCGGTTGATCAGCTGACGACTGAAACACAAAGGTCGCCGAAAGTAGAAGAGATTGCCGAATTCCTTGATGTTTCAGAAGAAGAGGTTCTTGAAACGATGGAAATGGGCAAAAGCTATCAAGCCTTATCCGTTGACCACAGCATTGAAGCGGATGCGGACGGAAGCACCGTCACGATTCTTGATATCGTCGGATCACAGGAGGACGGATATGAGCGGGTCAACCAGCAAATGATGCTGCAAAGCGTGCTTCATGTCCTTTCAGACCGTGAAAAACAAATCATAGACCTTACGTATATCCAAAACAAAAGCCAAAAAGAAACTGGGGACATTCTCGGTATATCTCAAATGCACGTCTCGCGTCTGCAGCGCAAAGCTGTGAAGAAGCTCAGAGAGGCCTTGATTGAAGATCCCTCCATGGAGTTAATGTAATGATCCAGGTTGAAGAAAACGAGCATATTCAAACCCTTGTATACCAAATGAATAAAGAAGGAAAATCGATTTGCGGTGACAGCTTTTTTATGAAAGCTGATGATCAAGAATTAATTTGTGCGGTAGCTGACGGACTTGGAAGCGGATCGCTTGCCAACGAATCTTCTTCAGCAATCAAAGACTTAGTGGAAAACTATGCGAACGAAGACGTACAAAGCATTATCGAACGCTGTAATCAGGCGATGAAAAACAAAAGAGGCGCAACAGCATCTATCCTGAAAATTAATTTTGAACAAAGGCAGTTTACGTACTGCTCTGTCGGAAACGTACGTTTTATTCTGCATTCCCCGTCTGGTGAAAGCTTTTATCCTCTGCCGATTTCAGGCTATTTATCAGGCAAGCCGCAAAAATACAAAACGCACACTGCCACCTATGAAAAGGGTTCAAAGTTCATTATACATACAGATGGACTCAACGTACCCGACATCCGCTCCCATTTGAAAAAAGGCCAATCGGTAGAAGAAATATCGAATTCGCTGAAAATGTATACGACATCGAGAAAAGATGATCTGACCTATATTCTTGGACAGCTGTCCTAGGAAGTCAGAAAACGAGAAGCTGGAATACCGGCTTCTTTTTTCGGTTGACTATTAATAAGTGCACTTATTATAATTGATAAGCGCACTTATTATTTAGGGGGTTGTAGAATGTGGAATTATGAATACACAGCGATAGCTGATGTTGATCTAGAAAAAATATGGAATCATTATCAGGAGACAGATACATGGAATCAATGGGATGCGGGTATCGCATCAGTTTCTTTGAGAGGGCCATTTCAAAATGGAACGGAAGGTACATTGCTTCAGCAAGGAAATACAGTTCCCTTTTGGCTTGAACAAGTGGAGAAACATCGGTCATTTTCTGTCATGGCCAATATGTCGCATACCAATGTAAAAATTGAATTTTCTCATGTGCTTCAAAAGCAAAAAGAAGGTCTTCACATAACGCATGGGATTGTATTAGAAGGAGCTGAAGCAAAAAAATGGGGAGAAATCATCGGGCATGAACTGTCTAAAGACATCCCGGCGGCTGTCAGCAGGCTTGTCCACCTTTGCGGAGGAGTGATAAAATGAACACGAAATATTGGATCGGCGTTGTGTCAGAGCAGCATGTATTAAAAGGTGCTGCCGGCGGTTTTGCACAGCTGTGTCACGGAAAAAAAGCCCCGCTCGCCAAAATGAAAGAGGGAGATTGGCTAATTTATTATTCTCCGAGAGACGCATATCCAGACGGCAAACTGCTGCGAAGTTTTACTGCGATCGGCAAAGTGAAAAGCGGAAACATCTACCCATATCAAATGGCTCCGAATTTTATCCCATACCGATTAGATATAGACTACTATCCATGCGATAAAATCGGTTTTTACGGCATTAAATCACAACTTGAATTCGTTCAGGAAACCAAGCATCTCGGCTTTTTATTTCGGAGAGGACACTTTGAAATCAGCAAAAATGACTTTTTGACAATATCACAAGCGATGGGAGTAAATATAAGTGGAATGGCACTCTGAATTTAGCGGTCCGAACAAAAGCCCGGGTTTTTTATTATGGCAGGTTACACAAAGCTGGCAGCGGGAAGTGGGAAAAGCGTTGGCTGAGTTTGATCTGACCCACGTTCAATTTGTTCTGCTGACCTCGTGCAGGTACATGATTGCCCACGGAGAAACCGTCACGCAAAAAAACCTCGCAAGCTTCAGCCAGACCAATATCATGATGGTTTCGGAGGTTGTGCGGACGCTTGAGAGAAAAGGATTTATCCAAAGAAGCAAAAATCCTCAGGATAAAAGAGAGGTCCTCCTGTCACTTACAGAAACAGGAGGAGAAAAAGTAACAGCGGCTCTGCCGATTGTTGAGGAGATTGATCAAGCCTTCTTTGCGGCTGCGATGGAAAAAGAGAACTTTTTGAGCGGCTTGCAGGAACTTTTAAAAAATGAGTAAACACGGGCAGCGCCAGCTGTCTTTTTTTATGTGTTTTTTTCGGTTTTTGATACACTAGAGAAAGAACGATAAAATTGGAGGCTTTGGTTACATGGAAACGTCAGCCCTTTTAAAACAGCAAATTGCGAAAGAAATAGGTTTATCACAAAAACACGTTGAAAGTGTCATCCGCCTGCTTGAGGACGGCAACACAGTCCCGTTTATCGCCCGATATCGAAAAGAGCAGACGGGTTCAATGGATGAGGTTCAGATTCAGACGATTTCTGAACGCTGGCAATACATACAAAACCTGAATCAGCGAAAAGAAGAAGTCATCAGGCTCATTGCAGAGCAGGATAAACTGACAGATGACTTAAAACGAAAAATTGAGCAATCGGTGAAGCTTCAGGAAGTGGAAGACCTTTACCGCCCGTATAAACAAAAACGCAAAACAAAGGCGACAGTCGCGAAAAGCAAAGGCCTCGAGCCGCTTGCCGACTATATCTTGACACTTCCGCAGGATGATCGTCTGGCAGAAATCGCAGACCAATACATCAGTGAAGAAAAAGAAGTGTTCACAAGGGAAGAAGCGATTGAAGGCGCCAAGCACATTATTGCGGAACAAATCTCAGACGAGCCGAATTTCAGAAAGTGGATTCGCCAGGAGACCTTTAAAGAAGGAACCATTAAGTCTACAGCCGGTAAGTCGGCAGACACCGACGAGAAAAATGTTTATGAAATGTATTACGAGTATGAAGAGCCGATCGCAAAAGTCGTTCCGCACAGGGTGCTGGCGATGAACCGCGGCGAAAAAGAAGACATTTTAAAGGTATCTATCGAACCTCCTGCGGATCACATCAAGGCGTATTTAGAAAAACAAATCATTAAAAACCGCTCAACATTCGTAAAAGAGATTTTGCAGGAGACGATTGAAGACAGCTATAAAAGGCTGATCCAGCCGGCAATAGAGCGTGAAATCAGAAAAGAGCTGTCAGAAAAAGCGGATGAACAGGCGATTCATATTTTCTCTGAAAACTTGAGAAAGCTTCTGCTTCAGCCGCCGATGAAAGGCAAAACCGTTCTCGGTGTTGACCCGGCCTTCCGAACTGGCTGTAAGCTCGCTGTGTCAGATGAGACCGGAAAAGTCTTGAAAATTGATGTCATCTACCCGCATGCGCCAGTCAAAAAAACGAAGGAAGCCCATGAAAAAGTCAAAGCGATTCTTGAGCAGTATCAAGTCGAGATGGTGGCGATCGGAAACGGCACGGCGTCCAGAGAAACGGAGCAATTCATCGTCAATGTACTGAAGGACATGTCGCGTGAAATTTATTATGTGATCGTCAATGAAGCGGGAGCAAGTGTATATTCAGCTTCTGAGCTTGCTAGAGAAGAATTCCCTGAACTTCAGGTTGAAGAGCGCAGCGCCGTATCTATTGCGAGAAGACTTCAAGACCCGCTCGCGGAACTCGTCAAAATCGATCCAAAGTCTGTGGGTGTCGGGCAGTATCAGCATGACGTCAGCCAAAAACGCTTAAATGAATCTCTGCGTTTCGTCGTCGAAACGGTCGTTAACCAGGTTGGAGTAAACGTCAACACAGCATCCGCCGCGCTGCTTCAATATGTAGCGGGATTATCAAAGTCTGTCGCAGGTAACATTGTCAAAAAACGTGAGGAAATCGGGAAGTTTTCGAATCGAAAGGAATTGAAGGACATCCCGAGACTCGGTGCGAAAACCTATGAGCAGTGTATCGGTTTCTTAAGAGTGCAGGAAGGGACAGAGCCTTTGGACAGAACAGGCATCCACCCGGAAAGCTACAAAGAAACAAAAGCACTATTGAAAAAGCTCGGCCTTTCAACAGAAGAAATCGGCACGGCGGAATTGAAGGGCAAAATCAATCAGCTGGCGCTTTCTGAAACGGCAAAAGAGCTGGGAATCGGAGAAATCACCCTGAAAGATATTTGTGAACAGCTGACAAGGCCGGAACGCGATCCGCGTGACGAGGTTCCTAAGCCTTTGCTGAAAACAGACGTCCTTCAGCTGGAAGATTTGAAAGAGGGAATGGAGCTGCAGGGCACCGTGCGCAATGTAGTGGACTTCGGAGCGTTTGTTGATATCGGAGTCAAACAAGACGGGCTTGTGCATATCTCAAAACTCAGCAATCAATTCGTCAAGCATCCTCTTGATGTCGTAGCTGTCGGCGATATTGTGACGGTTTGGGTTGACGGCGTAGATGTACAAAAAGGCAGAGTATCGCTGTCTATGGTAAAATAAAAGCACTGCTTACGAGCAGTGTTTTTTCCTATAGAAATACCAGCATTGATTCAGCAATTTAATTTGGTAATTATCTTTTTCAAGGAACGCTTTTTGCATCTGTTTTTTAAGCCAATTTGGCATAGGCTCATTCCTCCTCAGCTTTTATCATATGAGGGACGGTGATTACCATATTGTATGCGAACGGTGAATTGTCCCGTTCAATGTTTTTTAAGTGAGGTGCACCATGGATAACAAAGAGCTTCAAAAGCTGACAGAGGATATTTCTGAAACGTATTTTAAAAAGCCTTTCCGCCATCAGGCGCTTTTTAATGACCGGCTCAAGACCACGGGCGGAAGGTACCTGTTAACCTCTCATAACATTGAATTGAACAGGAAATATTTGATTGAGCACGGCAGGGAGGAACTGATCGGCATCATTAAGCACGAGCTCTGCCATTATCATCTTCACCTTGAGGGAAAAGGGTACAAGCACAGAGACAGAGATTTTCGAGTGCTGCTGCAGCAGGTCAACGCGCCAAGGTTCTGTACATCCCTTAAGAAAAAAACAGAAAGCAAAAAAACTTATATGTATATCTGCACGGCCTGCGGCCAACAGTATATAAAGAAGCGTGCCATGAACCCTGACAGATACAGATGCGGAAAATGCCGCGGAAAAATAAAAAGAATTTTTTCGTGAAAAAGGTTGACGAATATGGCAAGCCTATGTTACATTATAAAAGTCGTCACGAGAGATAAATAAAAACATTTACCTCTTGACACTGTAAATCGAGGCTGATATAATAAGTCTTGTCTCATTATTCCACAGTAGCTCAGTGGTAGAGCTATCGGCTGTTAACCGATCGGTCGCAGGTTCGAATCCTGCCTGTGGAGCCATATTGGAGAAGTACTCAAGTGGCTGAAGAGGCGCCCCTGCTAAGGGTGTAGGTCGCGTAAGCGGCGCGAGGGTTCAAATCCCTCCTTCTCCGCCATAAGAATTCGATATAAGTTCTCAACCATCGGCCCGTTGGTCAAGCGGTTAAGACACCGCCCTTTCACGGCGGTAACACGGGTTCGAATCCCGTACGGGTCATTCCATTTTCGTTGGGCTATAGCCAAGCGGTAAGGCAACGGACTTTGACTCCGTCATGCGTTGGTTCGAATCCAGCTAGCCCAGCCATTTTTATTTTTGAAATTGAATAGTAAGAGCCATTAGCTCAGTTGGTAGAGCATCTGACTTTTAATCAGAGGGTCGAAGGTTCGAGTCCTTCATGGCTCACCATTTGTCTTTTTGCGGGTGTGGCGGAATTGGCAGACGCGCTAGACTTAGGATCTAGTGTCTTACGACGTGGGGGTTCGAGTCCCTTCACCCGCACTTTATTTACAAAGTGCACGCAAATCGGTTTTACTTGGTTAAGAGCCTAATAAACCAGCACAAACAATTTAATGATCACGCGGTCGTGGCGGAATGGCAGACGCGCTAGGTTGAGGGCCTAGTGGGTGAATAACCCGTGGAGGTTCAAGTCCTCTCGGCCGCATCAATGATACCAAGGGTTGTAGACCCCTGGTATTTTTTGTGCTTATTTTCAAATTTGCCACTGTCCACAAACTGCCCACTTATTTGGTGTAAGTCACTACAGTAGACACCGCACAAACGTTTTAACCATTTATTAGTAGTTAATAATGCCTCAAGCTCCAAGTTGCAAAAGTAGAGAAAGAATTGCTAAGCATGGAAGAAAACCAAGATGCCCTGTTATATTATCAGCTATTAGAATTTAGACAAGAGCTAATGCTGAGTTATATGAAATCTAAGGAAATAGAAGATCTCCATAATGCTTATGAAACTATAAAAGAAATTGGGAAGCTAGGGCAATTAACTGGCATGTTGGAATACTATTTTTACTTTTTTAAGGGTATGTACGAGTTTAGGCGTAAAGAATTAACTACGGCGATAAGTGCCTATCGAATAGCTGAATCAAAGCTGTCGGAAGTTGAGGATGAAATAGAAAAAGCAGAGTTTTTTTTCAAAGTGTCCTATGTATATTATTATATGAAACAAACATATTTCTCCATGAATTATGCAAATCGTGCACTCAAAATATTTAGAGAGTATGAAGAGTATGCTGTCCAGACTGTACGTTGTCAATTTATTGTAGCAGGAAACCTGATCGATTCTTTAGAATATGAAAGAGCCTTGGAACAATTTTTAAACTCTCTGGAAATTGCCAAGGAAAGTAACATAGAGCATTTAATTGCAATGTCACACATGAATATTGGGATTTGTTATGATGAATTGAAAGAATATAAAAAGGCTTCACAACATTTAACCTTGGCGTTAGAAATTTTTGAAAAATCAAAACATAGTTTCCTAACAAAGACTTTATTCACTTTAACCTATGTTGAAGCAAAACAACAAAATTATGATGTTGCTTTGATATACTTTAGGAAAGGGCGATTTATTGCCGATAAAAGTGATGATAAAGAATACTCAGCGAAATTCAAAATATTAGAGGGGTTATTTTTTTCTGATGGAGAGACTCAATTAATAAAGAATGCATTTTCATATCTGGCTTCGAGGAAGATGTTTGCTGATGTTGAAAATTTTTCGATTGAAGTCGCTGATTATTTTCGTGAACAAGGAAATTTAATGCTCTCTAATGAATATTATCGTATGAGTATTGAAGCAAGACGAAAAATTAAAAAAGGGGAGATTATTAATGAAAATCAGCCGGATTCTATTGGCAGCAGTGATTTTAAGTAGTGTATTTTCAATAACTTATTTGCAAAGTGATCATAGTACAGAAGTCAAAGTGGCTGCAGATAGGGTAGGGGCATAAGGGTACTGAAAAGGCTTAATCTTTATTAAAAGGTTAAGCTTTTTTGGGCTATAAATGTAATCATCAAAGGAGTCAATCAATAGACATGGAACAGGTTAATAATTTGTCACAATTTAAAGAGATGGTACAAAAACATTCAACTGGAGAAACATATTATAGAGGTCAACTATCTCATTATACTGATATCAATTCAAGTATTTCGAGAGATAAGGGATATGTATTAAATGAAGATAAAATTTTCACCGAGTCAGTTTTGATAATGCCAAACGAATTCGAACACATTCATGAACCTATTGATTATTTGGCTAAAATGCAACATTATAATATTCCAACTCGTTTAATTGATATGACTGTAAATCCACTTATAGCTTTATTTTTTGCAGTAGAGAATGTTGATGATGAAAATGATGGTATCGTTTATATTTTTGATAAAAATGGTGAAATGAAAGATTGTAAACATGTACGTCTACTTTCATTGTTAGCTAAAATTAATGATTATACCTTCTCTTTTATACAGAAAAAATATGAAGAACATTATGGCGAAATCATTACCATTCCTGAAATAACTCAATATTCAACAAAACCAGCGTTTATAAAATATAGTCAAAATGAAGATAAAACAAATATTCGAATCACAAATCAAAAAGGTACATTCGCTATTTGTTGTAACGAAATGTCTCCTAGTGGTACGCTAGGACAAAATATTATGCCTTTAGTAAGTGACATTAAAGTTAAAATCCGAATCCCATATGAATATAAAAAAGTAGTTAAACAAGAGTTAGATAATGAAGGGATAAATAAAGCTTTTATATACCCTGAATTACCGTCAGTAGGGGATTATGTAAGAGAAAAATACAAATACAGAAACTATGCTAAGGAAAATATTTATACAATTGTTAACACTATGGATGTATCCACGCGTGCTGCAAAACGGCTTTCACTGATGGTAGTGTTGGAAAAGCCTCAGGACATAGAGCAAATTAAAGATATTTGTAAAACTATATTCAATGGTTATCAACAGTCACAAGATGTTATTTGGATATACATAGCGAAAAATGGTGAAGATTACAAAAATGTAAATTGGATAATGAGAGCTCAGTGGATCAGACCTACATTAAATGAGTTGTTTAAACCTCTTCCGATTGGTAACTCAAAAGATGGGGAATACTGCTGGGATTATTCAGAGGATTATTCTGTTATATCGGATTTCTACAAAACAATGTCTTAAGTCATCATTGATTTTGGTGCCCAATTAGTTGCCCTGAATTCACGAAAAGGAATAAAAAGGGTGTAAATAAAGTTTCTATTTTAAAATTATCGTAAAAGCAATAATAACTAATCGGCGAAGAAAGGATAATCAGTCAAATGAAAACATTAGCTATCGTTATACACCCTAATTTGGAAACGTCTGTTGTCAACAAAACCTGGATGAATCGTTTAAAGCAAGAGAATGACATTACGGTTCATGACCTGTACGGTGAATACCCTAATTTTATCATTGATGTAGAAAAAGAGCAGCAGCTCCTGTTAGATCATGAGCGTATCGTTTTTCAGTTCCCAATGTATTGGTACAGCAGTCCCGCGTTACTCAAACAATGGGAAGATGATGTGTTAACACATGGCTGGGCTTATGGAACTGGGGGAACTAAATTGCATGGAAAAGAACTACTCTTAGCTATCTCCTTAGGCGCACAGGAATCTGATTATCAAGCAGGCGGAGAATATAATATCACGATCAGCGAGCTTATCAGACCGTTTCAAGTCACTGCTAACTATATAGGAATGCGTTTTCTTCCTGCGTTTACACAATATGGGACACTTCACCTTTCAAAAGAAGATGTTAAGAACAGTGCGGAGAAATTGGTTGAATATCTAAAAGCTGAGCATTGATCCGGTATTCGCGAGGGAAGCTGAAACAAATTATGTGTTGTGAAAATAAGGGGTTGTGATAGATTTTAATAAACTTAATTTCAAAGTTACATCGAATACTGAATTCAGGGGAGCATAGAGCGAGGGCTTAAAATTAATTAAAGCAGGGCAATGAGTACATATTTCTTGATGAAATGTAGAGTTCCTTGGTCTCTAATAGGTGCCCAATTTGTGTCCAGAATTCATGAAAAATGATGAAAATAAGTATAAATGAAATAAACAGATGCTTTGAATAAAAGCTTTTGTAACTCATGATATGTTTTTACTAGGTTGAGGGTCTGCCTTAGAAAACCATACCAAAACATCTTGGTATGGTTTTCTATGTTGTAATCATTCAATTCACAAAAAACTTCATTTTGAGAATAGTAAAGATTAATCTCCCCAATCCTCATCTTCATCTAAGTCCTCTTTACCTTTTTCAAGTCGCTGAAGAAAAAATTCAAGAAAATTACTTGCAGCAGTATAACCATATCCTTCACTGTTATCCCAAAGAATAACCGGACACTCTCCATCTACCATTCTGTTTGTATCAAGACAATAAGAGAATTCATCTATATACTCTATAACAACAAGACCTGGTATAAGACCGTAAAATGTTCTGTATTCTTTTGTTTGCTCTACAACTTCAGCGCCTTCAGAGTCATAACCAAGGATCATTGTTCCGTATGCACCACCAGAACCATACTCTTTTAAAAACCATTTATAACTTTCGGGGAGAGAAACTTCAAGTTCTTCTTCTATCTCATGAATCTCTTTCTCGCTGACTCCTCCAGTGATAATAGAGAATTCTTTGTTTTCTTCTAAAAACTTTTGTATTGTTGAGTAATCCATAATATTCACCTCTTACTGTTGTTTTTCGAATTGTTGTGCTCTCCATTTCCAATATCTCTTTCTAAAACTGTCGTACTGAGCAGAAAGTTCGGGATTGTTCCTAAAACTTTGCCCGTTTTCCTTTAAACCATGGAGAATATTGTGATATTTTTTGTGTAGGCTTTCAGGAACTTCAACCATTGTACCAGGTTCTTCTTGGATTAAATGATGTAGGTTTATTTGTGTTCCATCCTTTGCAAAAGGTGCATTGCCAAGTTTCATTAATTGAAGATTTGTTTGGCCTTTACGATTTTTTTGATTTAAGTCTATATCTTTTAACATATACACTTTTCGGCTTACGTCTTTTATATTTCCTTTAGCTTTCACTTTTCCTTCTATTTCTGCAGCAGTATATTTTTCTTTATTTAACCAAGGAACATCAATGTATTTCCCCGTAAAAGGTTTCCGAGTTACATCAGCTACCTTCTTGGAAAACTGATGGAATGATTTTTTATAACTCTCCCCATCTATTGTGTTGAATGGAAAAGTCCCTGAACCACCAGCCATTGCATACTGTTGTTCAAAAACATTTGGTATTTTAACGTATTCAATACCTTTTTTTATTCCTACTTTTGAAGCTTCAAGTGTCTTAATTGCAGCAACTTTTGAACCGGCTTTTGCAACTTTGGATACTTTATCAATACCCTTTGAACCCACTAATGCAAGAACAACCGTACTGCCTACATAGGAAACCCATTTTGCTCTGCTGTAGCTGTCTCCATTAATCATATCACGTTGAAATGTGTCTTCTATGTCTTTTGCTATGATCTTATAAGTATCGATTGGATGTAAGGCTGCGTTCACAGTTCCAGAAAGCGATTCAATCGGGTGTCTTGCAAGTTGATAGAGACCCATCACTGTATCTTTACCTGCTTCATACATTCCCACTGCAATACCTTTTCCAATTTCAGCTTTTTGTTGGAGTTCTTCGAGCTGGCGGAAATAAACTTGCTGGTCAGGTTCCAAATTCTCGTATCCTATTTTCTTCGCAATTTTTAAATACTCGTCTGGATCTGTTACCTTTACAAGCTGTTTTTTCAAATCTTTTATTTCGCGTTTTTTAGCTTCTTCTTTTTTGATCTTCAAATAAGCTTCAGATTGCTTCTCGATATCGCTTTTTTTCTTATGTATATCGCTCTCACGATATGCCTTGGCATTATAGTGAAGGGGTGTAGCATTTTTGCCCTTACCTGTTGACTCCTGTAACTTTTGAAAGTCTGCTTTAATGAATTGTTCGTTAGGTTCAGTCATTGCATATTCAGTTTTTAAGTGTTCGTCCACATCGCCTATTTTATCAATAGTCTTTTTCCGTTTGTTTTCGGCAGAAGAGAGCTCATCCTTAAAAGTCTCTGTTGAAAATAAATCAAGTGGAAGAATATCATCGATATCATTCAGAATATCTTTCATTGCTTTCTTCTGCTCAGACATAATTGATTTTGATTTTTTAGATGCGTTTGCTAATTCATGTTCTAAGAAGGATTCCTCGATATATGCATCAGATAAGCTGGCATCTTCTAAAACACCGGAGATACTAGTAAGGAAAGCGATCTTCATTTCAATTAAATCAATCCATTGATCAGTGACACCCACATGATCGTGATAAAATGCTTTGATATTGTTTGCTCCCTTGCCAGAGAACTCACTGTCATCCAGATCAGCAACAGCCTTAAATGCTTTTCTTAGCTTAATCATTTGATTTTTCAATTCTTTATAATCTTTTGCTCGGTTTTCAGCTTCAGATAACAAAGACTTAGCTTCAAATACCTTCATTGTCCAATCCTTTCAGTGATTTTATATCTAAATATTACCATGAAATAGATGTGAAAGTTTTAAAAAAGTTTAAGGGGAGGGAACGAATGCTAGATCACGAATAAAACGACAAGGATAACAATGGCAACTTGCGTCAGCATATTGACAATCAAAAAGCAGACTGGGAAGAGTCTACTTTCTCATTTGAATGGTGAATTATCTAGGGAAAAGAGATAAGTTAAAGGAGTAGACTATTTAACAAGACCAAAATGAAAAATAAGATAAATAAAAGCAGGGCCATAACATATTAGTATATAAAATACGTTATATCCCTTCTAGTCCCACTAACGCACTCGTTACTTTAACTGTAAATGTTCGCTATGTTATGGAATAAAAACAAGTATCAGTCAGCTTGCTGCCATCTGCGGATAAATCATCATTTCTTAATGTGCCTTCGAATACAAACCCCAGTCTTTCTGGGATAGCACGACTTTTAAGGTTTGTTGATTCACACCTTATTTCAATTCTTCTAAATTTTAAATTGTTTAACCCAAAGTCAGCTAATTTCTTTACTGCTTCTGTCATGTATCCATTCCCGCTAAATTTAGTATTTACCCAGTACCCAATTTCACACTTAGGAATGGCCCAGTCAATTCTCTGAAGGCTAGTTATTCCAATAAAGTTAATCCCTCTTTTTTCAGAAATAAGAAAACGAAAACTTTCTCTTTTTAAAAAATGTATGTGAGCATTTCTTAAATTTATCTCTGTTTCTTCAACAGTAGGAAGTTCTTGAGCAAATGGCAACCACGCTTTTAATTCACCAAAGGAATCTCTAATTGCTTGGTTTACAATTTCCCCATCTCCTGTTTGGCGTGGTGCTCGCAGAATTAGTCTTTCTGTTTCTAATTGAAAAGGAACATCTAACAACAAAGGATTCATTTGATTCCTCCTCTCCAAAAATTAAATATTAAAAAAGAAAGTAATAAAAAACATCTCCAAGAACTAAGAGTTATGACTTCTTGTTATCTCTCTGGAAGGGTTACTCTGAAATCCTCTTCTATCTCTTTGATTTGTTTGTCAGTGACGCCTCCAGTAAGAATTGAATATTTTTTATTCTCATCAAAGAATTTTTTCACTCTAGAGTAATTCATATTCATGCATCAGATAAGCTGGCATCTTCTAGAACACCGGAGATACTAGTAAGGAAAGCGATCTTCATTTCAATTAAATCAATCCATTGATCAGTGACACCCACATGATCGTGATAAAATGCTTTGATATTGTTTGCTCCCTTGCCAGAGAACTCACTTTCATCAAGATCAGCAATAACCTTAAATGCTTTTCTTAGCTTCATCATTTGATTTTTCAATTCTTTATAATCTTTTGCTCGGTTTTCAGCTTCAGATAACAAAGACTTAGCTTCAAATACCTTCATTGTCCAATCCTTTCAGTGATTTTATATCTAAATATTACCATGGAATAGATGTGAAAGTTTTAAAAAAAGTTTAAGGGGAGGGAACGAATTTTAGATCACTTGGCATAATGTAAGTTGGAGAAGTAACAGTTGTTTATATTCAAAATATATTTGTCTTTCATTTTTGAAACGGAATCAAAAACATTTAATTAAATTCCGAAGATAGTGTTAGGAAGACTGTATAATAAAAAGAGATACAGAATATGGGGGAACTAAAAGTGAGTTTAGGGAAATCAGTTGCACTACACATAAAAGATAAACAAGCCATTAAACCGACAGGGTTCTGGACATTTTTCTGTAACCCAAAGGTTTGGGCTATTGATGATTTTTTGAGTTCAAACCAAATAGAAGATACATTTTCCATTACAAGTTGGCAAAAAGAGTGGTTTAAGGAAGGTCAACAAGGGCTAATTAGAGTTGGACATGATAACCGGAATAAAGAAATGTTAAATGGTAAACCAAAATTAAATCGAGGTATTTATGCGGTAGTAGAAATAACGGGAAAACCCGTCTACTCATCTGATAAGGATGAAAATTATTATTATGAAGAAAGTGATCATTTCAATTACCGAGTACCAGTTAGATACATAAAGAATTTGCTGCATTCACCAATCTTACTTGAGGATCTAGATTTTGAAAATGATGAATATGATAAGTACTTAATCGAAGGGTTTCAAGCCTCATCAATGCCGTTAAATCCAAAAGCATTTAAAAAGATATCTTCATTGATTCATAACACTGATGCACATCCTTTGAGAATTGGAGAACAATACTCAAGAAAAAATATTTACAAGATTTTTAATGTACCAGAGGGTAAACAGGGCGGGAATTGGAACACGGGGTATACTTCGTTTAATAATGATGTATTTGTCTTTGTTAATATAAGTTCTGCCGGAAGAACGGGGCATGATTACGATAATAAATTTATCGGAGATGACCTTCAATGGTTTGGTAAGAATAGTCATTCATTACAAAATGCTTCTATTCAATCTATGTTAAAACCCAAAGGTAATATTTATATTTTCACACGGGAAGATAGTAATAATCCCCTGTTTACTTATCAAGGAAATGCTAGAGTAAAAGAATTTCATGATACTAAGCCAGTCAAAATTATTTGGGAATTTAATGATGAAAAAGAAATCCGACATAATCAAATGGCTGAAGAAATTGATAAACCAACAAGATATATTGAAGGAGCCACAAAAAAGGTATCAGTCAACGTTTATGAGAGAAATCCCATAGCGAGGAAAAAGTGTTTAGAGCATTACGGTTTTAGTTGTGTCATTTGTGGGTTTGATTTTGAGAAGATATTCGGAGAATTGGGTAAAGGCTTTATTCACGTACATCATATAATTGAGTTAAATCAGATAGGCAAGGAGTACGAAATTGACCCGATCAACGATTTACGTCCAGTTTGTCCAAATTGTCATGCTATGTTGCATAAGAAAAAACCAGCTTTCACGGTTGAGGAGTTAGTAGAAATTATCAACGATAATAGATAAAAGCCAATTATTTCTTAAATTAGATTTCGACTTCATTTTTACTCCTGAATATAAATTAACAAGTGTAAGTGCGATTTTGTAACAAAAAACACAGTTCACTTTATTAAAAGCCTAGTTTATGAACCATACCAAGTAATGCTGGTATGGTTTTTTATTCTTAAAATAGTGCATTGACTAAATTAAGTTTATAAACCAAAGAGGACAGCCCTCTTTAATAGAATATGATATTTTGGTACTAAAGTTTTAATTTTAAGGTTAAATTAAGGTTCTACATAAGATGCATTTATTGACATGCTAGTAATATTATACTAATGTATAAAAGTGGTATTGTAAAAAATAGGAGGTTAATATGAGGAAAATTACTTTATTTGCATTGTCAATTCTGTTATTAATAAGTACTTTATTTATTAATAATGACTACGCTTCTGCAGTGGAAAAAGATAACGGAGCTTTAAAAAAGCCGACCAGTGAATATACACTTGGTGAAATACAAAATATTTTGCAGGGTTATTTAAAAAGTAAAGGGAAAAATTATAAGATAGACTCTAAAGAATTTGAGGAGTTTGCAAATGATCAGTTATTGAATGATACAGATAAAGAGCTTACTAATCGGGCAGATTATAGTTTAATTTGTGATTTTCTAGTAAGTTATTTGGAAGAAAAACAAAACTTTTACTTCGTAAATGAGAACAATCAATCTAAACAATCCTTTAACTTAAATAATATTAAGGATAAAACAATAGGACAAGTAGCAAGGGAATCACAAGAAGAAGAAGAACAAATCGAACAGATCTCGCAAAAACACGAAGAAGAATCAAAAAATATGTTTACTGCAATGGGCAGTTCATATAGTGTCTCAAAAGCACAAGCTTATGCTAGGAAATGGTATAACGGCAGAAATAAAAACTATGCCAACTTCACTGGAAGTGGTGGGGATTGCACTAACTATGTTTCTCAAATCCTTTATGCAGGTGGAAAAAAAGAAAAACAAGACAGTAGTGCTGAACCTTTCTGGATAACATCAACTACTTCATATTGGTATAGTTTTATCAATCGTAAAGGTATTGGAAAAGCCTTTAGGCAAGGGCGCGCAATCTCAACTTCATGGGTAAGAGTATCTGATTTTGGCGCTTATTGGGCTAGAACACAAACAGTAAAAACTTATAGTAATGTAAATGATGTAGTGAAAAATGCCAAACCGGGTGATGTGGTTCAGTTTATGAAAAAAGGGCGTAGTACTTACTTTCACACAATGTTTGTATACGGAAAATCAGGTGGAACTCTACAACTATCTGGTCATTCAGATGATTATCTAAAAAGAAATATCAAGAAAGTACAGAATATAAAGAGATACAGGCTGATTAAGTTCTGAGTTTATAAAACGATGCATCGATTAATTATTCATATTGTTGTAAAATAAGCTTACATCCCATTTATTACATATTAAGATTGGAGTTAAAAATGAAAAAAAGTAAGTTTATTTTAACAATTATTGTTTCTGTTGCACTGATAGTCTTTTTAGCATGGTTTATTTATGCTGGCACCCACCAACCTCCTATATTGAAGGGGAATTCAAAAGATGGAAAATGGAGTGTTATCTATTCTCCTGAAAAAGACATAGATCTGGCAAGGCAAGACTTATGGGCGGTTCATATTACATGGAAAAGGGATTCTGAGTTTTCAGTAAAAGAGGTTGTGTTTAAAGAAAATGGTGTTGTTGAGGCATCAGGTGATGCAACAGATGAACCTAAGAATGCAAAAGAAATAGCAGTAGCGATAATGGCAGATCCACCAAATACGAATAATGATTATACAGTAGAAGTTACTTGGCAAGAGAATGGGAAAACACAAAAAGACATTATTCAAATAAATAAAGAAATCAAACGGTCATTTGTTATTCCTAATGTAATAAAAAGAATTTTAAGTTTAGGATAAAGCTAAAACACTCTAGAATATTTAAAAAAGCAGGTGAACGAGCCTGCTTTTTTTCATGTTTAATCTTAATTTTTCACCTTAACTGATTACTTCGAGCAGTGCTGTTACTAAGTAAAACATCAATAATAAGTTAACTTTTTTAAAAGGCTACTCCATTTCTACTCCTCAATATGAATAAATCATTATAAAACCTCATAATCGAAATAAAAAAACACTGATGTATAAAGGTTTTGTAACAGAAAACACAGATTCACTTTATTGAGGGCCTAGTGGGTGAATAACCCGTGGAGGTTCAAGTCCTCTCGGCCGCATCAATGATACCAAGGGTTATAGACCTCTGGTATTTTTTGTTTGTAGAATATTGATCTGTTACTGCCCACTTACTTATAATAAGTCGTCTGGTTTGTCAGCAAATTTAGGGCGCTTTTTTTCCGTTAAAGCGCCCGACTGTGGTAGTACATTATCCTCAATTACTTCTTTGGATTATAGAAGTTCATAATTAACCTCCTCGCATTATTTTTCTTTTAAAATTGAGTACTTTCGATAAGTTTTATAGAAACTGCTGCCAAAGATAACAACCATAAGGGCGGGAAGCGACCTCAAAAGGGCAAATGGAGTTTCAAATAAAAATGCTTTCCAAAACATTGCACCTTCCATACTCCACAGACCTTCGGCTAAATATAAACCTGAATCCTTGTAAATCATATAAGAATAAAACAAACACAGTAAACCTAAACAAGATGAATAACCCATTAATCTTTTATAATAATTACTCTTTGATTGGCGATCCGAGAAGATTTCATTTTGATCATCATCCTCTTTTTGCCAATATCGAGTTCCGACAAGCCAGGGGCCATTTATATAAACCCAACCGAAGTCTTCATATATCCCTTTGTAAACTTTGAACTTTTTCTTTGATAAATAATCTTGATAATCCAGTCGCATCACATATCTCTTGTCGGTTTTTTTGAAAGTATATATTCCTAATCCGCTAACATTTGTACAACGATAGCCTTTTTGTAATTGCTCATTTAGCCATTGCTCCTCTTTTTCAATATCAAAAAACATCTTAAATTTCTTCATTCGAATTCACTTCCTTCGTATAGGGATAAGATATGCAATAACCTGTTTTGTTCCATTTTTAAAATAGCGCTTCCTTCTGCAGTTATCATATAGACTTTTCTCCGACCTGACTCTCCAACAGGTTCAATCCAACCATGCTTATTCAAGTTTTCAATCGCACCGTATAATGTGCCAGCTGCTAAAATAACAGTACCGTTACTCATCTTTTCTATCTTCTGCATTGCGGCATAGCCATGGAGTGGCTCACGCATAGCTAATAAAATATAATGCATGGTTTCAGACAGCGGTAATAATTTATGTTTCATATCCTCATCCTCTATTCAGTTCGACTATATAGTTCAACTTAATAATAAAATAATACAGTTCAACTGAATAGTCAACCAAATTCTCTAAATTAGTAAGATCAGCCGGACTTTGTTTACAGTGAGTTTATTGGGGAGCATTGCAGGAGTGGTTTTAAATGAAGTCCCTGTTATTAAAGCTTCTTTTCAGGCTACTGATGACAGAGTAGGTGCTTAGTGAGTTGAGTTGGTAAAAAAACAAATTCGTAGACAGAGAAGATACGTCTATCATTACTGCGGCATAAAAAAGAGGAGATTATTCTTAATACTTGTTATATCCTTTAATTTAACTCTATACGGGACCTACCGAAGAAAACCATACCAAAACATATTGGTATGGTTTTTGTTGTAATTATTCAATTCAGTTTAATCTTCCCAATCCTGATCTTCGTCTAAGTCCTCTTTACCTTTTTTCAGTTGCTGAAGAAGAATTTCAGGAAATTTATTTGCAGCAGTATAACCATATCCTTCATGGTTGTCCCAAAGGATAACAGGACATTCTCCATTTATTTCGGATCAAAAAGTCAATGAGTCAATCTGAACCACAACATGGCTTTGAAAGCCCTCAACCTACAAAAATAGAGGATCAACCTATTGTTCACCACAAACCATTAGACGAACTGAACAAAGTGTAAATACATTCGGGCAAGTGTCTTTAAATGATATAGCAAGACGCACTTCTTCAAAAGTAGAAGATCGACTGAGAAGGGATAAAAGAACAAGATGATGAGTAAATAGGTAGTTCTTTCTTTAGTATTCTCGGCTACTTATCTTCTTTTTTGCTTTATGTATCGTATTGGTCATGACGATTTTATAGGCGGCGGGGATGGCGAATATGAAACAGTTGGCATTGCATCGGAAGTGGAACGATGTAGGGCGGTATTTGAGAAATACGCCCGTCAGGAAGGCGTTTTTGACCAAGTGAATATTATTATGGCGCTCACCATGCATGAAAGTGGTGGGCGTTCTTTAGATATTATGCAAAGTTCCGAGAGTAACGGTTTACCTCCGAAATCCATAACTGACCCAGAATATTCGCTTGTAAATTTAAATAAAGGCTCTTCCATATTACTGTTAAATTCTATATCATCACCATGAGCAGCGGCATTCCCTGCCTCTTTAATTACCTTCTTATTTTGTTGTCTTAATTTCATAGGCGTGATAAAATATCAATTAACCAAACATCCTATGTTTGATAAATGCATTACAGGAGGATAGACACATGCTTCAGAAAACAAACCGGCAGACGCTGGTTGAGCAAGTCGCTCTACAAATGGAAAGTTTGATCGAATCAGGCAAGTGGGGTGTCGGGATGCGCATTCCGGCCGAGCCGGAGTTGATGAACGAGCTGAATGTTAGCCGCAATACATTAAGGGAAGCAATTCGGGCATTGATACATGCGGGACTCTTAAAGACGAAACAAGGTGACGGAACTTATGTCTGCTCTTCAAGTGCTTTGGGGGTCGTGTTGAAAAAACGTATTTTGCGCTCCGATACGTTGCAAACATTAGAAGTCCGGTATGCACTCGAACGTGAGGGAGCCCATCTAGCTGCACAACGCAGAACCGACGACGAGGCCCGCGAACTTCTTCTCCAACTGGAACGCTGCGAGGCAGCGGCAGAACTCGGTAACATTGATGGCTTTGTAACGGCGGATATTCATCTGCATCAAAGCATTGTCAAGGCGTCGCATAATGAAATATTGATCGAAATATACAACCATATCGCTGAAGCGTTGCAAGATTCGATTACAAGCCTGACTCGTTATGAAGTCGATGCGGATTTTTTGGGAATGCACAGACAGCTGGTGGAAGCGATTGTCGGTCAGGACGCCGATCGTGCCGTGGAAGCCGTTCATCGCTATATCCAGGAATCGAAGGATGTTATCGCCGTTGAAGAGGGGGAGCGGCCATGAGCGTACAAAGTGGTACGAAGCCAACTGGGTTAAAGCGTTCGCTCTCATTGAGTTGGCCGATCATCATAGGCATCGTCCTTATATCACTGACGATGCGGTCACCGCTAACGTCGGTAGGACCACTGGTAGGATCGATTCGTGAGTCCCTTGGATTATCGCATACCACGGCAGGCTTGCTCACGACATTGCCGTTGCTTGCTTTTTCGCTTCTTTCCCCCTTCGCACCTATCTTGGCGCGCCGCTTCGGGATGGAACGGATCATACTTTATGCATTGGTTCTTCTCATGGTAGGTATTGCTGTCCGCTCGCTGACTGCAACAGTTCCTTTGTTTGCAGGCACCGTTTTACTTGGGCTCGCGATAGCGGTGTGCAACGTGCTAATTCCAAGTCTTGTTAAACGGGATTTTTCTCATAATGTCGGTCTTATGACAGGGCTGTATTCAGTGTCGATGAATTTATGCGGTGCGGTAGCCTCCGGTGTAAGTGTCCCGCTCGCCCGCAATCTCGGTTTTGGCTGGAATGGCGCACTTGGAATCTGGGGCCTTCTTGCTCTGGTAGCCGCACTATTCTGGTTTCCTAAAGTGCGGGCGAGTCACGCGTCAGTCATGATAACAACTAGCGGTGCGTCGACGCGGCGAAGTCTGTGGCGTTCACAGCTGGCATGGATGATTACACTTTTTATGGGATTGCAGTCTCTGCTTTTCTATGTTTTGATCGCTTGGTTACCTGAAATCATGACAAGCCGGGGCTTGAGTGAAGACAGCGCTGGTTGGATGCTATCGCTATTTCAATTCGCTTCGCTTCCCGTATCATTCATCGTACCGATCGTTGCGGGACGCATGAAGAACCAGCGTTTACTGGTTGTCATAATGACTGTCCTGTTTTTTGTTTCATTGAGTGGCCTTTATTTCGGCGATAATGCACTTATTTTGTTATGGACAATTTTACTCGGAATTGCTGGGGGATGTGCGTTCAGTTTGGCTATGATCTTTTTAAGCTTGCGGACGAAGGATGCCTCCGATGCGGCTTCTTTGTCCGGTATGTCGCAATCTGTTGGATATTTGCTGGCTGCAACAGGACCGACCTTGTTTGGTTTGCTCCATGACGTCACGGCAAGCTGGAACCTCCCAATATCATTGTTGCTTATGGTCAGCATTCTGCTGTTCATATTTGGCCTGGGTGCGTCAAAAAATCACACGGTATAAGGGTCTTTGTTTCAGTAAAGCTCTTTCTAGAGGAGCCCATGAACTGCCTGTGCCGTTAGGTTTAATAAAAAAGGCGTTGATTACTATAGTCATTGGGTATATTGATTATGGAAACCCTTAATGGGATTATATAAATCGTTCTTCTTCTTAGTATGAGCATGAAGATGCAGACATGGAATTTAAATAAAACTACACTTGAAATAAATGAAAAAGAGAGACGTTGAGTCTTTCTTTTTTATTCGTAAAATATTTTTGGGGAACCTGAACATTTTTTAACGAAAGCTTTATTTGCCATGGCTTATGTTGAGGCGAAACGAAAAAAGTGGAGATTATAAATGAAGAACAGCCGAATTCTATTGACCGTAATGGTATTAAGTAGCATCGTAATATTTACTCACTTTGTAGATGCAGACAGTGCTTCAAATGGTGGCTTTAAAATTGCCGCAGATCGAGTTGGTGCATAACATAGTTATGAATGAGTTTCCAAAAAAAGACATTGTGTTTCATGTTCAGTTTTTCATTAAACGGTATTTAAATTTTATAAGGACAAATTTAAAATAAGTTTTGTAAACAGAATCAATTATTTTATTGACAATTAACATTTTTTGATTTTATAATACTGTTAAATTTGAATAATAAAATCTATTTTAGAGCGTGGATTTTTCTAGAGGAAACTCTATTTTCGCCACACTACTGTCAATTGATAGTAGTGTGGCTTTTTTTATGAAAAAAAGGAGGGAGAACTTTTGAAAAGTTGGCATTATGGATTAATTGTATTTTTAGGTGGGTGCTGTTATGGGATATTATCTACATTCGTTAAGCTAGCTTATTCAGCTGGTTATTCGGTCACTGAGGTGACAGGTGGGCAGTATTTATTTGGCACACTGATGGTCTGGATACTAGTTTTGTTTACAAAAAAGCGAAAAGTAACGCGAAGTCAAACTATTAAGTTACTACTATCCGGCATCCCTTTTGGTTTAACAGGAGGCTTTTATTATCAATCGTTACAATCACTTCATGCATCACTGGCTATCATTTTACTTTTCCAATTTGTTTGGATTGGTACATTTTTCGAGTGGATGTTTTATAAGAAAAAGCCTACAAAAGGGAAAATAATTTCGATAGCTATCCTGCTAGTCGGGTCTATCCTAGCAGCTGGGATTATTTCAGCGAAGGGAATAAATATGTCTTGGCAAGGTATAATCTGGGGACTACTCGCTTCCTTAACGTTTTCAACCTTCATCCTTCTTAGTGGTTCAGTTGGGAAAGAAACTCCACCCTTACTAAAGAGTGCTCTGCTTTCCACCGGGGGTTTAGTCGTTGTATTTCTATTGTTTCCCCCTATATATCTATTTGATCTTCCTGTTTTAAAGGGCGTGGCACCCTATGGTTTGCTTCTTGGTTTTTTTGGAGTTGTCCTTCCGCCTCTTTTATTTACCATTGGGATGCCACATGTTGGACCAGGACTTGGCACCATATTAACAGCATCTGAACTTCCAGTAGCTGTTTCAATGGCAGCACTAGTGTTAGAGGAGCATGTGAGTATAGTACGATGGATGGGAGTCATCCTCATATTAGGTGGAATTGCCGTCGGTAATGTACGTGCAAAAGCTAAACTGGATTCTGGCCAGGCACACCGAGATTCTCCTTCGCAACATTCTTGATTGCGTTTAACTAAGGGATCAATGCATTAAAGGCGCCCATCAATTAAGAGACTAACTCTTTTTACTAATACATTGAAAGGAGTTTTATCATGACAAAGTATAGAGATTTCCTGAAGGTTTTTTAGTGGGGTAGTGCAAATTAAGCACACCAATATTCTGTGTCCTCTTCTTTTTCTATTGAGGATGTACCATCGATAACTCATTATTCATTTGGTTCATTTACAGTTAAAACAGTGCCCATTTTGTGCCCTAAATGAATATAAATTGATGTAAATGAGTGTAATGAATGACTTCAAATGCTTGAAATAACAGGCTTTTGTAATCGATGATAAGCTTCCACTTTATTGAGGGTCTAGTGGGTGAACAACCCGTGGAGGTTCAAGTCCTCTCGGCCGCATTGTGGAGTCTACAAGTGTATTTGGCACTAAAAAAGTGCTGACCTCTGCACAAATCCGTTGTGCGAGTCTGCACTTTTATTCTGCAAGATACACTGCCCCTTATCATCGATTATTGGGAGTTTATTTAATCTGTTCTTAGCTGCGCTGATGCTTGGCTTTTAGAAGCTTTTTTTAAGTGGCTAAAACCTACAAATTTTTTGCCTTCTTCATCCCATAGGCGGAACTTTAACGACTTAAAACTTGTTGCCAGTGTAATAGTTGGTACGTTTTGCAATGGTTCAGTGTTGTTATGCACTTTTTCAAGCTTATAGTTTGGGACTCTCGGGCTTAAATGATGAACATGATGGAAACCGATATTGCCTGTTAGCCATTGCATGACTTTTGGAAGCTTATAAAAAGAGCTCCCTTCAACTGCTGCTTTTACATATTCCCAATGCTCATCTTCTTCAAAATAAGAATCCTCAAACGTATGCTGAATATAAAACATCCAAATTCCGAGAGATCCTGATATCATAAAAATTGGAACCTGAACCAGCAGGAAGTTTTGCCAGCCAATAGCCCAACATAAAAGTGCTGCCAAAACGACGATCCCCAGGTTTGTTACATACGTATTTATCCGTTCTTTGCGTTTTGCCCCTTTACGATTAAAACGATTGGTAATCCCGAAGACGTAAATCGGCCCAATAATAAACATAACAAACGGATTTCTGTACAAACGGTACATTAGTTTTGTCTTCGTTGAGGCTTCCTTATATTCCTCAACGGTCAGTACCCAAATATCGCCTGTACCGCGTTTGTCCAGGTTGCTGCTTGTCGCATGATGGACAGAATGATCGTGTGCCCAATGATCAAAAGGGTGCAGAGTCAGAATTCCTGTTATTGTTCCAAGGATTCGATTCGCCTTTCTGTTCTTAAAAAAGGAATAGTGGCAGCAATCATGAAAGATGATGAAGGTTCTTACTAAAAAACCTGCCGCAACGACAGAAATCACTAATGTAAGGAAATAAGAAATCGACAAACTCTTATATGCCAAATACCATAACAGGAAAAATGGAACCAATGTGTTAATGATTTGACAAATACTTTTTTGTAAATCGGACTTTTCATAGGGTGTAACCAGTTTTCTCAAAGTCCTTAGGTTTTGTTCATTCATTTTTTAAAAGTTTCCCCTTCCCTGATGATCTTCTAAGTATAGAAAACGTTTTATTGCATTTGAAGTCCCAGCGTCATACACCATATATGATAAGTATCTTTCCCATTCATCTGTAAAATTATTGGAAATAATAAACTGATTTCCAGCTCAACTAAATCTTTATTAGCAGAGCCAGCCGGGATACAAAAGGCGTATGAGACTATACCCGGCTCTTTATCGGGTTAAACTCTCTCCCTGCTCCCCTATGGGAAATGATTTGATTTATGAGTCATTTCCTAGTTTCTTAATTAAAAAGGCTTTGAAAAGTGATAATGAAGAAAAGGAAGATGATTTGTGGTCAAGTATTCTTGGCAAAAGGGGATAAACCATGAGTGCCCGTTTGGAAACATCTGCAGAAACAAAGCTTTACCAGTAAACAGCCAGCCCTGCTTTAAAAAGAATATCTTGCACTTGCCATGAAACAGCTGAGCTTTTTAAAGAAATCTTTAACAATCAATAATGAAGTACTTTTTAGCAAAGAAAAAGGTTTGAAGACACTCGCGATTCATTTTCACGGTGTTTTCAAACCATAATTATTAATGGGCCTCTTATTCTGCACTGATATCCACATGTTTAATAAATAATGCCATTAATAAAATGATAATATTAATTTGCAGTTATTTCCGTTTCGTGTTAAGATAAAGAAGAATTATTTTTGTTCGGTGTAAAGGATAGTATGAATATCGACTTTTCGTCTTGATGATACTTTGGGCAGGGATAGTAAAACAATGTGTGGTAACGCACTAGGAGGCAACAAAATGGAACAAGGTACAGTGAAATGGTTTAATGCAGAAAAAGGTTTTGGATTTATCGAACGTGAAAATGGAGACGATGTATTCGTACACTTCTCTGCAATCCAAGGTGACGGATTCAAATCTTTAGACGAAGGTCAAAAAGTAACGTTTGACGTTGAGCAAGGTGCTCGTGGAGCTCAAGCTGCTAACGTTCAAAAAACTGCTTAATCTTCAATCGTGTATACAAACAGGCTCTTTATAGAGGGCCTGTTTTTTTATGTTCTGCTGTATAATACTCAATAAAAAACCCTACTCAACGTTCGAGTAGGGAGATGCTACAAGGTAATAGAAAAAGATTTAACACTTCAAAGGTTTGTTTACAGTATAACATACTTGATTGACAATATGCGGAATGTATATAAATTAATTACTTTTCTTTTCGTATAGACCTACATTTAAGATAAACAATTACTATTCACTGTCGCAGTGGATATAAGAAATTCATAAAGATAGAGGTGAGATTGATTGTACTTTCTTCTAGAAATAATCACTTAGATATACCTAACACAATGGAAGCCCTGCCTCTCTTCCATCCTTACGGCTCCTTGTCCGTGCCAGTGTGAATCAGGATTACAAAAATCGAGTGACTATTTTCTCGAGTTTTTTGATAAAACTTCAAATGTTCGTGAAGACATTTAAATAATAAAAATGGATTAGAAGGAATAACAAAAGAGGTTAATGTTCTAAAAGTAAGTTGAAGAAGTTGAACGTTTTTGAAATGGATTTACTTTTTATTGTAATATTATCGAAAAATTCAGGATATTCATTGGAATGCAATACATTATCTATAATTAACCTTAACAGAAACTTTTTATTTGTTTTTCAGTGATTCCTTTAATTACTTCCAGTTCACTAATCAAAAATTCATATGCATTATCCAACATTTTTTTTTCGCTTGCATTAAGTGCTTTTTCTTTCTTCATACGCATTAAATCACGTACAACTTCAGCGCCTTCTTGTATTTCACCCGTTTTTATTTTGTTCGTGTTTACTATATACCTTTGCTTATACGGCAGTAACCTATCTGATTCTCCATGCTGAAAAATGTGTATAATGTGTTTTAATGCACGTATATCAGTAACTGGTCGTATACTTGAACTCAATATTTTACGCGTTGGAATCATAACTTGCATATTACTAATAGTCATTTTTATGACATAATACTGTTGTTTTTTCCCTAAGATTTCTTTTTCTTCTATGGCTTCAATTATACCTGCTCCGTGCATTGGATAAACAATGTTATCGCCAATTTGAAACATATCATCCACCTCCATATATGGTAACCTTCTTAAGATTACCATATATGGAGGTGGATTATCAAACTTTTAATAATAACATGATTAAATTTTTATTGTCAATAACTTTTTTAAAAAAATCAGATCAAGTAAAAATAACATCAAAACAATAGGGAACGTGGTATTCCCAATAAAGGAAAGGTCAATTGGTCCGTGTATATCCTGAAACCTCGACTCATTAACATAGATCAGTTTTTCATTGAAAAATGAGTTATTAAATCTCCTTTAGGAATTCATGACTTGGCATCAAATATACATCTTGAACCATTTATTATTACAAATTATAGTGGTTCTCTTAAACCCTTTGTAAAAATGAAAAGCAGACAAATTTTTATCATAATAAACTGCGAATTCAGTGACATTTTAAATCTAAATCAGTGCCCATTTTGTGTCCAAAATGAATGTGAAATAGTGTAAATGGGTGTAAGCGATATTATAAATGAAGATCAGTCGAATTCTATTGACAGTAATGGTATTAAGCAGCATCTCAACATTCACGTTGTAGATGCAGACAGCGCTTCAATGGTGATTTCAAAATTGCCGCAGATCGAGTTGGTGCATAAAGAGGAAGGGGTTAGACCCCTTCCTTAAAGACCCTTCAATTCCTTTTACTTTATCGTAAAATATATTACTTTTTTGAAATCGGTATCCAAATTTCACTTTTAAAAGATGGCGATGTTACATCCTTATGCTCGTTCCACAGTATTTCTGGGCCTTCTATTTGTTCATAATTTGCCGATGGGAACCATTCGGAATAAATGCGTCCCCATACTTCTTGCAGTGCATCCGGGAATGGTCCGATTGCTTCGAATACAGCCCACGTTGAGGCAGGAACTTCAAGCTGTGAGAGGTTATTTGGACACTGTTTCGTTGTGGCTGCGCCAATATAGTGATCGAGCTCTCCTTTTTCCTCTAACCGACCTTCGGAAAAGTTTGTGGATGCACTAATCAGACCCAAAGGCGCTACATTAGAAAGCTTTTTAAGTTTATTTATTGCCTCTTCATCTAAACTGTCCCACATAGATGCAATTTCCGGATTAACCCCTTTAAAAATAATGGGAACTCTTTTTTTAATGCCAACGATGCGAAATGCCTCTTTTTCTTCAATACGATAGTTCATTTCACTTCCTCCTTTGATTGATAATTGGAAGGTCATTTGTGGATAAGCTTTAAGTGAATGGCCATTATTTCTAGCTTCTGATGGTCTGATGCCATGCAAATTTTGAAATGCCCGTGCAAAGGAATCTGGTGAGTGATAACCGTACTTAATTGCAATGTCAATAACCTTTACGTTGCTGTCTTTAAGTTCAAAAGCTGCAAGAGTAAGACGTCTGCGACGGATATATTCCGATAATGAAATACCTGCAAGGAAGGAAAACATCCTTTTAAAATGATAATCAGAGCAGAAAGCAAGCTTCGCTACTTCTTTAAAATCAATATCATTAGTGAGGTTTTCTTCAATATACGTTAATGCTCTATTCATACTTTTAAGCGAACCCATTTATTGACCTCCTTTAACAAAAGAATAACAGGAGTGAAATGTATCTACCCGACATTTCGTGCACAGTTTTGCAGGATAACTTATATGTAATAAAGTATGTTATTCACCTGTATTTGTACAGGCCTTTTAAAAAAGTTGGTTTCTTAAAACATTCTATAAAGACATGTGCATACTACAACAATTTTCAGTGGTTTGTTTCGAAATAAAGCGCTATAAGTTTTGAATTGTCTAATTTCCATGAATTTGTTATGTTGTTAGATAAAGGTTATATTACAGTATTGGCGAAAAAGGAGTGAAGTTTTCAGGAGGTCAACGTCAACGAATTGATATTGCAAGAGCTTTATCAGAATTCACTAGAAGAATTAATGAAAAATAGAACTGCATTCATATTTTTTCATTGAATAACATAAAGTGGTTATGGAAATTGAAAAAAAGCAGGATACCCGTTTTTAGTACGTTTAAAAAAAAGGAGTCATAACGTTGTTAAAAAGGTTTTCTCTGGTTTTTCTTACGCTAATTATGTCTATAATTGTTGTACTTGTGGCTGCTAAAAATTCCCCTGGAGATAATGTCATTTCATTTGATGAGCCTATTATTTTAATGATATCAATTGGGATCGTTGTATTTTTATTCATCCCTCCATTAGCCATGTCCTTTTTTGGTAACTGGGTTGTAAGAATAATATCTGGAGTATATCAATGTTTTATCGTTTTAATTTTTATGGGGCTCATTCCAATTGGATTTCTTATTCCCAATGGTTTTTTGACAATTCTTCTTTCTATTGCAGGAACTTTAGTTAGTATAACTAGTGTTGTAGTAACCTTATTAATTGGTAGGAATAAAGAAGTTAAATACTAATAAAATAGTTACATTTAATGAACTATCCCTGCCAAGTTGACGGTGAAATAATAAACAAGGTTAGAAGGCTTTATTCCAAATTTCGATGGAAAGAGGCCTTCTCTTTTTTTGTAGGTTTTTTATGTTATGAACATGGATATAGCCCTTGATGACTTGGGTGTACTTGAATAGCAAAGTGTACCGGGGCATATCTTATAAGATTTCCTGCATTGATAACGTTTATTATAAATCAGGAGATGTATTTCGACGTGAAATGCAACAGCCCGCAAATTTCCTATTTACCTCAAAGTAAGTCCTCTAAACGGTCAGCAGTTTCTTGTCCAAGCCTTTTTTTTATGGTTGCATAATCTTCACCGTAAGCTTAATCTATTGAATAAATCATATAGTTTGAACCTATACAATGGATGATAGGAGAATAAAACAAATACCGTGATGTCAAAAATAAAATTGACAGGGCAGGGGATGAAGAAAAACAGAGCGTGATATCTATGTAGAATCGGGAAGAGCCTAAAAAATTGTTTGTGGAATAACGTAAAGGAATAAGCCGAACTGCTCCGGAAAGAGGGGGATCATGATGTCAAATAACAGAACGAATCCTAAGGTTGATGAATTTTTAAGTAAAGCTACAAAGTGGAAGGAAGAATACGAGAAGTTAAGAAATATCTGTCTTGACTTTGAGCTGACCGAAGAATTTAAATGGAAGCATCCTTGTTACACGTTTAATAATAAAAACATCGTTTTAATACATGGATTTAAAGAATATTGTGCGCTTCTGTTTCACAAAGGTGCCTTGATAAAGGATGACCATGGGATTCTCATCCAACAAACGGAGAATGTACAGGCGGCACGTCAGATTCGGTTCACCAATGTTCAGGAAATAGTTGAAATGGAAACCATCTTGAAAGCCTATATTCATGAAGCCATTGAGGTTGAAAAAGCCGGTTTGGAAGTGGATTTTAAAAAGGATACAGAATATAAAATTCCTGAAGAACTTCAAAGTAAATTCGATGAAATCCCTGCCTTGAAAGCTGCTTTTGAAGCATTAACCCCGGGGCGGCAAAGAGCGTACATTCTTTATTTTTCTCAAGCCAAACAATCCAAAACACGAGAGTCAAGGATTGAAAAATATATGGAGAAAATCCTCAATGGACAGGGATTAAAGGATTAGTGTGATCGGTGAGAACATACATGGAACTTGTCCACAATACTGAAGGTCTGTCTAAACAAGAAACATACCAAATGATATTGGTATGTTTTTAAATTTCACCTACCATTTTATTGCGGGTGTACAGTTCATCTGAAAAATTGTTTCTCGGGACTATACATAGAAGTTCTTAGTAAAATCGATATCAAGCTTAATACAACGGATAAAAATCCCACTAATACGACATATTGGATACCAAATACTGATATAAATAATCCGCCTGCAGCTGTGCCAATGGTTGTTCCTAAGTTAGCTGATGTTAAAAATAATCCATTAGCGAAATCAGGAGCTTCTGGAGCTGCAGATGTAATCCAATATTGATTGATATTATTTCCGATCCCAGCTACTATTCCCCAAACTAAAGTAATGATAGCCATAGGTAAAGTAAACTGCCCTATTAAAAATAATATGATGTACACGATTCCTAATAGGAATGGATAAAAAATGACAGATTTGATGGGATTTTTAGTGAGTAACTTACCTGCCGCAATGTTTCCAATCATATTTGCCCCGCCGAAGATGACTAATATTAAACTAATTGTATTTGGAGACATTTCCGTAACTGTTTTCAGATATTCCGCAAGATAACTATACACCCCGAATATTGCTGAGTTTATTAAAATAACAGCGGTAATGGAAAGCCAAGTAACTGTTTTTTTTAATACGCTTACCTGTGCTCCATAAGAAAGTCTTTCTTTAACAGGCATAGAAGGGAAAAATACGAATGTAGCAATGAATGTTAGAGCATTCACGATAGCAAAGAATGACATGGCCATTTGAAGCGACATCGTACTAGCAAGAAAACTTGCGATTGGCACACCAAGTACCATACCTGCAGACACTCCCATAATTACCTTAGCAACAGCCTTTGGTGATTCTTCCTTGGGAACTGAGTGAGCAGCTATTGTAAAAGCCGCTGAAAAATAAATGGGATGAAAAATGGCTGGAACCACGCGAGCAATTATTGCGATCGTAAAGTTTGTTGCAAATAGAGAGACTATGTTACCAAGAACAAAAATACCAAGTACAAGCAACATTGCCTTCTTGCGGTTTATCCCCGAAAATAATAACGGCATAGTGGGCCCGCATATTGCAACAGTAAGTGCAAAGAGACTCACCAGCCATCCGGCAGTAGAGACACTGATATGAAAATAATCAGCAATGAAAGGTAATATCCCGATAACTCCCATTTCGGTGTTTATAATGCCAAAAGTTCCAACGGTCAATATAAATATTAATAAATTATTTCGTTTGGTCAAAGAAGCAACTCCTAACTTCAGTCATTAATAATTAGGCTACAGGTTTACATTTTTTTAGGGTATATATATCCGGCCCACCTTTGATGGGCGGACATCAAGTTTACTGTACATAATCTCTTTTTATTAAATAATCTTTAATGTATTGTATAGCCTGCGCCTCGTCAGCTCCATTAGCCTGTATATATATTTGGGTTCCAGGTTTTATTCCTAAGTCCATAATATCCATTATGGATTTAGGTGAGTGTTTTAGATTAACAGTTTTTCCTCGATATTTAAGAAAAATATCTGATGTAAATCGATGAGATAAACTTACTAACAAGGTTGCTGGTCTCGCAAATCCTGTTTCCTTAATGATCGTAAATTGTTTTTTTATCATTCTTCACCTCATATGATCATGATTGACACAATGTAGCCTTTAATAAAAATCTTTTTAAAAAGCTAAGAGAGGAGGTTTTAAAAAAGCCTCATTTTTTCTTCAGATTCTCTTCGAAGAAGGACTCAAGCTTGTAAAACGGGATGTACTGCTTTTTGTCGTACAGATCCACATGCCCTGCATTGAGTTTGCCGCCAATTTGTAAGCATCTTCGCTGAAGTACCTGGAGTTAGCATTTTCACCTGCAATGAACAGAATAGGATTTTGTAACTAAAATGGACATTGACGTCATTTGAAAAGGAAAAGCATTATTGATTAATGAATCAGCAGTTGTTTATTATTGTAAATAGAAAAATAGTGTGTACAATGGTTAAATTCATGCAATTTGTTGATTATTCAACATTTCAAACGAAATTGTTGATTATCTTAAGAAAGTTTGGTGACCAGGTATGTCCAAAGTGGATAGAAGAATAACAAAAAGCCAAGAAACGATTAAGAGGGCTCTGATTGAGCTGATGACTGAAAAAAGTTTTGATCACATTACAATTAAGGATATTGCTGACAGAGCAAATGTTAATCGAGGAACCATTTATCTTCATTACTTAGATAAATTTGATCTATTAGATAAGATTATGGAAGAACATATAAACAATATGGGGGATTTTTGCGAGTCAGCAACTGAAATGGATTGGATTGAATGTACTCTTCACTGTATGGAATATCTTGAGAGTAATTATTTATTCTTTTCGACGATGTTGGCCAGTGAGGGAGCTCGATATTTTCGCAGTCAGTTTCTTAAGTTTAATATCGAAGAGTTTAAGAAAGATGTCGATATAACGAAAGGAAAAAATCACGGCCAAAGTGAAGATGTCATTGTTGAATTCGTTGCAAATGCTTACGTAGGGGTAGTGGAATGGTGGTTAAAAAACGAAATGCCTTATCCGCCTCGTGTCATGGCAGAAAAAGTGGGGGAATTGTTAGAGAGGATTGTATAATTTATATACTACCGGAATTATCCAAAGGAGTTGTCAGTTTGCAAGAGTTAAGCAAAGAAAAATATAACTGCTTGATAACATTGTTTCAAAACAAATGTTGCCCAACATTTGTGTATTCAATATTAGATCAGACGATTCGGGGAGTTGTTTATGTAGATGATCAAACATTGCCTAAATCGTTTTTTATAGGGACTGAATCAGGAATTTATTATATTGCGGGAGAACACGGGAATCAAGAATTTAACGATTTTATTGCTGGATTTTATGAAGAACAATCGAAATCAACAAAAAGATTTACCTTGTTTTCTTCTAGCGATACATGGGATAGAGTAATGAAAACAATACTGAAAGACGAATTGAACCAAATGAAAAGAATGGCATTTTCTTTTCAGCAAAAACCTTCAAAAACGGTTTTTCGACTTCCAAAGGGGCTTATATTGAAAAGAATAGACGAAGACATCATTTCTAACAGCACAGCGTTTAACAGAGCTTATTATGAGGAGTACTGGGATTCTGTCTCACATTTTTCTGCAAATGGCTTTGGATTTGCTGTAGTACATGGCAATCATGTTGTAAGTGAGTGTACCTCTATATTTTTAGGGCATAATCGTGCAGAAATGGATATCTATACACTTGAAGAATATAGAGGCATGGGTTTAGCTTACTGTGTTGGAAGTGAATTTATAGAAATTTGTCTGAAAAATGGGATTATTCCTAGTTGGGATTGTGATGTTTGTAACAATTCGTCCATCACTTTAGCAACTAAACTAGGCTTTAAGGCAAAAAACGAATACTCTATTTTCTATTCTGGAAAATCGTTATGAGCAGTAAAGCAAGATGAACAATTAAAAAAGGGGAGAGTACCGATGAAAATCAGTCGGGTTCTATTGTCAGCGGTGGCCCATATAGAAAAGGATTCGTTTGTAAAAGAAGTTAAAATAGCGGGACGCAGTTGGGGCATAAAACCAGATATAAAACATTCACGAAAAAAATGAGAGAAGAGATAAAAACTCTTCTCTATACCTGAGTAATAGGTTATGAATTTATTTTAAGATTCTAGATTCAGTTGCTGGCGAAGTTTTTTCGATATGTCCTTTCTCGTTTCATCAGTTACAACATGGTACCATAAATGATCTATTTTTTTATCATCACCTTTTATTTCTATCTGATGAATATTGTTAACGGCTTCTTTATAAGAACGTTGAATATCAATCATTTTATCCAGTGATAAGTTCGTTTGAATATTTTCTTCTAATGCGGTTAAGATCCCTTGGTAATTTGCTAATGATTTTAATTGTGCACCTTCGTGAATAATTTCGTTAATGATTTCACGCTGCCGCTGCTGTCGCCCAAAATCACCGCGTGGATCTTCTTTTCTCATCCGTGCATATTTAAGAGCGATTTTTCCATCAATGTGCTGTTCCCCTTTTGGTATATGTACGCCTTCAAGGGTGAAAGGGAAATCATTATTCACTGTAATTCCGCCAATAGCATCTACAATATCTTTAAAACCTTCCATATTCACTTTGATATAATAGTTGATTGGAATGTTTAAAAATTGTTCGACGGTTTGAACGGTACCTTCAATTCCTTCATAAGTATAGGCTGCGTTTATTTTAATATTGGTATTCTTTGATTGCATAAATACTCTGGTATCACGCGGTATGCTTACCATTGTTGATGTTTTAGTCTCTGGATTTACAGTCAGTACGATCATCGAATCAGTGCGCCCCTTATCACCGGGGCGCTCATCTACTCCCAGCAAAAGAATGGATATAGGATCATGCCCAATACCATCATCTTGTTGCTTGGAATCTCTATGTAGAGGCTCATACATATGATTGACTGATTTTGCTACGTTGCGGTAAATACTGTAGCAAGTCAGGCCTCCAATGGTTAACAAGAGGGCTAGAATAAACAATATAATACTTTGCATTTTCAGTTTCCTTCTCCCAATTTTCACTATCATAATCCTTTCTAAACAAGTTGGTAGATTCCTATACAAGTTGTTATGCACTGTATCTTATGCTTCGTATCTCAGATATTTTTGGAATGAAATTGTGTTAAAAAGGTTAACGGTTCCCTCATAAATAATTCCTTCATCTCTGTGATATTTTTAAGCTAATAGAAGATACCTTAATCATGATTTTATTGTTAGACTTTTACTTCAATTGAATCTGAATTGTACCGGTTTTATTGAATCATCAATTGCTTTCATTTCGTAGCCGCTTTCCCGGAAATATTTTAATAATTCTTCTAGATATGCCGCAGTAGTCGGTTTTTCATGCATTAATACAACAAGTGGCTCTTTCCCGACAAGATTGTTTACTTGTTGAATTGTATTTTTTACAAATTCGCCGTGAGTGTACTTCCAGTCCTCTGAGTCTACTGTCCAATCCCATAGATTAAAATGATCGCGCTTAACAACTTCTCTAAATGGGCCGGTAATGTAGGGCTTTGACCCGTAAGGTGCTCGTATCAAATGTGTGTTGATTTTGGTCGTTTCATTGATAAAATCAAGCGTGTCGTTCATTTCTGTAGCAAAGCTTTCAGGGGATTTATAGATTTCGGAAACCTGATGGGTCACGCCATGAGACCCAACAGAGTGACCGCTTTCCACCATTTTTCTCACAAGATCAGGATTTCGCTCGATATTAGGTTTTAACATAAAAAACGTTCCTTTTGCATTGTATTTATGGAGCAAATCCATAATTTTTTCTGAAGCAGCAGGGTTTGGGCCGTCATCAAAAGTTAAATAGACCACCTTTCCGATTTCAGATGATGATTTTTGTTCTTCCTTTTTTTCTGCTGCATTTTTGTTCTTTTCTTTGTGCATCTGCTCAGAAGCAGCAGCACTTTCTTTTATGGGTTCCTGCTTTGGACCGGCAAGTGCTTTCCAAGAAATGCATAATAAAGCTATACCTAGAATAATCAATATCCCAAAACCTATTTTGCTTATTTGATTCAATTTACGGTCCCTTCTTGGTGAATTTGACACTTTTTCCAACTCCTCAATTGTAGATATCAAAACTAGTTTTTTTAAAACCAGTTACATCGATAAGAAAGTCAATTAAACTCCGGGGCAAAGTTTGATAGAAATGATGCTCTTTTAATATAAAGAGAAGATATCGCAGAAGTTTGATCAACTTGTAAACAAAATGTCAAAAAAGAAGGAAACAGCATATAGATATGTAATGACTAGCAGATTGCAATAAAAAACCTTATTTCCGTCTTCAACAGAAATAAGGTTTTAAGCATAAAGCGGCAGATTATTTAAATGTTATGATATAAGAATGATCATCAAAAAATCGGGCCGATGAACTTTCCATAGCGGAATATGGATTTTGGTTATATACGAGCAGATTGCTGCCATCCGGACTCCAATATATTTCTGATGGATTGGTGCCATGGTATATTGGCTCTGCGAACAGGATATTTTTCCCTTGCAGCTTTCCTGCATACGTATTGTCCTTGTCATATAAAGAGTAAGCAATTTTCTTTCGATCATTTGATATTTTGAAAACCGCTACATTTTCGAGCAGAACAGAAAGCTCACTGTTTCTGAGATCGTATTCATACAAGGTTTCTCCGGTACTTAAAAATACAAACTGGTCATTGTTTAACCAAACAGGTTCGGCATAGCTGTTCTGGCGCTTTTTCTGAACAGTGATGCCATCATCGCTAACGTTCCCCGTCATAATGCGATATTGTTGCCCGTGTAACGCCGTAAGCAGCACCTTGCGTCCATCATCTGAAATAGAAACTGCTGTAAGCGACTCTTTTTCATCCACATTCTTCAATGGATACGTTTTGAGCGTTCCGGAATCTATATTGTATACATTGACTGCAGTCTGGCCATTTTTCGCAGGATCTATGACAAGATAACAAATGGATTTGCTATTATTTGACCATGAAACATCCTGTACGAAGGCATTCTTGTTAGATGGAAAGCTGGCGATTTCCTTTTTGTTTCTGTTCGTCAATGACATCAGATTTAATGTTGTCCTATCCGATGACATTGTTGATCCGACGATGTTCTTTCCATCTGGAGACATCTTTAAGTTGATAGTGTTGCTTTCAATGCTTTTCAGCGTCTCAGGTTTTTCAAAAGGGAAGGAAAGACGCTGAAGCTGATGCGTTTCATGTTCAGTTGTGTCATCTCCCTTGAAAAAACCGACTATAGAGTTCGATGAAGACCATCCAAGCAACTCGTCAGCTTTGGGGAGGCGATATATCTTCTTCACTTGAAAGGAGCCTGACTTTTGATTATCATCAATATGATTCTCTTCCTCGTTTGGAATAATAATCGTTTCCGATTTCTTTCCCACATTATAACTGGATACAAAAATCAAGAAAATCAATAATACGCCTAATAAAATAATAAACTGTTTGTTCTTCATGATGATTTCTCAACCTTCATGTAAGCTAGTTCAATAGTGATATTTGTATGGTTTTCTTTATAGAACATTTTGATTGTTCCCTCATGTTCCTCAACAATTGTTTTAACTATACTTAAGCCCAAGCCTACACTTCCTTCTTCTGAGACCTTTTGGTTTACCGAATAAAAAGGCTGAAACACTTTTGTGTATTGGTTGTCATTATACGGATCACTTGGATTCTTGAATATAAAAAGAATCTGGTCTCCAATAACGTTGGCCTTAATTATGATATTTGAATTCGATAAACTGTATTTGATCGCATTATCCAGAAGATTAATAAAAAGCTGGCGCAGTCTATTCATTTGACCATAAACATAGAGGCCTTCTTCAATTTCACAGATGATCCTTTTTTTATATCGTTCTGCACGAATTCTCATAGATTCGCATACATCTTTCAAAACGGTTCCAGCATCAATCCTATCGAAATTACGATCTTTAGATGTTTCTCGAGATACCTCAAGAAGTTTTATGACCAAATTGTGCAAACGCCGGCTTTCATTAACAATATGATTCATTCCTTTATCAAAAAACTTCTGATCCGATTCCCCTTTTTCTTTTATGATCTCGGCGTAGCCTTGAATAGAAGTCAAAGGTGTTTTCAGCTCATGCGTCATATTGTCAAAAAAACGTTTTTCCTGTTCGTTAAGTTCCTTTAACCGATCCCGATCTTTTTCGATGGTTGAAATTTGATCTCTAATTGTGGTAATCATGTCATTGAAATTACTAGTAAGCTGGCCGATTTCATCTTTTCTAGAAAAGTGAATATCAACATCCAGCTTTCCCTTTTTGACTTCTGAGGTGGCCTTTGTCAGCTTGACAATTGGAATTGTGATGTGTCTGGAGAGTATATAAGAGAATAGGAAGGCCGCCACAAATATCGCAAGTGCGATATAAAAAATAATATTTAAAATCTCTCCGCTTTGTTTATAAAGCAGATTAAAATCTTTAGAAAAGCGTAATATGCCAACTTTTGCACCATCAATGATAACTGGATAAGAGAAAGACACCTGTGCTTTATTTCGATCATAGGTGATATGGTAAGCATTCTTTCCGTTAACCGCTTTTTTTAGGTCCTCATCACTGCCTTGCGAAAACACCGTTTTATTAGAAGAAGACAACAAAGTGCCATCCACGGTATAAACACCTACATTGCTTCCAGTTGAATGAGTTAAACTCTCCACGATTTCTTCGGCCATATCGCCGAAATAAAGTTCATTGTTTTTATAATGATTGATTAAAAATGCTTGGTTGATATACACGATACTGTTTTTTTTCAATTCTATTAAATCTGAGGTCACAATTTTTTCATTACTAGACCAAATGACGCTTTTGACCGTTTGATTAAGCACGAGGAAAGAGAGAGAGAAAATCAGAAAAAAACCAATAATGAATTTACCCTTGATGGTCCGAAACACTCTCTACTCCTCCTGCTTCTCAAATTTATATCCGATGCCAAACACTGTCTTAATCAAGTCACTTGCATCCAGTTTTTTACGGAGTCTTTGAATATGAGTATCTACCGTACGTGTATCCCCGGCAAAATCGTATCCCCAGACGAATTCCAGCAGCTCTGAACGTGTAAAGATTTTCCCTCGATGGTCAATCAACGTCTTAAGCAGATCAAATTCTTTAGGAGTCAAATCAACAATGATCCCGTCTTTTTTAACTAATCTCTCATCTGGGGTGATCACAATATTCTTAAACTGAATATGATCCTCATTAGACGTTCCTCGGTCGTTTACGTGGTTAGCTTGTTCAAGGCGCCTAAGTATCGTACGAATTCTGGCGATAACTTCGCGCAAGTCAAATGGCTTTGTAATATAATCATCAGCCCCAAATTCCAACCCAAGTACTTTATCAGTGATGTCTGACTTTGCGGTGATCATAAGTATAGGGATATTATATTGATGGGTTACTTTTTTACAGATATCCAATCCGCTGCAATCTGGCAGCATCCAATCGAGCAGCAGAAGATCTGGTTTGAATTGGTCTAGTTGTTTCATTCCTAAATCTCCGTTAGCCTCAGTACACGTGTGGAAACCTTCTTGCGTAAGTCCGTATGAAAGTAGATCAGCTATTGCTTCGTCATCTTCGATAATAAGTATTTTAGTTTTATTCATTATTTCATTCATTCCCTATTTCATCATTATATTTATCTATTGTATGTCTTAGTTTACAATATCAATTTATTATAGCATCCTTTCAATAGAGTTTAACTTCAGATGATACAACACTTGGAGATTGTCGGGGATCATAGCCTGCAATGAAAAACTTCGCTTCAAACTCCAAATGATATTAAAGATTGAAAGAGACAGAAATTCTGGATAAAAAGATGTTTATTTCTGTCCCATATCATGCATACATAATTATATTATTAAAGGATACGGCATAAATTTATTTACCAACGCTCATCGTTCAGCATTACTCCTATGACAATCTGGCATTTATAGACATCAAGAATAAAGAGTTGAAAAGAAAACTATATCTTTATGCAAATAGCCAACATTACCTTGAACTTGTAAGGAATCATTTGGAAAAACTATCTTTGGAAATTATATAGCTAATAATCTTATAAAAAATGATTTGTATTTCATAGAGTAAAACTATTAGTTATACCCTTGTGGAAATGGCGGAAGGAAATGGACAGGCGCTTACTTTAACAGACATGGCACCAAGGACATGTGCATAATCAGTGGTTTATTTATAAGTGGAGGTAATGAATGATTTCAAACGCTTGAAATATTTAGGGAGGAGTGAGCTTTTTAATAAGCACTCCTCCACTCTCCATTAAAAAGTTAATAGCAGCAAATAAATTAAAAATCTGTTTATTTAATTTGCCTTTTTAGCTAACTTATTGTTCATCAATCCGAACTTCCCGCCTACCGCTTCTTTCACTTCATGAATAACGATAAAGGAGTTTGGATCAATGTCTTGAACACTCTTCTTAATTTTTAGCAGCTCGTTCTTTTTAATGACAACATAGATAATACGTTTATCCTTATTAGCATAATAACCATATCCATAAAATATAGTTGCGGCGCTGCCGAACTCACTAGTAATGAACTGTGCAATTTTTTCATATTGATCTGACATAATGGTCATAGCTTTCTTATTATGAAAACCTTCAATCATTATATCGACGATCTTGACGCACAAATAAACAAAAATAAACGTGTATAATGTGTTATTAATTCCCACAGCAAATATGGAGGCAAATATAATGAAGCTATCCATATAGAATAAGCTTTTTGAAATACTATACCCTTTAGTATAATTTAATAAATAAGCCATAAGAGTGGTTCCTCCGGTAGAACCATCTGCAATAAAAATCATGGCGAGCCCTGCCCCCATCAATAAAGCTCCAAACACAATACCTAAAATGATGTCATGGATGGCAAATGGAATAAAACTTACAATCTTAAGGAAAACAGACGTCATAATGGCCCCGAATGTGGTATAAAGGATCGTTTTCTTTGTTAAGAATTTATAAGCTGCAGCTATAAAAACAAGGTTTATTAGAAACGTACTTATACTTGTTGGTATATGAAATAGATAATATAAAACTAAAGCAATACCAACTGTGCTTCCATCACCTAATTTATTTGGAATAACAAAAAACTCAATAGATGCAGCAATTAGAAATGTTCCAATGATAATTAAAAGGACATCTTTGTAAATATTTCTCATTATAAAAACCTCCTTTTCTATAGGAT